>NZ_CP028136.1:312867-625734 GCF_003024155.1 Christiangramia fulva
AAATACACCGAATTACGTAGCCTTGTTGACAAGTACGATCTGCATACCATTTGTACTTCCGGCAGCTGCCCGAATATGGGAGAATGCTGGGGCGAAGGTACCGCTACTTTTATGATATTGGGAAATATTTGCACACGCTCCTGCGGGTTTTGTGGTGTAAAGACCGGAAGGCCTGAAACCGTTGAATGGGATGAGCCAGAAAAAGTGGCGCGTTCCATCAAACTTATGAAAATCAAGCATGCCGTGATCACCAGCGTAGATCGTGATGATTTAAAAGATATGGGTTCAATTATCTGGGCTGAAACCGTAAAAGCCATACGCCGAATGAACCCGGAAACTACCCTGGAAACCCTGATTCCCGATTTTCAGGGCAATGAGCGCAATTTAGATCGTATCGTGGAAGTTGCTCCCGAAGTAGTTTCACACAATATGGAAACCGTAAAACGGCTAACCCGCGAAGTGCGAATACAGGCAAAATATGAGCGCAGTCTTGAGGTATTGAAATACCTGAAAAAGAGCGGTATTAACCGTACCAAATCTGGAATCATGCTTGGTTTGGGAGAACAGGAAGATGAAGTGATTCAAACGCTGCAGGACCTGAGCGAAGCGGGAGTAGATGTTGTAACAATAGGCCAGTATCTTCAGCCTAGCAAAAAACATTTGCCCGTAAAACAGTTTATCACACCCGATCAGTTTAAAAAATACGAAGAGATCGGGCTCGAAATGGGCTTCCGCCATGTGGAAAGCAGTGCTTTGGTACGCTCCTCATATAAAGCTCAGAAACATATTAACTAAAGAATGCCGGCAAAGATCACTATCGGCATTAACGGTTTTGGCCGCATTGGCCGAAATCTATTCAGGAAATTACTGGAAAATCCTGATTTTCAGGTAAAGGCAATTAATGACATTCATGATGCCGTAAGTCTTGCGCATTTGCTGAAATATGACAGCATTCACAGAACTCTTAAAAACCAGGTTTCGGCGGTACCGCAGGGAATAAAAGTCGATGAAATTACCATACCGCTGTTAAACCATCACACTCCTGCAGAAATCCCATGGGACAATTATAATGTCGATTATGTTGTTGAATGTTCCGGGCAATTTAAAACCTATGCTCAACTGGAAGGCCACCTAAAAAAAGGTGTGAAGAAGGTGATTTTATCGGTTCCTCCACAAGACGAATCAATTAAAATTGTGGTTTTGGGGGTTAATGAAAATATTTTAGACGGTTCAGAAAAGATCATTTCGAATGCTTCCTGTACCACAAACAATGCTGCTCCCATGCTTAAAGTGATCGATGATCATTTATCAGTTTCACAGGCCTATATTACCACAGTTCATTCCTACACCTCAGATCAAAGCCTACATGACAAGCCACACCGGGATCTCAGGCGAAGCCGTGCGGCTGCTCAATCTATCATCCCAACCACTACAGGTGCCGCTAAAGCACTCACTCGTATTTTCCCTGAGCTCAGTAAAGTAATTGGAGGCTGCGGAATAAGAGTTCCGGTACCAAATGGTTCCCTTACAGATATGACGCTGAACGTGAAAAAATCTACTTCTATTCAAGAAGTGAATTCTTTATTCAAAAAAGCGGCCGAAAACGAATTTAAAGGAATTATACAATATACCGAAGATCCCATAGTCTCGGTGGATATCCTTGACAGCCCGTACAGCTGCGTTTTTGACGCACAAATGACTTCAGTTATTGACGGAAAACTTATAAAACTCATAGGCTGGTACGATAACGAAATTGGATATTCAAGTCGTCTTATCGATTTAATTTCACTTGTTAACGATAAATAGCTATATTTAACGACATAAAGCGTTTAGCTATTTTCCCAAAAATGAAGAACTTAATCACTATTCTCATTCTCTTTTGCTGCCTGATTAGCTTCAGTTTTCAGGATCCTGATAGCCTTGCCCAAAAGCCTACCTCAGAAAATATCGGGAAATTACTTGCAAAAGCAGAGAATTCTATCAATACGATGGAATTTGACAAAGCTCAGGAGGAGCTTAATACATCCCTCCAACTTGCCAGAAGTATTGACCACAAACGATTTATTGCGCTGGCGAGCAGTATTTTAGCCAGAATGTATCAGGTTCGACATGAATTTGACAAAGGCATTACCCAGCTTGAAAGGGCAATCGCCATTCAACGCGATATAAATGACAAGGAAGGCCTCGCTTATTCATACATTCTCTATGGAAAAATTCTTTATTCAAAACAGGAATACCAGCGGGCACTAAAGTATTTAGATCTTGCCCAAGAATATTATAAAAAAGAAAGCAACAAAGAACAACTGGGAATTATTGATTTAAATAAGGCCATAGTTTATCTAGCTTTAGGAGAATTGGAACGCGCCAATGCGTTGCTCGATAATGCCGATGTTTATCTGGAAAATTCCAAAAACACCTACGAAATTTCGCGCCTTCATTATTATCGCAGCAGGGCCTTTATTGCCGAAGGAGATTATAAAAAAGCCCTGGAAGCGGCGAAAGGAGCCTTGAATATTGCTCAAAGTGGCCAATTTATAGGAATGCGTATGTATTCTTATGAACTCTTAAGCCAGATAGAAGAATCCAGAGGCAATCCAAAAGACGCTTTAGCTTATTTAAAAGAAGCAAATCAGATCAGGCAGAATGTCTTTTCAATGAATAAAGAGGCCCTCGCCAAAGATTCTTACGAAAAATTTGGCATGGACGCTTTGAAATCGACCGTTGATGAACTCACGCTCCAAAATGCCGAACAGGAGCGCACCCTGAAGGTAAATAAACTTACCACTATCCTGAGTGTGGCGCTGATCACCATTCTTTCCTTGCTTACACTATCTCTTTACAAAAATAACAACCTCAGGGCAAGGGCGAATGAACTGCTTCAAAAAAAGAATTCTGAACTGGTCCTGGCAAAAGAAAATGCCGAAAAAGCTTCTTTGGCAAAAGCCCAGTTTCTTTCAACCATTACTCATGAATTAAGAACTCCTTTATATGCGGTGACTGGCCTGACGCACCTGCTTTTAGAAGAAAGTCCGACAGAAAGTCAGAAAGAACATCTAAATTCTTTAAAATTTTCGGGAGAATATCTGCTTTCGCTCATCAACAATATTCTGGACCTCAACAAGCTGGAGGCCAACAAAGTCGAAATTGTAGAATCTAAATTCAACCTGGAACAGCGAATTTCAGATGTTATGATTGCCCTGAAAAATTCGGCTGATGAAAAGAAAACAAAAATCCATTTTGATTTTGATCAAAGCATTCCGAAGAATTTAATAGGAGATCCGCTTAAAATATCTCAAATTCTTATAAACCTGATAGGAAACTCTATCAAATTTACAGAAAATGGGGATATCTGGATTTCAGTTAAAAAAACCAGGCATGAAGGAAAAGACATATCCCTCGCCTTTGAGATAAAGGATAATGGAGAAGGTATTGGTAAAGAAAAACAAAAAGCGATTTTTGAGAATTTCACCCAAGGTTCCACACAGATCAACCGCAAATTTGGGGGTACCGGCCTTGGACTTTCTATTGTAAAAAATCTCCTGAGCCTACTCGGCAGCGAAATTGAGCTTGAAAGTGAGCTGGGAAAAGGTTCGCGCTTTTTCTTTGAACTTAAGTTTACTGCTCCCGAAGGTGAAATTGCTGAAGAAAAACCTGCAACTCCTAAGATCGATGAGTCCAAGCTCACCAACGATATCATGGAGAACAAGCGCATACTTGTTGTTGAAGACAACAAGATCAACCAGATGATCACGAGAAAGATCCTGGAAAAAAACAAGGTTATTTGTGATGTTGCCGATAACGGATCTATTGCCGTAGAGAAAGTAAAAAACAACGATTTCGATCTTATTCTTATGGACATACACATGCCGGGAATAAGCGGTATTGAAGCAACGATCCAAATTAGAAAATTCGATTCAGAAATTCCAATTATCGCTCTAACAGCGGTCACGCTTGATGAAAGTCTAGACGAATTTTACCTGAATGGTTTCAATGATATTATCCCCAAACCCTATAAGACCGAAGAGTTTTTCCACAAAATTAACAAACACTTAGCAGCCAGAGCCACAACAGTTTAGAGCTTTGGCACAGGCTTTGCAAATAATTGGTTAGTAGAATTATATAGAGATACGAAATTTATATAGTTTGAATTAGCCAAAAAAATAAGGTGTTTTCAGCACCTTATTTTTTTTGAATAAAATCCAGAATTCTTCGATCAAAATTATTGCCTTCTTTCAGAAAGGAGATTTCAATAGGAAGGTAGAATAACTTATCTGTATCCAACCTTTTTCTGAGTCTCATATAATCTTTTTCGGTGGTAAGAATGGATCTTTTAGTATTCAAAATTTCAATTTCTTTTTCTGAAAAGTTATGATGATCTGGAAACTTAAGATGTTTTAGATGAATATTTTTTGAATGAAGATGATCCAGAAGCGGCTTCGGATTCGAAATTCCAGTAACCAGCGTAAATGAAGAATCTATCTCTGCAAGCTTCATTTTTTCCTTTTCAGAAATAATCTCCTCAGAATAGTTGATATAACTGAAATAAATTTTCTGATGGACTTCAGGTTTCAGAAGATCAGTGATTTCAAGCATTTCTTCTTCAGAAAGATTTTGCGGACATTTAGTGACCACGATCATATCGGCACGGCTGGCACCCGTTTTAGGTTCCCGCAGATTTCCGGCCGGCAAAACAAGGTCCTTTTTGTACAGATCGCCATAGGCCGTAAGCAGTATCTGAAAACCTCCCTTTACCTTTCGGTGCTGAAAAGCATCATCTAAAATGATCACATCAGGGTGAAATTTCAATAATTTTTCTATCCCTTTTCTCCTATTGGCATCAACTGCCACCAGCATATCTGGAAATTTGTTCTTAAACTGCAGTGGCTCATCTCCCGATTTTGAAACCTCATCATTGACTTCAACTAGTTGAAAACCTTTACTGCTGCGTTTATACCCACGGCTGAGGGTCGCCAGTTTATAGTTTTTATGAAGCAAATTCAGCAAATATTCGGTCATCGGCGATTTTCCCGTACCACCCACGCTCAAATTCCCAATAGTAATCAACGGTAACGAATATTCCTGAGATTTCAGAAAAGAATGATCGTACAGATAATTTCGAACCGCCGTTACTCCTCCGTATAGCAGGGAAAATGGATAGAGCAATTTTCTGGGATTGAACATGGAAGGCTTTGTATAATATTTATCTTTGAAAAGCTAAAATATTAAAATATGATCATACAGGAAGTAATTAATATTATAGAAGAATTTGCTCCCACTCGATATGCTGAAGATTTTGACAATGTAGGGCTTTTGGTAGGTGATGCGGGCAATGAAGTTACCGGGGCACTAATTACACTGGACACGCTCGAGGCAACAGTTGAAGAAGCTATTGCTAAGAACTGCAATTTTATTATCAGTTTTCATCCTATTATTTTTTCCGGATTAAAAAAGCTCACCGGCAAAAATTATGTGGAAAGAACAGTTTTGAAAGCTATAAAAAATGATATTTCCATTTATGCGATCCATACCGCTCTGGATAATAATTACAAAGGTGTGAATGATATGATCGCAGAAAAACTGGGTTTGGTCAATCGGAAAATCCTGATTCCGAGGAAAGATTCGATAAAAAAGCTCGTGACCTTTGTGCCCCGTGCAAATGCCGATGAAGTGAGGGAAGCCTTATTTAAAGCCGGTGCCGGAAGTATTGGAAATTATGATAACTGTAGTTTTAATGTGGAAGGTAAAGGAAGTTTTAGAGGGAATGAAGATTCTAATCCGGTAATTGGCGAAAAGGGAAAAGTTCATTTTGAAGAAGAAGTCCAGCTGGGAGTAACTTTTCCCGTTCATAAACAGGCAAAAATCCTGAAAAGTCTTTTTCATAGCCATCCTTATGAAGAAGTTGCTTATGAGATCTATGCACTGGAAAATGAAAATCAGCATTTGGGAATGGGAATGATCGGGGAGCTTGAAACCGAGCGAAATCCTGAAGATTTTCTGAAAGAAGTCAAAAAAACTTTTCATTGTGGAATAATCAGGCACTCAGAACTGGTAAAAAGCAGCATTAAAAAAGTAGCCGTACTTGGCGGAAGCGGTGCTTTTGCCATTTCAAATGCAATTTCTGCCGACGCTGATGTGTTTTTAACCGCCGATTTGAAATATCATGACTTCTACAAAGCCGGGAAAAATATAGTACTGGCCGATATTGGTCATTATGAAAGTGAACAGTTTACAAAAAATTTACTATATTCTTTTCTTAGCAAAAAAATTAGTAGTTTTGCACTTATTTTAGCAGATACAAATACGAATCCAATACATTATTTATAATATGGCGAAAAAAAACGATGTTACTGTAGAAGAGAAGTTAAGGGCACTGTACGATCTTCAGTTGGTAGATTCGCGAATTGATGAAATTCGCAATGTACGTGGTGAACTTCCTCTGGAAGTCGAAGATCTTGAAGATGAAGTAGCAGGTTTGAACAGACGCTTGGAAAAACTGGATGCTGATATTGAAGTTATTGAAAACGACATCAAGAACAAGAAAAATCAGATAGACGAGTCTAAGAGCACTATTAAAAAATATTCTGAACAGCAAAAGAACGTTCGTAACAACCGCGAATTTAATGCGCTGAGCAAGGAAATTGAGTTTCAGGAGCTGGAAATAGAACTTTCTGAAAAGCATATTAAAGAATATAAAGCGAAAATAGAACAGAAAAAAGAAGTCATTACCAGCACCAAGGAAAAACTGGCTCAACGCGAAGAACATCTGAAGCATAAAAAAAGTGAGCTGGATGAGATCCTGAAAGAAACCGAAAAGGAAGAGCAGGCACTTATTGACAAATCTGCAGAATACGAAAAGAACATTGAGGATCGCCTGGTAAAAGCTTATAAGAAAATCCGCACCAATGTAAAAAATGGTCTTGCGGTAGTACCGGTTGAACGTGGCGCTTCAGGAGGATCTTTTTTCACAATACCCCCACAGGTAATCATGGAAATCGCGGGTCGCAAAAAGATCATCACCGATGAACACAGCGGTCGTATCCTGGTAGACGAAGAACTTGCCAAGGAAGAACAGGAAAAAATGGAAGGAATGTTCAAAAAGTTCTAAGAAACTTCCCTCCTTATCTATAAAAACTGCCTGAAGAAAAATTTCTTCAGGCAGTTTTTTTATGCCGTATCCCGCCAGAACGTTCATTAACAAGTATTTTACATTTGTCAATTTTTAAAAAGTTACCTTTAATTTCTAATTAAAAGGAATATGAAACGTGTAATAATCATAGCAGTTTTATTGTTATGCCAGTTTTCATGCAGGGATTCAGGCCAGGATAAATCAGAAGCGTCTTCTCAAAATGCCCCTAAGACTTACCAGGAAGAAAATACTGAACCAACGGGAAATTCCAATATAGAAGATACTTCAGTTACTGCCAGAAAAACCGGGATTGATGCGGAAAAATATTCTGATGAAAACCGCGAAATTTCTGCCGGCAATATTGCCGGAAAATATATTCGGAAAGACCATAACGAAGATATAAATTGTTCATGTTACTGCCTGGAGATCGTTCTTTCGGGTACCAGCGAGCTTTGTCTGGCTGACAAGGACCTGTATATCAATGCGCGTTTTCAACAAAACGGAAATAAGATCAATGTCTATTATGACGGGAAAGCCTCGAAAACCACCAATACCGAAATTCCCTGGGAGAAATTTGACAAAACAGTAAAGATCGCTGAAATCACAACCGAGCCGGATGGCGGACTTAAACTGGACTGGAAAGGTTTTAGCATTGACAATAAAATTGCTGTAGATTATGCGCTCTATGGTAAGAAAACTCTTGAAGGAACCTATAAAAAATTATAAAATGAAATTTTTACTGATCAATTTTTTAAGCCTGTTATTATTGGGCTGTAACAATTCTGCCGGAAATTCTCCTACCCCAGAAGCGCTCGTAAATGCCGAACCGGTCGAAGTTCCTGCTCAAAACGGTCTCGAACACGCCTATTTTTCTAGCGGTTGTTTCTGGTGCGTGGAGGCGATCTATGAAAGCGTAAAAGGCGTAAAAGAAGCTATTTCCGGCTATGCGGGTGGAGAAATGAAGAATCCCACTTATGAGAACAGCGATGGCCATGCAGAGACGGTGGAGGTGATCTATGATCCTGACGAAGTAAGTTTCAAGACTCTGGTCCAGGTTTATTTCGGTTCGCAAGATCCAACGCAGGTAAATGGGCAGGGACCCGATATTGGGAAACATTACCGGTCGATCATTTTTTATCAGAACGAGAAGCAAAAACAAATCATTGAAGAAGTAAAGGCTGAAGTTGCCAAAAAATACGATAAACCTATTGCAGCTGAAATTCTGCCGTTTCAGAAATTCTGGAAGGCTGAAGACTATCATCAGAATTACGAAAAAAATCATCCCGAAAATCCTTATATCCAGAATGTATCTATACCGCGGATCAACAGGTTCAAGGAAAAATTTCCGGATTTGCTAAAGGAAAAAGCCCATTAAGTATTGAGATAATTGAGAATTTTCTGCTCCACTTCTTCTGAATCCCATTTGTTCATAATATCCGGCATTTTCATAACCTCATCCATAATATCGCGCTGGCGATCACCGATTTTAAGGGCTTCAGAATAAGATTTATCTGAAAATGTAACCCTGGAATAAAGTGGCGTCCACGAATGGGGATGCGCATCGGCAAATTTCTTTTCAATCTTTTTCCGAAGAAGAAACATGGGATCGGCCGTTTTGCTACTCATCTCTACAAAATTCCGGTAGCTGAGCTCTGCGATGGCATCCCCATTAGGTTTGCGTTCAGTTTGATATTCCTCAAAAATTTGCTGCCAGTCATCGCCATATTTTTCCATTTTCTGGTTCAAGACCCAGATATCTTCAAAACCGGCGTTCATTCCCTGACCGTAAAAAGGAACTATGGCGTGTGCCGAGTCGCCTACAAGGGTGATTTTATCGAAATAAGACCAGGGAAAACATTTGATGGTAACCATGGCACTGGTAGGATTTTTAAAAAAATCTTTCTTCAAATTGGAGATTTCATCCTTTATATCGGGAAAATGGGTTTCAAAGAAAAGATCGGCATCCTTTTCGGTTTGAATGCTTTCAAAAGAAATGTCGCCTTCAAAAGGCAAAAATAGGGTACAGGTGAAACTGCCATCCAGATTGGGCATTGCAATAAGCATGAAGTTTCCACGCGGCCAGATGTGAAAAGAAGCATTATTGAGTTTATGGCTGCCATCAGGATTGGCAGAAATGCTAAGTTCTTTGTAGCCAACATCTATGAAATGCTGGGAATAATTAAATCGGCTTTGTCGCTGCATTTTATGCCTTACCCGGGAAAAAGCGCCGTCGGCACCAAAAACAAGATCGAATTTATATTCTTTCCATTTACTTTTTTCGGTTGCACCGGTATAAAGATAGGCTTTTGGCATATCCACATCCCAGACCTTTTCTTCAAAGCGGAATTCGGCTCCAGCTTCTTCAGCCAGATCGATCATTTTTCTGTTAAGAATTCCCCTGGAAATTGAATAAATAGCTTCTCCTTCGGCTCCGTATTTCTGGTAATATACCGGCTTATCCTTCACATGCATCGCACGTTGTTCCAGCGGCAGGGCCAACTTTCGTATTTCATCTTCCACCCCTACTTCCCGTAAAGCTTTCCAACCGCGATTAGACATCGCAAGATTGATGGACCTTCCGGAAAATTCAACCTTTCTTACATCGGGACGGCGATCAAAAACGCTAACGGAATGGCCTTTTCGCCGAAGATAGATTGCAAGAAGTGAGCCCACGAGTCCGGAGCCTACTATCGCCACTTTTTTTTTGCTTTGCATGAACTGTACTAAAAAGAAATTCTGGAAAAATTAATTTTTATTCCCAGATTTTCATTGATTTCGGTGCGAAATTAACCAATTAAAATCAAAAGGCTATCCTTTAGTTTTAGCAATGATTCCAGGCATTTATAATTTACTTAACAGCTCCTGTGCTGTATATCAGGTATTTTTATAAAAAACCACCTCGTATGCAAGCTACTAACCAACCTTTATTACAGCCTTTCAGAATGGGAGACCTTAACCTCAGGAATCGTGTGGTAATGGCTCCTTTAACCCGGAGCCGTGCCGATAATAAACGCCGTGTACCCACAGATCTCCATGTTGAATATTACAAACAAAGAGCTGGCGCCGGATTAATAATTTCAGAAGGTGCTCAGGTTTCAGAAAGAGGGATTGGGTATATCAATACCCCCGGAATTCATAACGAGGAACAGGCAGAAGCCTGGAAAAAGGTCACCGATGCCGTACATGAAGAAGGTGGAAGGATGTTTGTGCAGCTTTGGCATTGTGGCCGGATATCCCATCCAAAATTCCATGATGGTGAAAAACCTTTGGCCCCCAGCGCAATCAATCCCAATACCCAGGTGTTTACAGACGAAGGACTACAGCCTACCGCCGAACCTAAGGAAATGAGCATTCAGGAAATCCAGCAGACTATCATGGAATTTCGAAATGCAGCAGTGATGGCCAAAAAAGCCAATTTTGATGGTATTGAACTACATGCTGCCAATGGCTATCTTTTCCATCAGTTCTTCAATAAAAATGCGAATCTTCGCACCGATGATTACGGCGGAAATATTCCGAACAGGGCAAGGTTTTTCTTTGATGTGCTGGAAATTTGCACAGAAGTCTGGGCGGAAAACCGAATTGGTTGTCATTTTAATCCTTCCTTTACCGATAAAGCGGGAATTACAGCAACCGATGAAACCATCGCTACCTTTGACTATATAATCGATAAGTTAAATGCTTATAATTTGGCATATGTGCATGTATCGGAACCATTTACCGATGTTAGCGATATTCCTTATCTTGAAAAAGAAGTTGCAAAACATTACCGGCCTATTTACAAGGGTACTTTAATGGCCAATAAGGATTTTGACCGGGAATCGGGCAATAAGATCATTGAAGAAGGGATTGCCGATCTTGTTTCTTTCGGAAAATTATTTATTTCAAATCCCGATCTACCGGAACGCTTTAGGAATAAATGGCCTACTGCGGAATGGGACCAGGATACTTTTTACACTTCCGGACCCAAAGGATATACCGATTATCCTCCCTATAAAAAGGAAGAAGTTTCGTAGCATTAACTGAAATAAGAATAACTGCCAATTTAAAAGTAAATCTATATAACTAAAACTCTAATTATGGATCAACAGAAGCTTGACCAAATGAGGTCTACACTTAATAAACTGGAAGATATCAAAAACAGCCAGGAAAGCATCCTCGACAAAATCAACCACGTTATTACCGATCTATTTCAACATCCCGACAAAGATCTTGAAAAAGCCATGGAGGAAGCTCATCAGCGTGCTTCAGATAATACCGATGCCATTCGGGAAGCCATGGAAGACTATGAAATGAGAATTAATAAACTGGAAACTCAGGATTAATTTAAAGAAGTGTTAACAGGCTTTTAAAAAGCCAATTTCTAACTTGAGGTCAGTCTAAAATACTGACCTTTTTTGCTATGAAACATGTAGATGCACAGGAAATAGAGCGTATGGAAAAAGTTTTCCGCCTCAATTTAATCAACAGTTGCACAGGATATAAGTCGGCGAACCTGATAGCCACAAAATCGAAGAGCGGTAATCCCAATGTGGCGGTTTTCAGCTCGGTAACTCACATGGGGAGTCATCCCGCCATGCTGGGTTTTGTCATGCGTCCCACAAAAGTTCCGCGTAATACCTATAAAAATATTAAGGAAACCTCTTATTTCACAGTTAATCATATTCATGAAAAAATGATCGCCCAGGCTCACCAGACCGCTGCGAAATACGAAGAAAATATTTCAGAATTTCATCAAACAGGTCTGGAGGAAGAATATCTTGATGGTTTTCATGCTCCTTTTGTAAAGCAATCTGAAATTAAATTGGGCTGCCGATTTTTAAATGAATATGAAATAAAGGAAAATGACACTCTCCTTATTGTAGCTGCGATTGAGCATATTTACTTTGATGAAGGCATACAGATGCCGGATGGATGGCTAAGACTTGACGATGCGGGAACTGTAGCCATTGATGGTTTAGACGGATATTCCCTTCCCACCCTGCTGGACCGTTTTCATTACGCGCGCCCAGGTAAAGAACTCAAGTCGTTTTTTAGTACTGAAACCAATCAATAAAGCATTATATAAAAAAGTTCAGGTTTTATTCTGCTAGTTAAATCAAGGTTAAAGAAGGTCCTGCTCGTCTTTCAATTATCTACCTTTAGTATTGAGAATTAGGTAAATACCCATTCTCCAGTACAAAACAACTGATGGCGATCCTGAAAAAGCGCCTCTTAAAACCAAAAGATATGAGAGATTTAATTTGGCTTATCATTGTCCTGTTGATCATAGGATGGCTAATAGGATATTTTGCGTTTCCTGACCTGGGAAGCATAATACATATTCTTATTGTATTGGCCGTGATCTTAATTTTATACAAATTACTCACGGGAAGAAGATTATAAAAAATGGCAGTTTCATTAAACCCTTTGAATTTCAAAGGGTTTTTTATAACAAAAAATGAAGGTATGAATTACCTGAAAATCAAATAGTTGAATATTCCTTATCTTTACTTTCACTTAAAAACCAACGATGAAAAAATTTATTTTATTATTCTCACTAAGCCTTTTCCTTCTTTCCTGTAATGATCAAAAGCAGAAAGAAAAGAAACTGGAAGACATGAATGAGCCAGCATCGGCAGCTGATAAAATTGCTTTTGCAAACGGAATTAAAAAATTCGACAGTATCAAAAAACTGGAATTTACGTTTAATGTAGAGGTAAATGACACTATAAGATCAAAGCGCCATTGGGCATGGCATCCCGATACTCATAAAATTACCCTTACTGAAAAAGATACGGTAATGAGTTACATAAAAAAAGACAGCCTCAGCGAAAAAGACAAAAAGATCGATAGAAAATTCGTCAACGATACTTACTGGCTTCTTTTTCCATTTCAGCTTGAATGGTCTAATGCTGAAATAAGCGAGGTAAAGAAGGCTCAGGCGCCTATAAGCGGGGAAGAAATGAAGATGATGAGTGTGAATTATCCCTCACAGGGAGGATATACACCAGGAGATACTTATGACATTTACTTCAATGATGATTATATGATACAGGAATGGGTGTATAAACCTTCAGGCGGCGGAAATCCATTGGCTACCACCTGGGAAGATTACCATGATTTTGAAGGAATTAAAATCGCCCGGGAACATAAAGGAAAGGATGGTAATTTTAAGATCTTCTTTTCTGACATTTCTGCGGAGTAGGCCGATTTATTTTGGTTTAGACAAAATTCCGTTTTTAAGAATTTGGCCAAACTCATACATATCTTCAAAAGAACAGTAGAATGCTGCGGGGGCAAGACGAATGACGTTTGGTTCCCGCCAGTCTGTAATCACTCCGTGATCCATAAGGTAGCGAAAAATTTCCTTCCCCTCGCCATGTAAAAACACAGAAAGTTGGGTACCTCGCTCTTTAGGATTTTCAGGTGTAATAATTTCAAAAGTACTCTCCACTTCCTTATCGATTTCGTGCAGAATGTACTCGAGGTAAGCCACAATTTTATTTCTCTTTTCAATTAGGGCCGGCATTCCCACTTCATCAAACATTTCTAAAGATGCCAGATAGGGACCTAAGGCGAGCACAGGAGCATTACTGATCTGCCAGGCATTGGCATCTGGTTCTGGCTGAAATTCAGGTTCCATCAGGAATCGTCTTGCTTTATTATGGCCCCACCAGCCTTCAAAACGCGGAATATCCTTTCTATTATGATACTTTTTATTGATAAAAACTCCCGAAGCATTCCCGGGGCCGGAATTCATGTATTTATAGCTGCACCAGGCCGCAAAATCAACGTTCCAATCGCTTAATTTCAACTCAATATTTCCGGCGGCATGAGCGAGATCCCATCCCACAAAAGCTCCAACTTCATGTCCGGCCCGGGTAATCTTTTGCATGTTAAAAACCTGGCCGGTATAATAATTCACACCTCCAATTAACACCAGTGCGCACTTCTCTCCTACTTCATCGATCTTCGCGAGAATATCCTCTGTCCTGAAATTATTTTCACCCTCCCTCTTTTTAATTTCAACAATGGCTTCATCGGGATCATATCCATGGAATCTCACCTGGCTGGCCAGCATGTACTGATCGCTGGGAAAGGCCTTTTCTTCACAAATGATTTTAAATCGCTTACCGGAAGGGCGATAAAAGGAGACCATCAGCAAATGAAGATTCACCGTAAGGGTGTTCATTACCGTTACTTCTTCAGGATTTGCACCTACAATTTTTGCCAATTTTGGAGCAAATCGTTCATGATAATCCCACCATGGTTTTTCGGCATGAAAATGCCCTTCTACGCCCAGTTCTGCCCAATCATTCATTATTTCATCGACATATTTTTTTGCCGATTTAGGTTGAAGTCCGAGCGAGTTTCCTACAAAATAGATCACCTTTTTTCCTCTGACTTTTGGAAAAATAAATTGCTCCCGGTAAGGTGCCAATGCGTCTTCACTATCTAATTTCTGAGCAAACTCTCTTGAATTTTCAAACTTCATACACTGAATTTTTAGTAAAAATACAATTTCATGACGAATCCCCTGAACTTGAGTTGGTACTCATATTTGTTTAATTTTGTCAAAAATCAACTCATGAATTTCTTACCTGAAAAGATCGATGAATATATCGAAAAATATTCTGAAAAAGAGCCAGAACTGCTTGCCGCCCTTAACCGGGAAACAAATCAGAAGATTCTTCAGCCAAGGATGCTCAGCGGCCACTATCAGGGTAGAGTGTTAAGTCTATTATCAAAATTAAAGGCACCTAAAAGCATCCTCGAAATCGGCACTTACACCGGTTATTCAGCGCTTTGTCTCGCCGAAGGACTTCAGGAGGGCGGGATTCTTCATACCATTGATATCAATGAAGAGCTGTATGATTTTCAGAAAAAATATTTTAAAAAATCAAAATTTGGCGAGCAGATCAAACAGCATATAGGAGATGCGACCAGCATTATTCCTCAATTAGAAGGGAAATTCGACCTGGTTTTTATAGATGCTGATAAACCGAATTATCCTAAATATTTTGACCTGATCATCGGAAAAATGAATCCTGGAGGTTTGATTTTATCCGATAACGTATTATGGTCGGGGAAAGTGGTAGAAAAAGTGGAGGCTGAAGATGAATCTACGCAGGCAATTCTTAAATATAACAAGCTGCTTGCTGACGACACAAGACTGGAAACGGTAATTTTTCCTATTCGTGACGGCCTTAGCCTTTCCCGTTTTAAAGGTTAATATATTCGCCTGCCGGCCTTGTTATACAGCCAGAAGAAAATAAAGGCAAAAATAATCCCTACCAGCATACCTACAATAACATCACTGGGATAATGTACTCCCACATAAATGCGACTCATGATAAAAATGATCGGCCAGATGTAAGCAAGGTAGATCCACTTCGATTTTTCACGCAGTACGAGAACCACGAAGGTGGTGGCAGCAAAAGAAGTGGATGAATGCCCTGAAAAGAAACTATAGCCCGTGGGTTCCTGCAGAACCCTGATCAAATCCACAAGATCGGGCGTATTATTAGGTCTAAGCCGTATAAAAAAACCTTTTACAATATTGGTGAATCCCCAAACGCTAAACACAGTAGCGAGAAGGAAAAGGAGTGAAAAAAGAGCTTTTCTCCAGTGGAAAGCCAAGAAGAACAAAAGAAAAAAGAAAAAGTAGAGCGGGATCCAATGGCGCGGGTTCGTTACGTAAATCCAAAAGGCATCATATTTTTCAATGCCGAGATTATTAAGAAAAACGAATAACTCCCTGTCCCATTGTTTAACCTGTTCCCACATCTAAAAAAGATCATCGATGGCGTTTGATCGAGCCAGAGATTTCCTCTATATCTTCTTTAACTTTATCGATCTCCCCTTTGATATCTTTTGTGAAATCAGTATCAATTCCCTGCTTTTCTGCACTTTTCTGGATT
Organism: Christiangramia fulva; assembly: GCF_003024155.1. Classification (NCBI taxonomy): domain Bacteria; kingdom Pseudomonadati; phylum Bacteroidota; class Flavobacteriia; order Flavobacteriales; family Flavobacteriaceae; genus Christiangramia; species Christiangramia fulva. Next base: position 328,897 of record NZ_CP028136.1, read on the forward strand.
TCGCTTTTAATATCATTAGAAGCATTTCTAATAGCTTTCATGCCCTGCCCGAGGCCACGTGCTATTTCCGGGATCTTATCTGCTCCAAATACCATCACCAGTATGAACATGATAAATCCGATCTCGGCTCCACTTATAAATAAAGGTAACACTTGCATAACGCACAAATATAATTACAAATCTCAGCATAAAAAAAGCCGACTCGTTAAAGTCGGCTAAAATTTAAATTTTAACTAAAATCTATTTTTTAGAATCTCTAAACTGTTCAAATTCATTCTTGTTTTGAGCTTTTGGCCAGCTGTTATTATCAAGATTCACATCGGCAGTTTCAAGATCGGGATCTACAGTAATCTTTTTGATCTCTTTAGAAGAAGGGATTATTTTGCTAACTTCCTGATCATTTCTTCTCCAGATCTGTACAGGATAAGTTCTTTTTTCCGTAGTCCCATCAGCATAAGTGATTTCAAGGAACAACGGCATTACAAGTCCTCCCGGCTTTTCAAAGGTCACCTGATAAAAATATTTAGGAGCCTTCAGTTTTGCCCGTTCTTCAGCAGTAAAATTATCCATAACATATTTATTGAGTGCTTCAGAACTTTCAAGAAGTGATTTTCCCTTCAGACTTTCATCAAATTCAGGATCTTCTTCCTTAACTACATAAAGCTTCGCACCTTCATTGGAAGACCAGGAATGCTGAAGATACTGTTCTCCTTTTTCCGTAGGCTTATCGGTTATATAAAATTTATCGACAGATTTGATCCCAATATCTACATTATCTGTAGTATAGAACCATCCTCTCCAGAACCAGTCAAGATCAACACCTGAAGCGTCTTCCATGGTACGGAAGAAATCCTCGGGAGTTGGATGCTTGAACATCCATCGGTGAGCGTAAGTATGGAACGCATAATCAAAAAGATCGTGACCTAAAATGCTTTCTCGAAGAATATTTAGAGCTGTTGCAGGTTTTCCGTAAGCATTTGGTCCCAGTTGATATACTTCCTCTGGATTAGACATTATCGGCGCAATATTGGCCTGTTCGCCTTTCATATAAGGAACAATTTTATGCGGCTCTCCCCTTCTTGAAGGATATTTATTTAGGGAGCCTAAAGCTTCAGGATATTTTTTACCAAATTCCTGCTCGGCAAGATACTGGCAGAAGGTATTGACCCCTTCATCCATCCATCCCCACTGACGTTCATCAGAATTGACAATCATCGGGAAAAAATTATGTCCGACTTCGTGGGTGATAACGCTGATCATACCAAATTTGGTGCGGTCACTATAACTTCCATCTTCATCAGGACGACCGTAGTTCCAGCAGATCATAGGATATTCCATTCCCTGGTTCTTGGCATGTACCGATACCGCTTTATGATAAGGATATTGGAAAGTATGCGCAGAATAGGTCTTTAAGGTATTGGCAACAGCACGTGTTGACCATTTTTCCCAAAGCGGATTACCTTCTTTAGGATAAATAGAAACGGCCATCACTGTTTTTCCCATGACATCGGTCGCCATCATATCAAGAATATATTTTCTTGAACTGGTAAAAGCGAAATCACGAACATTTTCAGCCTTGTACTTCCATGTTTGTGTTTTATTTGAAAAACCTTTTTCGGCTTTTTCGGCTTCCTCCTGAGTTACGATCACCACAGGTTTATCAAAAGACTTTTTTGCCTCTTCGTAGCGATCCATCATTTTTTTAGAATATACCTCTTTTCTATTCTGAAGTGTTCCGGTAGCCTCCATGATATGGTCGGCAGGAACGGTAATGTTTACTTCATAATTTCCGAAAGGCAAAGCGAATTCCCCGCTTCCCCAGAACTGCATGTTTTGCCAGCCTTCCACATCGTCATAAACCGCCATTCTTGGAAAGAACTGGGCAATTTGATAGGTCTTGTTACCGTCTTCAGGAAAATATTCATATCCAGATCGCGCACGGTCGGTAACATGATTATTGATCTTGTAGTTCCATTTTACATTGAAAGAATAACTTTCTCCCGATTTTAATGGCTGCGGAAGATCAATCCTCATCATTGTTTGAACGATCTTGTAGGGAAGTGATTTCCCGTCTTTAGTGATCTCCTGAATTTTATAACCTCCATCGAAAGGTTCTTCCAGATATTTATCGGCGAATTTTGCCACTGAGCTAGCCGGAGACATGGTTTCACTATTTCTCTCTAATGCAGGAGAATTTTTTTCGCGAATATTCTGGTCTAACTGAAGCCACAGATACTCAAGGGCTTGTGGAGAATTATTATGATAAGTTACAGTTTCTTCACCAGTAAGCACCGAATTCTTGTCGTCAAGAGTCACATCGATAGTATAATCTGCCCGGTTTTGGTAATATGCCGGACCGGGAGCTCCTGAAGCCGTTCTATACTGGTTTGGAGAGGCAAATTCCATATACATTTGCCTGAATTTGTTTTGATTAGTATGTCCTTCCTGCTTTTCCTGCCCTGTTTCCTGAGCCGTAAGCCCGGCGAAAACGAACATGATAAAAAAGGAGCACAACAAGTTTAATCTCTTCATATTATTATTTGTGTTTTAAGGGATGCTAAAAGTAAATATTTCTATATTCTTCAGGAAGTTTTACTAAAAATTAATGGTTTTCTGCCCGTCAGATTTCATCAGGAGCATACTTTTAACTTCAGAATTCTTCTTGATATTGACGATATTCTTCTGGGAATCAAACAAATCGGTCAACATTAGATCTTTGACTGTTATTGTATTAAAATCATTCACCTCATCAGCCTCGATAAACATTTCTATCTGATCGGCATCAAATTTACTTCCCAGTAATTGAATTTTCACAGGTTTTCCGTCTACGCTGATGTTCAGTTTTTCATTAAGATACTGCTGCATTAGATCTTTATGTTTAGAAAGATCTTCTTTATAAGAAAACGAGATATCTTTTTGGTAACGCTGATTAAGTACCTGTTCAAAATCGTCAATAAAGACCCGGGAAATTATCTGAAGGCTTTGTTCGTCATTACTGTATTCAATTTCAGTAACGCTCAAATAGGTTTTATGCAGATTCGCCTTAAAAGAAGTCAGGGCAAAAACGCATACAAGAAGAATAGCAATCTTTTTCATGTAAGCTTTTTTATACAAATATTTGCAAATATCAGTCCAAATTCCTGATAGCTTACTATTATAGACGATAAAGTAGCGGAAAGGTTTAAAGTGGCACTTCTTTTTGTTGATTGAGTAAATCTCCTCTTAAATTTCTGAAATCATCAATTTTTGAATCAAAATATTCAATAAGGCCTAAAGCATCTTCTTTGCGGAAAAGGATTTTAAAACGCACTTCTTCACTGCAATAAAGAATGAAATTGGTAACCTCATTTTCCTCGAGCGCCAGTGTTTCCCGGAAATATTGAACCCCTACCATACTTATGCTTTTTTTCACGAAATCTTCCGGAGTGAAATGAATGAGGGTTTCTTTATGGGTATTTAATTTATCAGCGATCATACCTGCAACTTTCATGACATTGATACCGCCCTGCGGATTAACATTTTGAGGCGGATTTAAACTGCGGTCGATTTCTATCACTTTATTCAGGTTCCTCTGAAGTTTGTTTTTGGTTTCAACCTCAGCAATCGAAACCTGGTTAATATCATTAGCGAGGTATCCGGAAAGCTTAATATTGCTTATTTGCACTTCAGCCAGTTCATTGATGGCATCATTCAAAATAACATCCGGAAATTTTCCATCGGAAATCATTTTTTCTGAAACAACCAGGGTTTTGTTTTCAAACTGAACGGAAGAAAATAAAATACTGTCGTGAGCCTTCACTGTTAATTCATAGTCGCCATTCTGATCACTAATGGTTCCTGTTTCATTATTCAGGTTGATGATATTGATCTTTTCAACATTTTCATGATCAACAGAAAGGATTTTTCCTTTTAGAATTTGTCTTTCCTGCGCATTGGTAACAAGACTTCCGAACATGAGCAAAATCAGAAAAAAGGAATGTTTGATAAAATAATTCGTTATGAAATCTCTCATTCTTTTCTATTTTTCTCAATATTTAAAATCGATCCGGCGAATTGGTTCAAGCTTAGATTGGTTAAATTTCATTAGTCATAACGCTTAAAAAAGTAGTTTTAGCCTGTAAATTTCAAGAAACTTTTCTTTAATACCGCGATTCTCTAACTTTACTTCAAAATAAAAATATCATGAACGCTATACTGGCCAGCACTTCAACGCTTCATAATCAGGAATATCTGGAATACCTGCTTCCGCACCTGAAAGAACATTTTAAAAACTGTGACTTTGTGCTCTTTATTCCTTATGCGCGCCCGGGAGGGATTTCTCTGGACGAATATACGGCAAACGCCGCTAAAGCTTTTTCAAAGATCAACATTAAAATAAAAGGAATTCAGGAATTTGAGAATGCGGCGGAAGCAGTCCAAAAGGCGCCGGCGATATTTACCGGTGGCGGCAACACTTTTCTTCTGGTATCTGAACTCTACCGCAATAAAATAATGGATGAACTGCGTAAGGCAATTCAAAAAGGCACTCCCTACCTGGGCACAAGTGCAGGTACAAATATTGGCGGATTAAGTATGCAAACCACCAATGATATGCCCATTGTATATCCGCCTTCCTTCAAAACCTTGGGAATTGTTCCGTTTAATATCAATCCACATTATCTCGATCCAGACCCGAATTCCAAACATAAGGGCGAAACACGGGAAACGCGAATTAAAGAGTTTCACAGCTTAAATTCCCAACCCGTAGTGGGTTTACGTGAAGGCAGTTGGCTGGAGCTAAATGCTAATAAAGTTACGTTAAAGGGGGACCTGAAGGCGCGTATTTTTGAAAAGGATAAAGTACCTTACGAAGTTGAAACCGAAACCGACCTAAGCGACCTTAATTAATGGATTACCAGAAAATACTCGATACTATTTATAAGGAAATGAGTTACCGGGATGTAAAAGGCAAGGTTGCATCTTACATTCCCGAACTGGCCAAAATAGATCGTCGCAAATTTGGAATGCATGTTTACTGCGGAACAAATGATCACTTTCATTTTGGTGCCAGCGATGAAAAATTTTCGATACAGAGTATTTCTAAAGTTTTTACGCTTTCTATGGCCATGCAGATCATGGGGGAATCTCTCTGGGATAGGGTTTCAGTAGAACCTTCGGGGGATCCTTTCAATAGCTTAACGCAGTTGGAGAAAGAAAGCGGGATTCCCAGGAATCCGTTTATCAACGCGGGAGCTTTGGTAATTAGTGATATCCTGGTTGATCAGCTGAAAGATCCGAAAAAGGAATTACTGGAATTTGTAAGAAAAATAACCGGAGAAGATGATATTGATTATGACATGAATATCGCTTCTTCAGAAAAAAGCACAGGTTACCGAAATGTCGCCCTTGTCAATTATATCAAAGCCCTGGGCAATATCAAATGTGATGTGGAACCCATAGTGGATTTTTATTTTCACCAATGTTCACTGGCCATGTCCTGCAGGCAACTCGCAAAAGCTTTTATGATCTTCGCCAATCGCGGAAAGATTCTTGAAAATGGTACAAAAATTCTGAAACCCAAAACCGTAAAACGAATAAATGCGCTGATGCAGACCTGCGGATTTTATGATGAAGCGGGAGAATTCAGTTTCCAGGTAGGTTTACCGGGAAAAAGTGGAGTGGGCGGCGGAATTGTTGCGATACATCCCGATAATTATTCGGTGGCCGTTTGGAGTCCCATCCTTAATGAAAAGGGAAATTCAGAATTAGGAATGAAAGCCTTGGAAAGATTTACCACCCTTACGGGCGTTTCAGTTTTTTAAAAATAAAAAATGCCTTCCGCAAAAGCAGAAAGCATTCTTATAAATTGAACACTGCTAAAATTAAAGCGCTGCGACGTGCTTAGTCAGTTTTGACTTTAGGTTAGCAGCTTTATTATCGTGAATGATATTGTTCTTAGCCAATTTATCGATCATGGAAACTACAGAAGGAAGCATTCCTTCAGCCTCTTTTTTATCGGCTTCACGCAATTTTTTGATTGCGTTTCTGGTAGTTTTGTGCTGGTAGCGATTTCTGAGGCGTTTGCTCTCATTGCTACGGATCCTCTTCAACGCTGACTTATGATTTGCCATTACAATTACTTATTTAATAGTTTTTTTAAAGTAGTCCGTAGGGGAATCGAACCCCTGTTACCAGGATGAAAACCTGGCGTCCTAACCCCTAGACGAACGGACCATAATTTATTTCAAAATACAACCGAAGTTGTTATCACAAACACTTTTTTCAGTGTTACTTTCTCTAGTAGTCCGTAGGGGAATCGAACCCCTGTTACCAGGATGAAAACCTGGCGTCCTAACCCCTAGACGAACGGACCAATTTTTCTTTCAAATGCGGATGCAAAAATACAACTATTTTTTAATGCCACAAATGTTGCTTAAAATTTTTTAAAGTTTTTAATAAGCCTTTGCAAATAACACCCTGCGAGCCGAATCTTTACCAGTAAGGACACATTTTCCAGGCTCTTTAGGACCGTTAAAAGGAATACAGCGAATGGTTGCTTTGGTGAGCTCTTTTATACGATTTTCGGTTTCGGGAGTTCCATCCCAGTGGGCTGAAATAAAACCACCTTTTTCTTTTAGTACTTTCTTGAATTCATCAAAAGTATCTACCTCTGTAATATGCTCATCCCTGAACTTCCGGGCTTTCTCAAAAAGAGTATCCTGAATTTCGGTCATCAAAGCTTTTACTTTTTCAACAACCTCTTCTCTTTTTACAAATTCTTTGGTAAGCGTATCACGTCTTGCAAGCTCAACCGTACCTTTTTCAAGATCCTTTGGACCAAGGGCTAATCTTACCGGCACACCCTGTAATTCGTACTGGGCAAATTTCCAGCCTGGCTTTTGTGTATCACGATTGTCATATTTCACCGAAATTCCTGCGGCTTTCAGCTCCTGAACAAGCTCATTGGCTACTTCAGATATCTGCTTCAACTGTTCTTCGCCTTTATAAATAGGAACGATCACCACCTGAGTAGGAGCTAATTTAGGGGGAAGCACCAGTCCATTATCATCACTATGCGTCATGATAAGCGCACCCATGAGTCTTGTTGAAACGCCCCAGGATGTAGCCCAAACATGTTCAAGACCTCCTTCCTGTGTGGCAAATTTAACGTCAAAGGCTCTTGCGAAATTCTGACCCAAAAAATGGGATGTTCCTGCCTGCAACGCTTTTCCATCCTGCATGAGGGCTTCAATACAATAAGTTTCAAGAGCGCCCGCAAAACGTTCATTTTCGGTCTTAGCTCCCTTAATGACCGGAATCGCCATAAAATTTTCGGCGAATTCAGCGTAAATATCATTCATGAGCTCTGTTTCTTCCAGAGCTTCTTTTTTGGTAGCGTGAGCGGTATGACCTTCCTGCCAGAGAAATTCAGCTGTTCTTAAAAACAACCGGGTTCTCATCTCCCAGCGAACCACATTTGCCCATTGGTTGATCTTGATGGGAAGATCCCGGTACGACTGTATCCAGTTTTTATAGGTACTCCAAATTATAGCTTCAGAAGTAGGCCTTACCACGAGTTCTTCTTCCAGTTTGGCCTCGGGATCGACGATGAGTTTTCCCGGATTATCAGGATCATTTTTCAATCTGTAATGAGTGACCACTGCGCATTCTTTGGCAAAACCTTCAGCATTTTTCTCTTCAGCCTCAAATAAATGTTTAGGTACAAAAAGAGGAAAATAGGCATTTTCGTGTCCTGTTTCTTTGAACATCCTGTCCAGTTCGGCCTGCATTTTTTCCCATATGGCGAACCCGTAGGGTTTGATCACCATACATCCTCTTACAGCTGAATTTTCGGCCATATCAGCCTTTACTACCAGCTCATTATACCACCTGGAATAGTCTTCACTTCGCTTTGTTAGATTTTTACCCATTGTTTGTTATTTGGCATAAAACTTGTACCTTTTCAGAGTGTAATAACACGCTAAACTCGTCGGGCAAAACTAATTAAATTTATGATGCCCAACAATAAAAACGATTACCTATGAAAGTTTTTACATTTATAAAAAGGAACCTGGGCCTCCTCTTTGCACCGGCATTGATAATGGCATTAGCTTCCTGTAGTTCATACCAGTATTCTGGGTATGAAGCAGATGGAATTTATGGTCAATCCAGACCGGGTATTTGGGAACAACAGGAACAGCCGGAAAAACAGGAAGTAAAACCCAATAACAATAACACATACTATAAAAATCTTTTCGCGCAACAATCAGAAATGTATGGCGAAATTTTAGAGAGGGATATTTTCACCGATGTTGACAGTTATTCTTCCACTTCTTCTTATGGAAATTATGCTGAGGAAGATCAGGATGCTGATGGTATCGCTTATTCAGGAGGTTATGCCCCCTGGGGAAATGATCCCGACACTTATACCGTAAATATTTACAACAACGGTTTCTATAATCCATGGTATTATGGATACGGTTATGGTTATGGCTATTATGGATATGGCTATGGCTATCCCTATTATCCAGGATGGTATAGCCCTTATTCTCCATACTGGGGCGGATATTATAGCCCAATCGCCTATGGTTATTCACCTTTCTGGAACATTGGCTTTGGTTTTGGATACGGATATGCTTCTTATTACGGAGGTTATTATCCTTACTATAATTATTACAACCCTTATTACTATAATTACTACGGAAATAACAGGTTAGCTTATAGTGCTACCCGCAGAAGCGAGCCCGTAAGATACTATGATGGTGAAAGCAGAAGAAGTTCTGTTAATAATGCAAGAACCTCTTCATATTCTAGAAGTATTAGAGAAATAAGAAATTCCAGGACTTCCAGTGCAAGAAGCAGAAGCGGTAATGATAATTCGGCAAATATCTATTCTCGCACAAGTAGAAGAACTGAGGCTGCACCTTCTTATGATGCGGGCACCCACTCACGCTCCAGAACTTATCAATCAAGGAGTTCTTCAAACAATAATACCTACCGTTCTTCCGAGCCCAGAAGAAGTTCAATGCCAGCTACTACGCGAAGTTCTGCTCCCACCACAAGAAGCAGCGGAACAACCCGAAGCTCAGGCTCAAGCAGTAGAACTTCAAGAGGAGGCCGTGGAGGTCTTTAAAAAAATAATATAAATGAATAAAACCTTACAGATGGCTCTGTAAGGTTTTTTTATAAAATGAAATGCTATGAGAAAATTCTTTATACTTTTTATTTTCGTCGGAACAGCACAGCTTGCTTTAGCTCAGGATCTCCCTGATATTTATCGATATTCTTCAGAAGAGCTTTCTGGAACAGCACGTTATATTGGAATGAGCGGAGCTTTTGGAGCTCTTGGCGGTGATATGAGTGCAGTATCTATCAACCCAGCTTCTTCAGCAGTCTTTCTTAGCAGTAGCGCTAATATCACTCTGGGCTTTCGAGGAATAAAAAATGATATTTCATATTCGAATGGCAGAACAAGCAGCGATAATTCTACCACTGACTTAAGTAACCTTGGTGGCGTTTTTATCTTTAATAATACAAGCGGCGGAGATTTTAAAAAATTATCCCTGGCGATAAATTACCAAACTACCAGGACCTTTGATGAAAACTATATTGCCAGAGGAGTTTCTCAAAATTCCATTGACCAGTATTTTCTGAATTACGCCAATGGACTTCCTCTGAACCTTTTGCAACGTCCAAATGGAGAAAGCATAGACAAAACATACTCCAACCTGGGAGAAACTTACGGATTTGGTGCTCAACAGGCATTTTTAGGATATCAGGCTTACGTAATTGAAGCTGAAACGAACGATCCTGAAAATAGCTCTTATTATTCTTTAATTGATGCGGGAAATTTTGACCAGCGCTTCAATTATGCCGCGACAGGGCTTAACGGAAAATTATCTTTTAATATTGGAACACAATTTCAGGACTTCCTTTATCTGGGACTGAATTTGAATTCCCATTTTATAAATTATGAAAGCTCTGAAGAAATAAGTGAATTTAATGACAATCCGGAAAGTGAAACCACTGAAGTCTATTTTGGAAATAATCTTTCTACCAACGGGGATGGTTTTTCATTTCAGCTGGGAGGCATTTTTAAAGCAGATAACTGGAGGTTTGGAGTAAGTTATGATTCTCCAATCTGGTATAATATTCGGGAAGAAACCAGCCAGTACATTGAAACAAATAGCTATCAGGATGAATATGTCTCTATTGCCCCAAATGTTATAAACACCTATCCTGAATACCGTTTGCAAACCCCTTCTAAAATATCAGGAAGTCTGGCTTATCTTTTCGGGAAAAGCGGACTTATCAGCTTTGAATACGGCCTGAAGGATTACAGTTCCATGAAGCTTAAACCTGTAAACGATCCGAGTTTTGCTGTGATAAATCAGGATATTAATCAAAATATGCAGGCTTCTTCAAGTTATAAAATTGGTGGTGAGTATAGAGTTTCCCGCCTAAGCTTCAGGGCCGGTTACAGATTTGTTGAGAGTCCGTTTAAAAGCGATAATGGCACTGGAGATCTTACCGGTTATACTGCAGGTTTGGGATATGATTTTGGCAGCCTTTCTTTAAATGCCGCTTATAGCCTGGCAACTTATAAAGAAAAGGAACCCCTACTAAATACAGGATTAACCCAACCGGTCCTTCTTGACCGGGATCTATCCAAAGTGGTGATAAGCCTCAACTTTGGTTTGTAATTTATCTAATTAAGGAAAAGTTAGCAGAATAACTGCTGACTTTTCCTGTTTTTTCTTCTACAAACTCTATCCTGAACCAGTAATCATCAGCTGGGAGAGGCTTACCATTAAACGTTCCATCCCAACCTTTATTCCTTCCCAACTGCTTAAGCAGCTTCCCGTAACGATCAAAAATATATAAGCTTTTAATAGTTATCTGATCATTATTAAGGATTTTCCAGCTATCGTTATAACCGTCTGAATTCGGGCTAAAGTACCTTGGATAACCCACCAGAAAAATATTTTCGCTGGTTACAGCTCCACAGCCATGAATTTCTCTTGCAGAAATGCTATGATTCCCAGCGGCTACTTCCTTAAAAATATTGCTTTCCTGCCAGTTACCATCATCCAACCGATACGCATAAATAGCATCAGGATTAGGCTTCGCCTCTACTGTAGCAGCAGTAAGGGAATAACCATCTCCAAAATCAGAGCCTGCAACTTCTATGGTAAGATCTGCCGGGCTATAAATTTTCACAGGAAGTGTACTGAGATTTAGAGTACACCCAGTTATTTTATGCGTGATCTTTAAATCTATACTTCCCGAACCTGGAAAATCTGAAAGTGTAAGAATTGGCCCCTGCACCTGATTTCCATCGAAAGTCCATTCATATTCATAATCAGCGCCTAAATCTTTTCCTATTCTTACAGGGGCTATTAAATTATCATTCGCATCCAAACAGAAATAGGTCTTTTCATCCAAACTAAAATCGGGGAGGTTAAAAGAATCCATTTTAAAAGAAACTGAATTTGACAAACATCCCCCTTCGATATGTTTTACTCTGGCAAAAATTTCCTTGCCCGCTGTAAAAGGAAAACTATCAGGATTAGAAATTGGAATATTATTTTGAAGGTCCTCTTCATTTTGAAAATAAACCACTTCATATTCAGAAGGATTGGGATTAGGAGCAATTAAAGCCGGTGCATTGGTTGTTAGATCAACTGTTTCGGCAGTTTCATTACAAATAAAAACATCTGAAGCTTCACCAATTTCCGGAATATCGTAAAAAGTAACAGTAACCTCATCTTCCTCTTTATTTTCACCTAAGGCATCGGCAACAACGAGCTTATAATCACCAGATTCCGTAACTACCAATTGTGGCCCGTCAGCGCCGGGAATTTTTTCATACTGACCTGTAGCAGGATTCTTTTTGTACCACTCGTAACTGCCTGCTTCATCGGTATATCCGTTCAGTTCATATTCATCTGCTCCGCATACCGGAATAAAATCGCCTAAAGATTTATCAAGAATACTACAATCTGTAGAACCAAAACCTTCACCCGAATCCGTTTGCTGAAGACCAATGTACCCAGGCAACTTTTCAAAATTGGTAATAACAACTATATAAATCTCATTGGCCCTCGCTCCTGTGATCTGCATAGTTTCGACAGCATCAGGGAGGTAACTGCAGTCAACAATTTTATCTTCAGTTAAAGCATTACAAAAATCGTCTCCAACATTAAAGGGTCCCCACACCACAAAATCAACGTCCAGAGGGGATCCGGTAAGATCGGGGTTGGTATATTGTGAAATAGTAAAGGTTAGATCGCCGGGATCTTCTATTTGAAGATAAAACCAGGCCGGATAATACTGTTGTTCCAAACATCCATAGGCAGGGCCAACTTCACCGTTATCCTGGTTAGAGTTGGTAGAATTGGAGTTTGGAAAGGTTAGGCGCTGGTCTCCCGCGCAAAAAGGCTGAATATCCTTACATAGCGAACTTTGAGCAAAGACCGTATTCGAAAAAAGAAGACTTAAAAAAAGAAGTATACCTGGAAAAAGATTTCTCATTTCATATTTGTGAGAATATTAATGCAAAATATGAAATAATGATCATAATATAGAACAAGCCAATCATTTTGGCTACGGCTAAAACATTAGAAATTATGTATCTTTGCAAGCCAATGCAGTATACATCGACTATTAATGCAAAAACGCATGAAAATAGATAAAATTTTGAATGAAATCGAGGAAATGGGGGATGCCCATGCCGGAAGCAGTGCAGAAACGCCCATAAGAGATGACGCTTTTGAGAAAAGTGATATTGAAAAAATTGATCTTATAAAAGAAGACGTTCGACATATAATGGAAACCCTGGGGCTGGATCTTACCGATGACAGCCTTAAAGGAACACCAATGCGGGTAGCCAAAATGTTTGTAAATGAGATCTTCTCAGGTTTGCATCCAAAACGAAAGCCAAAAGCTTCTGTTTTCGAAAACAAGTACAAATATGGCGAAATGCTCGTGGAAAAGAATATTACTGTTTATTCTACCTGTGAACACCACCTTCTCCCCATTGTGGGAAAAGCTCATGTTGGATATATTTCTAACGGCACGGTTGTAGGCCTTTCAAAAATGAACAGGATAGTCGATTATTTTGCGAAACGGCCTCAGGTTCAGGAACGCATGACCATGCAGATTGTGCAGGAACTTCAAAATGTTCTTGGAACTGAAGATGTTGCCTGCGTGGTGGATGCAAAACACCTTTGTGTGAACAGCCGCGGAATTAGAGATATTGAAAGCAGTACCGTCACCAGCGAATTTGGCGGAAAATTCAAACAAAAAGATATTCGTAGAGAATTCCTCGATTATATTAAATTAGACACCAGCTTCTAATAATTCAAATTTTCAATTTACATGGCGCTTTACCAGGACCAAACCCTGAAACTTTATAATTCGATGAGCGGTGAAAAAGAAGTTTTCACCCCAATTAACGAAGGACATGTGGGAATGTATGTTTGCGGCCCTACAGTTTACAGCAATGTGCACCTTGGTAACTGCCGCACTTTTATTTCTTTTGACCTTGTCTTCAGGTATCTTAAACACCTGGGATATAAAGTGCGCTATGTCAGAAATATTACTGATGCCGGCCATTTAGAAAATGATGCCGACAGCGGGGAAGACAGAATTTCGAAAAAAGCAAGGCTGGAGCAGATCGAACCTATGGAAGTGGTTCAAAAATATACTGTTGATTTTCATAATACCTTACAGAAGTTCAATAACCTTCCACCAAGTATTGAACCTACTGCAACCGGGCATATTGTGGAGCAGATCGAGATCATCAAAACCATTTTAAAGAAAGGCTATGCTTATGAAGCCAACGGCTCGGTATATTTTGATGTCTTGAAGTTTAATAAAGATCATGCCTACGGTAAATTAAGCGGAAGAAGTATTGAAGATATGATCGCCAACACCCGCGAACTGGCTGCACAGAGCGATAAAAAAAATCCACAGGATTTTGCACTATGGAAAAAGGCCGAACCACAACATATCATGCGCTGGCCTTCCCCATGGAGCGATGGTTTTCCCGGCTGGCATTTGGAATGTACGGTGATGAGTACCAAATATCTGGGCGAAGAATTCGATATTCATGGCGGTGGTATGGATTTAAAATTCCCCCATCACGAATGTGAAATTGCCCAGGGAGAAGCTGCCTGCGGGAAATCGCCGGTCCATTACTGGCTGCACGCCAATATGCTTACCCTTAACGGTAAGAAAATGGCGAAAAGCACAGGAAATTTCATTTTACCGGAACAAATTTTTTCTGGAAAAAATGATATTCTTGCCAAAGCCTTTTCTCCAAATGTGGTAAGGTTTTTCATCTTACAGGCACATTATCGCAGTATACTTGATTTTTCTAGTGAAGCCCTCATGGGAAGTGAAAAGGGATTCAATCGTCTAATGGAGGCTTACCATTCTATAGATGAACTTCCGGAATCTACAAAAGATGATTTTAATCTTTCGGAGTGGAAACAGTCTTGCTATGATGCGATGAATGACGATTTTAACAGTCCTATTCTTATCGCCCGGTTATTTGATGCGGTAAAAGCAATTAATTCAGCTAAAGAAGGATCGACAAAAATTTCAAATTCAGGCAAAAAAGAGCTGAAGGAAAGCATGCAGTCCTTTATGTTCGAAATTTTAGGTTTACAGGATGCTTCAACTGAACAGGAAAACGGAACCGAAAAGCTTTCAGGTACTGTTGAATTGCTGATCAATTTAAGAGCCGAAGCCAGGAACAATAAAAATTTCGCGCTTAGTGATGAGATTCGTGACAGGCTTCAGGAAATCGGCATTCAACTTAAAGATGGTAAAGAAGGTACCACCTATTCAATTCAATAAAAAATGCTCAAAAAAGGACTGGTAAAAATATTAATTGCTTTGGTCCGGTTCTATCAGAAATTCATTTCACCGGTAACCCCTTCGAGCTGCCGATATTCTCCTACCTGCTCTTCGTATATGATAGAAGCCATTAAAATTCACGGCCCCTTGAAGGGTTTATGGCTGGGGATAAAGCGAATAGCCAGATGTCATCCCTGGGGAGGTCATGGTTATGACCCCGTTCCTTCAAAATCCAAATCATAAAATCCGGGAAACAAGCCGCAATTACGTATATTTACGGCTAAACAAAAATACAGGTATGTTTATCAATGCCATTCGCTGGAATCCTTCCGAAGGATTAGACCTCGGATTTTTTACCCTTCACTACTACAGCCTCATGTTTCTTATCGCTTTCGCACTTGGCTGGTACATCATGAAAAGAATTTATGTACACGAAAATATGGATATTGAACAGCTCGATTCCCTTTTCGTTTACACCGTTCTGGCCACTCTCATTGGAGCAAGATTGGGCCATGTTATCTTTTATGATTGGGATTATTTTCAGAATCATTTATTAGAAATCTTTCTACCGGTGAAATTTGAACCGGAATTTGAATTTACCGGTTTCAGAGGATTGGCGAGTCACGGTGCGGCAATAGGAATTATTGTTGCCATGTACCTCTATTCTCACCGCGTAATTCATAAACCGGTGCTTTGGATCCTGGATAGAATTGTAATTCCAGTCGCTTCAGGTGCCATATTTGTACGAATAGGAAATTTTATCAATTCTGAAATTATAGGAAAACCAACCCATTCAGATTACGGAGTCATTTTTGCCCAATTAGGGGAAGATTTTCCCCGACATCCGGCACAGTTATACGAATCTTTTTGTTACCTCCTTATCTTTTTAGGCTTATGGTTCCTTTACTGGAAAACTGACAAAAGATTTAAACGAGGCTATATTTTTGGGGTTTTCCTGGTGGCTTTATGGACCGTTCGCTTTTTTATCGAATTTATTAAAGAACCGCAGGTAGAAGAAAGAAGCACCTGGCTTCTTAATACTGGCCAATGGCTGAGTATCCCTTTTATACTTGCAGGATTTTATTTCATGTACCGTCCCAAGAGACAAAAGACTGTATGAGAAAAAATTTTATAAAACTTGCTTCTCTTTCGCTTATTCTGAACCTGTCTTTATCCTCCTGTAATGAAGGAAAAAAACAACAGAGTATTAAAACCGAACCTATTAGTTTTAAAAAGGAAGGTGAACTTTATCTATTAAAAAAAGAATCGGGAGATACTATTGAAAAGTTAGATATAGAAATTGCCGATACCGATTATGAACATGAAACCGGGCTTATGTACCGGGACAGCATGAAGGCAGACCGTGGAATGCTTTTTATTTACCCTTCGGAAGAACCCCGGTATTTTTACATGAAAAATACCTATATCCCGCTGGATATTATATATTATGATAAAGACAGTAGTTTGGTAAGCATTCAAAAAAATGCAGTCCCCCGAGATGAAACCTCCTTACCTTCTGAAGGTCCTTCTAGGTTTATACTTGAAGTAAATGCCGGTAAAGCTGATGAATGGAACCTGGAAAAAGGGGATAAGATAAATTTCCACCGAATAAAAGATTAAGGTTTATTAAAATTTTGGGGCATTAAAACTAAAAAGGCTTTCCGCGGGGAAAGCCTTTTTAATATTCTTATTTTATGATCTTATTATGCAGTCGCTTCAGCTTCTGCCTTTCTCTCAGAACTTTTCTTAAGCTTATCTTTATCCTCTTTTTTCACGCTATCGAACATAATTGGCGTCGCGATGAAAAGGGATGAATAAGTACCTACGATCACACCTACGATCAGTGCGAACATGAATCCGCGAATGCTTTCACCTCCAAAGATGAAAATCGCAAGCAGAACCACTAAGGTTGTCAGCGAGGTGTTCAACGTACGGCTTAAAGTGCTGTTGAGGGCATTATTTACGGTTCTTCTAAGGGTCCATGAAGAATGTTCGTTCACGTACTCCCTAATTCGGTCAAACACTACCACGGTATCGTTCAGCGAATAACCAATTACCGTTAGAATTGCAGCAATAAAAGCCTGATCGATCTCCATATTAAAAGGCATGATCTTGTAAAGTAATGAGAAAACGCCCAATACCACTAACACATCATGGAAAACGGCAACCACCGCTCCAAGGCTGAACTGCCATTTACGGAAACGCAACAGGATATACAGGAATACTACGATCAGCGAGCCAAGCACGGCCCAGAAAGACGCATTCTTAATATCATCGGCAATGGTAGCACCTACTTTCATAGACTCCATGACACCAACTGTTTTAGTATCCGATCCATTTATAAAATTATCATAAGTAAGATCTGAAGGCAGATAAGGTTGAAGTGCTTCAAATAATGAATGTTGAATTTCTTCATCAACCTGAGGACCTTCATCTTCTACACGGTATTTTGTAGTGATCTTTAACTGGTTATCGGGACCGTATGTTTTTGCCTCGGCACTTCCAAATTCTGCCACAAGGTCTTTTTGAACCTGTGTTGGATTAACGGCCTGATCAAATCGAACAGTATAAGTTCTACCACCTACAAAATCCACACCCTGGTTAAGACCCTGGAAAAACAGGGAACCAACACCAATAAGGATCAATATACCTGAAAATACATAGGCAGCTTTCCTCTTTTTAACGAAATCAATATTTACATTCGTAAAGAGGTTTTTTGTAATGGAAGTAGAAAAATCTATAGATTTTCCTTTTTTACCATAACCATCAATAAACAATCTGGTTATAAAAATTGCGGTAAAAAGGGAAGTTAAAATACCTATTAATAAGGTGGTGGCAAATCCTTTGATCGGACCTGTTCCCAGAATAAAAAGGATTAACCCGGTAAGTCCTGTAGTGATATTCGCATCAAGAATCGAAGAAAGTGCGTTACTGAAACCATCTTTAATGGCATCGCGCTGCATTTTACCTTTTGCCATTTCTTCCTTGATCCTTTCAAAGATAAGTACGTTCGCATCAACCGACATACCGATGGTCAAAACAATACCGGCAATACCTGGCAATGTTAAAACAGCTCCGAGGCCTGCGAGTACACCAAAAATGAAAAGGATGTTAACTACAAGGGCCACATCGGCAAAAAGTCCCGCTTTTCCATAGTAGAAGATCATCCATAGTAGAACCAGGATCAAAGCGATAATAAAGGAATTTATACCACTATCTATAGCTTCCTGTCCAAGGGACGGACCTACTACTTCACTTTGAATAATATCTGCAGAAGCCGGAAGTTTACCTGCACGCAAAACGTTAGCTAAATCCTGGCCCTCAGTAATACTAAAATCTCCTGTGATCTCACTACGTCCTCCTGAAATAGCTCCGGTAGAAACGCCCGGTGCAGAATAGACAATATTGTCAAGAACAATAGCGATTTGGCTTTGCTCCTGGTATGCCTTTCCGGTCATATCTTCCCATATCTTGGCACCGGTTCCGTCCATCTGCATACTTACAGCCACACGTCCTAACTGATCATAAGTTTGCTGGGCATCTGTAATTACACTACCACTCAATGGCGGTTGCATGGAACGATTTCCTTTTAAGGCATATAAAGAAGTTGTTTGCGTTTCGTCATCGGGAACTCCCCATACAAATTTAGCGTAACGCATATCTGAAGGAAGTAAAGAACGAATTTGTGGATTAGTAAGATAATCCATAACCTGGGCAGTATCCTTGACCTTAAAAGTAGCTATTACCGGCCCGTTTTGATAGCCTGGTGAAACTATGAGGTCAAACAAAGGGTTATTACCTTCCTTTACCTTGGTACTATCAGCGGCATCAGCCAGAAGTGCTTCGATTTCCTGATCTTCGGAAGCAGCTTTGGTTGTATCTGCAGCTTCTTCAGTTTTGGAATTCTCATTCTTCTGCATTTGAGCCAGCTTCTGATTGGCCTGAGCCAGGAAGCTGCTAAATCTTTGTCCCTTGTAAACATGCCAGAACTCCAGTTGGGCTGTACTTTGAAGCAGATTCTTGACCCTGCTGATATCTTTGGCCCCAGGCAATTCTACAAGGATACGTCCCGAAGTTCCCAAACGCTGAATGTTTGGCTGGGTAACACCAAATTTATCGATACGTTTTCTTAAAACTTCAAATGCTGAAGTGATAGACTCATCAATCTTCCTGCGAATGATAGGCTCCACCTGTTCATTGGTCATGTTATAATTGATAACATCACTTAAAGTTTTGTTTCCAAAAATATCGGGAGAGGCTAATTTAGCATCCGGAATTTTATTGAAAGCATTAAAGAAAAGATCAACATAATTTTCCTGACTGTTTTTCTGTGCTTCATCTGCTTCGGCAAGCGCTTTTCTGAAAGCAGGATCATTAGAATCATTCGCAAGCCCACTAAGGATATCTCTAACCGAAATTTGAAGGATAACATTAATACCTCCTTTAAGGTCAAGACCTTTATTTAGTTCTTTTTCTTTAGCTTCCCCGTAGGTGATTCCGGCAATGATTTCTTCATTTGCCATAGAATCTAAATACTGGGCCTCAACAGCATCGCGACGCTCTGAATAATTATCTACGTTAGTACTGATTTTGCGGGCCGCGTAATCTTCAGCCTCAGTCTCTACCTCAGTTGTAATAAAGGTAAAGGACAACTGATAAATACATACCAGCCCAAACAAAATAGCAAAAACTTTAATCAGTCCTTTATTCTGCATTATTCCTCAAATTATTGATTATAGGTCTATTTTTAAAACGGACAAATATAGGGCTTCAAAATTCAAATCCCAATATTTTTTTTTGGATAATTTTAACTTTTTAATCCATCAAAAAAGCCACTAAAACTGTGGCTTTTCAAGATATTTTTAAATCATTTTTAAAGATTAAACATCCAGTAAACCATTGGTTTTTCTCACGCCTTCAGCACTTTCCTGCATTTTATTCTTTTCTGCGTCATTTAACTGGATTTCAACGATCTTTTCAAGTCCGTTTTTGCCTAATATTACAGGTACTCCAATACAAAGATCGCTTAACCCGTATTCACCATCTAAAAGGGCTGAACATGGGAACATTTTTTTCTGGTCACACGCAATTGCCTGCACCAGCCCAGATACTGCTGCACCCGGAGCATACCAGGCGCTGGTTCCCAAAAGCTTTGTGAGGGTTGCTCCTCCCACTTTGGTATCTTCAGAAACCTGGTTCAATCTCTCTTCTGAAAGAAATGCGGTTACGGGAACACTATTTCTTGTAGCAAGGCGGGTAAGCGGAACCATTCCGGTATCGCTGTGACCTCCAATGACCATTCCATCAACATCAGAAGGAGGACAGCCCAGAGCTTCAGAAAGTCGATATTTGAAACGTGCACTGTCAAGCGCGCCTCCCATTCCTATGATTTTATTTTTGGGAAGGCCGGTGCTTTTATGAACCAGATAGGTCATTGTATCCATCGGATTACTTACCACGATAAGGGTAACATCTGGCGAATGCTTAATAAGATTGCTTGAGACTTCCTTTACGATCCCGGCATTTATTCCTATTAATTCTTCGCGAGTCATACCTGGTTTTCTGGGAATTCCACTGGTAATAACAGCGATATCGCTATTGGCGGTTTTGGAATAGTCATTTGTACTTCCGGTAATTTTGGTGTCAAAACCGTTTAAAGTAGCAGTTTGCATAAGGTCCATCGCTTTACCTTCAGCAACACCTTCTTTTATGTCAAGAAGAACTACTTCAGAAGCAAAATTTTTAATGGCAACATATTCTGCACAACTTGCGCCCACGGCACCTGCGCCTACAATGGTAACTTTCATTTTATATAAGAGATTTTGAATTAATTTATACTGCTTACGAAATTACGAATTATGAGGCAGTATTAATAATAAGTATGGTATAAATGCACGTTTACAGAATAAAATGAAGGCCTAAGTTTACGTTAAAGAATTTTCCGGCAGTGGCCATGGTACTTATTTTAAAACGGGTAAAATATAGATTAAAACCTATATCTCCTTTAAATTGTGCTTCATTATCACTTAAGGCAGTTAATTCCTGGTTTATCAAAGGGAGGCCAAAACCACTACCATCGAATCTATAATCAAAGTTGGATTTTGCCACTCCCAAGGCCCCGAAGATTTCAAAACTTTCATATCGCTTAGATGCTAATAATTCTCCCATGATCATATCAGCATCAACATTAATAAGATTAAGGGTAACCACATCTGGGACCGCAACTGGATTAAATCCATATTTCACATTGAAGATATTATACGAAATAACGGCTGCGAGTTGTAAATCTTCTTTTCTGTTAAAGCGAAAATACTGACTGAAATTATGTTTTATCGCTATTCCATACGTGCTGAATTTTGATCCATCTACCTCAAGCTCAGGAAGGGCTCTCACTCCTACTTCTGTCTCAAAAGGCAATCCGACAGAAACCTGGGCAAAAGGATAAAAAAGAGCTCCTTTATCTATACCTTCTATGGCGTCGAAGCTAAAATCCTGCCCCATCACATTACCCGAAAATTTAACATTTGAAGTTGACCCAAAAGCTGTTGGGACTACAGCCGCATTAGCACCATCATTAATCTGTAATAATTTTAAATTAGAAGCACTAACGGTAAATTCCTTTTTACTGGGGGGCACAAAAAGTGCATTTCCATGGAAGGACACATCGACCTTCCATAAATCGAGAGATTTTGCCGAAGTGAACCAACCAGCCGTTCCCTGGTAAGCAGCACTATTAGAAGCCGGAGCCGCAAAACCGTCTGCAATATAAAGCATATCATCAACAAAATCATTCACATCCTGCTGGGCATAAGTTGTTCCGGAAAGACATACGAATGCCATGATTAAAAAATTGGTTATCTTTTTCACAGTGATTTGGTTTTAAGTTTCAAAAATAAAAAAATATGCAGGGCCTTTAAGTTTATTAACGTAAAAACCCACACAAATAATGTGTGGGTCTTTTAATGAATTTATTTGAAATTGGGATCAGGCATCAATATTTGCATATTTAGCATTACGCTCAATAAAATCACGCCTTGGCGGAACCTCATCTCCCATAAGCATAGAGAAAATCCTGTCGGCCTCTCCACTGTTATCAATGTTTACCTGACGCAGTTTTCTATGTTCAGGATCCATAGTGGTATCCCAAAGTTGCTCTGCGTTCATTTCCCCAAGACCTTTATATCGCTGAATCTGAACTCCACCGCTATAGCTTTCGGCTATTTCATCGCGTTCTTTTTCATTCCACGCATAGCGCTTTTTACTTCCTTTTTTAACAAGATATAAAGGAGGTGTTGCAATATAAATATGTCCATTCTCGATTAATTCCTTCATATAACGGAAAAAGAAGGTGAGAATAAGTGTTTCAATATGACTTCCATCAACATCGGCATCACACATGATCACGATTTTGTGGTAACGGAGCTTTGAAAGGTTCAACGCCTTACTATCTTCTTCAGTACCAATAGTAACACCCAGTGCGGTATAAATATTTTTGATCTCCTCGTTATCGAAAACACGGTGTGACATCGCTTTTTCAACATTCAGGATCTTACCCCGAAGCGGAAGAATAGCCTGAAAATTACGGTCACGTCCCTGCTTAGCTGTTCCACCCGCGGAGTCACCCTCGACGAGGAAAACCTCGCATTTTGTTGGATCCTGTTCGGAACAATCTGATAATTTCCCGGGTAATCCACCAACACTCATGGCCGTTTTTCGCTGAACCATTTCACGGGCTTTTTTCGCAGCATTTCGTGCCTGCGCAGCAAGTATCACTTTTTGAACAATGATTTTAGCATCATTCGGATTTTCTTCCAGGTAATTTTCCAGCATTTCTGAAACCGCCTGTGAAACAGCCGAAGTCACTTCCCTGTTTCCTAATTTGGTTTTTGTCTGACCTTCAAATTGAGGCTCAGCAACTTTTACTGAAATAATAGCGGTAAGACCTTCCCGAAAATCATCCCCGGTAATTTCAAATTTCACCTTATCAAGCAAGCCGGAGGCATCAGCATATTTCTTTAAAGTGGTGGTCAAACCTCTTCTAAAACCTGAAAGGTGCGTTCCCCCTTCATGAGTGTTAATGTTATTCACATACGAATGAAGGTTCTCATTGAATGAAGTATTGTAAACCATGGCAACTTCCACGGGAATTTCATTCTTCTCCCCTTCCATTGAAATAACATCGCCAATGATCGGCTCACGGTTTCCGTCTAAAAAGCGGATAAATTCCTTTAAACCTTCATCAGAATAAAAGCGCTCTTTTACGAATTCGCCGTCATCTTCTTTTCGTCTTTTATCGGTAAGGACTATCTCAATTCCCTTATTTAAAAAGGAAAGTTCCCTCATCCTGCTGGCGAGCGTATCAAAACTATACTCAAGCGTTTGTTGAAAAATGGAAGGATCTGGCTTGAAGGTAACAATAGTACCGCTCAGATCGGTTTTTCCCACAGGTTTTACGGGATAAAGAGGTTTTCCCAATTCGTATTCCTGCTCCCATATCTGGCCTTCACGGTAAACAGTCGCTTTTAAATGTGAAGAAAGTGCATTCACACAACTAACTCCAACACCGTGCAAACCACCCGAAACCTTATAACTGTCTTTATCGAATTTACCCCCGGCACCGATCTTGGTCATAACCACTTCCAGTGCGGAAACCCCTTCTTTTTTGTGAAGGTCGATAGGGATCCCCCTACCGTTATCTTCTACGGTAACAGAATTATCTTCGTTTATATCTACTTTTATTCTATCACAGTGACCGGCAAGTGCCTCATCGATAGAGTTATCAACAACCTCATATACCAGATGATGAAGCCCGCGAACACCAGTGTCACCAATATACATTGAAGGACGCATTCGTACGTGCTCCATTCCCTCCAACGCCTGTATACTATCGGCTGAATAGTTATTTTTCTTAACTTCTTCGCTCATAAAATTTGCTAATTATTTTCGTCTCTTTTGGATAACGAACAAATATAGTAATTCGCATTTTTTTAACAGGTCAAAGAAGTTTGTCGAAGCCTTAAGTTATCAACAAATTATGTGGAAAAAGCCCAGATCGTTTTAAGAAAATCTTCACGATCTGGGCTGCACAAAAAACATAGCTTAATTCAAATTTTCTGTAGCACCTTTTTAAGTCCAGGAGCAACGTGAGTTTCGTTGGCTCTTCCTGAAGGATCCAGGTCTTTCTGCCATTTTGGAATCCATCTTTTTACCGTTTTGGCAGCAGATTCCTGAGGGAAATGTTTTTCGAATAAAGTTCTGTAAAAATAAGCTTCCTTGGTCGCTGGTGTGTTCACCGGAAATTTTTCTTCCGCTGTTGCCATTTGAAGGTCGCTCACCTGACTTTCGGCATATTCAATTAACTGATCGATCCAGCTGTAACCTACGCCATCACTAAACTGCTCTTTTTGCCTCCAAAGAACTTCTTCAGGAAGGAAAGGCTCGTCAGGAGTGTCAAAAGCTTTTCTCAGAATATATTTCTCAACGCCATCATAAGTGGTTGGCATTTTTTCTTCAGGAACTATTTCCATAGCTGTTTTCAAAAACTGTTTATCAAGGAACGGAACCCGAGCCTCAAGGCCGTGGGCCATTGTTGATTTATCAGCCCTTAAACAATCGGCAGTCGCTAATCGCTGAACCCTCCTGATTGTTTCTTTCTGAAAATCTACTGCAGAAGGCGCATTTTTAAAATAAAGGTACCCTCCGAAGATCTCATCAGAACCTTCTCCTGAAAGAACCACTTTAATTCCTTTATCTGCAATTGCTTTAGAAAGGAAATACATTGGGGTACTTGCACGAATAGAAGTCACATCGTAGGTCTCCAGATGCCATACGAGTTTTTCCAGGATCTCGATTCCTTCCTCTACAGTAAAGAAAACCTCCGTATGCTCGGTTCCCAGAAAATCGGCTACTTTTCTCGCAGCGATCAGGTCAGGCGCATCAGCATCCAGACCAATAGAGAAAGAATGTAGTTTTTGACCGGAATCTTTGATCAACCTTGCAGCGATAGAAGAAGTCAGCGATGAATCCAGACCGCCGCTTAGCAAAACTCCCAGTGGCACATCGGCCATTAAACGTTTTTTGGTCGCCTGGATAAGACTTTCCCGAAGTTTTTTAAGATCGGCAGGCTGAACGGCTTTTTCAGATTCGAACCATTCAGGCTGATAATATCTTACAAATCCGGTTTTTGGAGTATAATAATGTCCGGGAGGAAAAGCAGCAAAATCTTTACAATGATCGGCAAGTGCTTTCATCTCACTGGCAAACCAAATCGCTCCGGCTTCATCAGTTCCGTAATAAAGTGGTTTAACACCTATCGGATCTCTTCCGGCAATAAAATCATCACCATCAATAACAACAAAAGAGAAAACTCCGTCCAGCATATCTACAAAATCATAACCGTATTTCTCATAAAGGTGAACGATAACTTCAGAATCGCTGGTAGTTCTAAAAGTGTGATCTTTTAATTCATTATTTTGTAAAGTCTCGTGGTTATAGATTTCACCATTATGGATCATCCAGGCTGAGCTGGTTCCCTGAATAGGCTGAATCCCAGTTGTTAAATCTACAATAGAAAGACGCTCGTGCGCTAACACATGCCCTCCCTCAGTAATAATCATTCCGCTTTCATCAGGACCTCTGTGAGACATTCTCTTAGACAGGCTTCCTATTTTGGCCTGGTCAAGATCCTTTCCGATAACTGCTAAAATTCCACACATGACTTTTATGTTTTTTATAATTTCAATACAAATATGTACTGATACTTATCTTTATAAAACACAACTATCTACAATGCTTACATTAATAAATTAAAAAAATAACATTCGATACTTTATTAAACATGATCAGTATTTATTACAGCAATTTTCTTTCAGTTATAAAAAACCTAATAATTTTAACAACCTGTAAGCATTATTTTAACAATTGTAGTCTTTACCTTCACTTATATTTATTGAAACTCTAAAATTTAAAAATCCACTAACATGAAAAGATTAATATTGGGAATATTCAGCATCATCTGTATGGTCACCGCAAACTCAGTCCAGGCCCAGGATAAGGGACCTGAATTTTCAAAACTGGACGTAAGTCCTATGGATCTGGCTATTTACCGCAACGATAAAGATCAACCTGTGGTAAGGGTAATCTACAGCCGACCACAAAAACGGGACAGGGAAGTTTTCGGAAAACTGGTACCTTACGGAAAAGTTTGGCGTACCGGAGCTAATGAAGCTACCGAAATAACCTTTTATCAGGACATGAAGATTGCTGATGAAACTGTTAAAGCAGGAACCTATACCCTTTACACTATTCCTGAAGAAAAGGAATGGACCGTAATCCTAAATAAAAAAACCAATACCTGGGGAGCTTATGAATATTCTGAAAAGGAAGATATTGTAAGAATTAAAGTTCCTGTAAGAAAAGCTCCAAATAATATTGAGGCACTTTCGATGGCTTTTGAAAAGGCAAATAACGGTGCAGATCTTTTAATTGGCTGGGATGACCGCTATGTAAAAGTGCCGTTCAAAACTGCAAAATAAGAACAGGTTATAGAATACGTAATATTGGAAACGCCCTCAAAAAAGGGCGTTTTTTTATGGAATATTGAGATACTTATGGGTTTGAAGTGATACCTTCCACTTCGGATTTTTCATTACATAATCCACGATCAGCGGCATCATCTTTTCACGATTGCTCCATTCAGGCTGAAGATACAAAATACAGTGATCGCTGACTTTTGCAGCCTGTTCTTCGGCAAATTTGAAATCGTGCTTATTGAAAATAATTACTTTAAGCTCATGGGCCAGCGGATAAATTTCGGGCTTCGGAAGTTTAATTTTCTTAGGTGACAAACAAATCCAATCCCAAATCCCGGTAATATCGTAAGCCCCGGAAGTCTCTATATGGATCTTGCATCCCTTTTTCTTAAGACTATTTGTTAAAACAGTCATATCCCAGGTAAGCGGTTCTCCACCGGTCACTACAACAGTATCGCTGTATTTAACTGCATTTTCCACAATTTTTCCAACTGGGGTCGGCGGGTGCAGATCTGCATTCCAGCTTTCCTTTACATCACACCAGTGACAACCTACATCGCAACCGCCTATTCGAATAAAATAAGCAGCAGTTCCCTTATGGAATCCTTCTCCCTGAATAGTGTAAAACTCTTCCATCAACGGAAGCATCACACCTTTCTCTACAAGCTCTTTTGTCTCTTCTGAAATCATAGCGTGCAAAGATAAGCAAACTCAGGCAGAGCGATCTAATAATAACTTCTGGAATTCAGAACATTTTGCCCCGCATTTTCAGGCTGTGTCAAAAATCCATTGATAACTGCCTGGATAACCTTTCCGCCTTGATAAAGGATAAAATTAGCCGGAATACCGGGACGTAACTCTTTCTTCACTTTAAAGTCTTCAGATACCAGGTTTAATGGAAAACTGGAATATTCTTTCTGAAGCATTTCTTCGGAAACCGGAACAAATAAATATCCCTTCTCAATCAGTTTTGGCACATCGAGTTTCATTAGTTCTTCTTCCGAAGTGATAGTTTTTGGATAAACTTCCGGAAATTTTAGCATCAGGTCGGAAGCATTAATTTCTTCATAGCCGTAACTGGTAGAAAGATCACCCTGATCTACTACTCTTCCGGAAAAATAAAAATCTTCGCCCTGGAGTTCATTTTCATCCTGATCGATTCCAATATCTAAAATGTAAGATTTATCATCAATTTGGTAGGTTATACCTTTTAATTTTAAATCAAAAAGCATGCGATCGTTCTCAGGAATTTTTTCATAATCTGAAATTGCTTCTTTTTCATAAGATTTTGTAGCTATCGACTTTAAAGCAGAAAGTATAACAACAAAATTTAATTTTCGTATTACCTGTTTTTCCCGATCGTCGGGATAACCGCCCGATTCTATAAGAACAAGACTGGTGCCCCATTTTTGAATATTATCTCCAAAAGCCCGTGGCTCAAAATCATCATTATAACGCCCAACCTGTGCGGGAGCATATTTTTGAAGCACCTTATTCATATCCACTATAAGCTTCATGGATTTTGCACGGACCTCATTAATATCTTTTTCATAATTATAGGCAGTAGCAAGAAAAGAGATAGTCGCTGGTTTTGAAGTTCTTTCAGCATTGTAATAGCGACTCTGATCGTGGAGATTAAATCCAAAATCGGCATCCAGGCTATCTCTCATCCTCTTTAGAGTTTTACTTTCAGGAGATTGCAACCTTAACGCATCGCGGTTGATATCGACCCCTAAGGCGTTTCTTCTTTCAAAGATTTCAGCACCATCAGGATTCAGCATCGGTAAAAAATGGATGCTCAGACTATCCAAAAGTATTTTCTTTTCCTCTTCAAAATCATTGGAAGCGAAAAAATTCAGAATATCGAAAATAGCCATGGTTGCGGTAGGTTCATCACCATGCATCTGTGACCATAGTAAAACCTCGGTTTTTCCGTGGCCAATACTTACCAGGTTCAGGCTCCTATTCTGAATGGATTCCCCAACTTTTTGAATTTTAAAAATACCTTCTGTTCGATGTTCATTAAGCAAACTGTCTACAAGCACATGATTAAACCTCCGGTTTTTGATTTTTTCTTCTCTGTATTTTTCATAATTCGCAAATAATCTGTCGGAAAATTTATTTTGAGAAAACACAAAATGGGTGTTCAAAATTCCCATTAATAAGATTACAATATATTTTTTCATTTTTTTAATTTTTAGCGGGAGCCGATTTTAAATTTTGATCTTTTACAGCTTCACGTACTTTCCTCATAAATTCTTCACCTGGATCGGTTTTCTCGGTTCGATAGTTATCATTCAGCTCCTTCCATAGATCACTGCCTTCAAATTTGGTATATTCATAATGGCCAATCAGGTATTCAATATTGTACTTTCTGTTAAGATAATTTACAAGCCAGATATTAGCCTTCAGCTGGTCGTTGGTCAAAGGGGTTTCAGGTGTTCCTCCAACATTTTCAATTCCTATTGCGTTGTAATTTAACCCGATCACATGGCGGGCCATAAAATCTTCCGGCATCAACCGGTATATAGTTCCGTCACGATCTACCAGAAACTGTATACTAACATTCAAGCGGCTTGCTTTTGCAATGTCTTTCCTGGCTGCAGGCAGTGTATCATAATTAAAAGCATTAAAAGATCCCTGTAATGTTGGAATCGCAGTCCAATGCAGCACGATAATTTTTGGATCTATCTTTATATTTTCGACTTCCAGACCATAATGATCTTTAATATATTCCCTGGTGAGTTCTTTTCGTTGATTATCAAAGTGAATTGGTTTATCAATTATTCTTGATTTACAGCTAACAATTGAAATAAAACCAAGAATCGTTAAAATTTGAATCCCTGCTCTGAACATCTTTTTTTATTAGGAGGTTATTTGATGGTCAATTTAGTAATTTTCAAATCTCCACTGTAAAAACACCTAATTAAAAAGTCTATTATTGAAAAATGAAATTCATTTTTAAGCATTAGTATTAATTTCTTAACTTTTTCAGCGTTTTAACTACTCCAAAATCTAATGGTCATTAAAAACCTCCTCAGCAGAAATTTTTACCGATTTTTCATAGTCACTTTAGCAATTTTATTTTCATCCTGCGCAAGTCAGAAATTCAGAAAAAATATAAAAACCGAACTTAAAGAAGCTCCGGAATTCCAGCACGGTTTTGTAGGTTTCGCTTTATATGATCCCGCATCAAAAAAAATGCTGGTTGAATATAATGCTCAGAAATATTTTACACCGGCCTCCAACACGAAACTGTTCACTTTTTTTACCGGGCTGAAAATGCTGGGCGACTCGATTCCCGCCCTGAAATACAAAAAAATTAGCGATACCTTATATTTTAAAGGTACCGGAGATCCTTCTTTTTTAAATCCCGACCTTCCGGACAGTAAGGTTTACCGATTTTTAAAACAAAATGGCCCACTGGTTTATGTTTTGCCAAATTATAAAGAAACTTATCTGGGTCCGGGCTGGGCCTGGGATGATTACAACGATTATTATTCGGCGGAAAGAAATGATTTTCCGGTTTATGGAAGTCTAGTCCATTTCAAGTTCGACAAAACCGGAAAGCTTCAGAAAATAAGTCCGGAAATTTTTAAAGACAGTATTTCGTTTTTAGCATCTTCAGAAGAAAAACCGCTGATAAAAAGAGCTTTACAATCTAACCATTTCGATATTTCTCTTAAAAACGAAGAAAAGGAGAAATGGATTCCTATAAAATATTCTGAAAAAACGCTGATGGACCTGCTTTCAGATACTCTTTCAAAACCAATTACTGTAAAACAAGAAGCTCCTGAAAAACTCGACCAAACCTTGTACAGTATTCCCAGCGACAGTTTGTACAAACAGATGCTTCATGTGAGCGATAATTTTATTGCCGAACAGATCTTATTGATGGTTTCAGACAAAATCAGCGACAGCCTGAAAACGGAAATTGCCATTGATTACATGAAAAAAAATTACCTGAAAGATCTTCCTGACGAACCTATTTGGGTAGACGGCTCGGGACTTTCCAGATATAACCTCTTTACGCCGAGAACGATGGTCGCTCTGCTTGAAAAGATCAAAAACGAAATGCCGGAGGAAAAACTTTATGATCTTTTGCCCTCCGGTGGTGTTTCGGGAACCTTAAAGAATTACTACAAAGCGGAAGAGCCGTATATTTACGCGAAAACCGGCTCTATGAGCAACAATCACAGTTTAAGCGGTTATCTCATTACCAAATCAGGAAAAACTTTTATCTTCAGCTTTATGAATAGTAATTTTACCATTCCATCGTCTTCGTTGAAGAAGGAAATGGCAAAAATCCTGGAAATGGTTCGGGACAATTTTTAAATTCATCTCATGAAAAGAAAACACTTTATAAACAGCGTTGGGGCTGGCCTCGCAGGCATGGCCTTTCCGTTGAATTCATTTGCTTCGAAACTCGATTTTGAAAACGATCAGAAAATTATAAAACCCGAGCACCTAAAAGAAGGTGATACCGTTGGAATCGTAAGTCCCGCCAGCGCCATTTTCGAAACTCAGCCATACCAGATAGCAAAAGAGACTTTCGAAGCCATGGGCCTGAAAGTGAAATTCGGAAAATATGTGAAAAGCCGTTATGGACATCTTGCCGGAACCGATAATGAAAGAGCCGAAGAACTTAATAATATGTTTCTCGACAGCGATGTACAGGCAATAATTAGTTTACGTGGTGGTTCCGGAGCTGCCCGAATTCTGCCGCTTTTAGATTATGAGGCCATTAAAAATAATCCGAAGATCTTTGTGGGTTATAGTGATATCACTGCACTTCATCTTGGAATATTTGAAAAAACAGGACTTGTTACTTTTCACGGACCGCTGGCTACTTCAACTTGGAACACTTTCGCTTACGATCATTTCAGAAACCTGCTTTTTGCCGGAGATGAAGTTCTATTGAAAAACCCTGATTCCAAAGGAGACGAACTTGTACAAACAACCAACCGGATACGAACCATTCAGCCCGGAAAGGCAAAAGGAAAACTTTTAGGCGGAAATCTTTCTGTAATGACCGGAATTATGGGTACGGAATATTTCCCAAAAGACTGGAAAGGCAAGATTTTATATACTGAAGACGTTGGTGAAAAAATTTACAGTATCGACCGTATGATGACGCAACTGCAGCTGGGAGGCGTGCTGGATCAGATCTCCGGATTCATTTTTGGAAAATGTACCGATTGTGATCCCGGCGGTAGTGGCTATGGTTCACTTACTTTAGAAGAAGTGATCGATCACTACATAAAACCTCATGGAATTCCTGCATTTTCAGGTTCCATGATCGGGCACCTGGATGATAATTTTACTATTCCTAATGGTATATCGGCTGAAATTGACGCCGATAAAGGCACTATTCAGCTACTTGAGCCACCTGTGAAATAAAAAAGCGCTTATTTTTTCCGTTCCAGCTCCAGCTGATAAATCTTCCTGCCAAGGGCCGCGAGAAAAGGAATTCCTATGCTGTCGTATTCATATTTTCCATCGTTATAAATTTCATTCTCGTTCACCCGCAAAGTCGCCGATAGCAGAAACTCAACATTATTTTTCAGGTCATGTACATAAGCTGTTTCGGTTAAATTGCCATAAGCATAACCCACTTTGTTATAGATTTTGATATAATCGGGAATGCGATCTTCAGAATCGCCGTAAATGAAAAACTTTCCATAACTATCGTAAAATTCATTTTCATCGTAGCCAAGCTGCCGGGGAAGACCGGACATCGCGGCCTTCAAGAATTTCATATTTCCGGCAGAAAGGTGAAATAATTCGGATTTTTCAAACTTTTCCGGAAAGAACAATCTCTTCATAAGCGCATGCTGCGTTTCAAGAGGAAAGTAATTCTTATAGGCAAAGCTGAAAGGCTCATTGATCTGTTCATCATCTTTTATATAAGCTTTTCCGATGATCACATTTTTAAGTTCCAATGAATCTGCCGTTTGGTTATAGGTCACCGGCAAGCGGTACTTTCCTTCCTTTGTATTAAAAATCAGTTGTTTCGTGACTGTATCTGCCGAATTTTCTCCGGAGAAACGATGAGAAATCCTAAAAGGCAACAGGCCTTTAGATTTCATATGAGAATTGATATAATCCGGTCCAAGAAATTCAAACAGCCTGTTATAGGCCTCATTGTCACTTATTGCGAAAACTCCTTTAATATCATTTTCTATGCTGTGTTTCACCATATCGCCTTCCAAATGATATGGAGTACTCCTGTAAATGTCCACACCCTGTCCCTGGAGTGAATCAAGCTTCTCGAGGCTTAAAGCTGCTACGGGTAATTTTACCGTGCTGGCAGGATAAAAATAATTTTCGGAATCAACCCGATATTTATAATCCTTCAAAGAAACCTCATCGTTTTTATGACAGATCTCTGTGTAAATTATCTGAACCGCATATTTTTCGGGCTTATCAAAAACCTTGTTGAGCCTTGGATCCTTGCTTTCCCTGACCTTTTTTAGCAGATCTCTCTGCTGCCCGCAACTAAAAACAAGTGGAAAAAGGAAAATAACAAAAAGAAAACTGATAATATTAAGGCGCATAATTTCGTGTCTCCTGGAAACTTTAATAGTTATAAAAGTAAACTATATTTAGAAAAGCTAAATAAACCTAATAGGGATCATTGCGGATCCTCTTTTCAGTTGCCAATTTTATAATAACTTAGCATTAATGAAAACAGAAACTCAATTTATTGAAGAAATTCAGAAAGGATACGCCT
Source organism: Christiangramia fulva (assembly GCF_003024155.1). Taxonomy (NCBI): domain Bacteria; kingdom Pseudomonadati; phylum Bacteroidota; class Flavobacteriia; order Flavobacteriales; family Flavobacteriaceae; genus Christiangramia; species Christiangramia fulva. The sequence continues at coordinate 362,005 of NZ_CP028136.1, forward strand.
CGAAAGGTGATTTTATTCACCTTGGAGCAGGAATGCTGAACGGAAACGTATATTCTGATGCCGCAGTGAAAATCCCATTAAAAACCATGAACCGGCACGGACTCATAGCCGGGGCTACAGGTACCGGAAAAACAAAAACACTACAAATTTTAGCCGAAAACCTTTCCAAAAAAGGAGTGCCGGTACTTTTAATGGACGTAAAAGGTGACCTGAGCGGAATTGCTCAGCCATCTGCAGGAGCCGATTTTATTGAAGAAAGGCATAAAAAATTAGGTATTCCATTCACCCCGGAAGCATCCCCAGTAGAAATCTTAAGTCTTTCTAAGCAGGAGGGCGTTCGGTTAAGAGCCACAGTTAGCGAATTCGGACCGGTTCTTTTATCACGAATTCTCGATCTAAACGACACACAAACTGGCGTGCTGTCTATTATTTTTAAATATTGCGACGATAACCAGTTGCCTTTGCTCGATTTGAAAGACCTGAAAAAGATCATCCAGTATTCTACCGAAAAAGGCAAAGAGGATTTTGAAAAAGAATACGGGAGAATTTCTACCGCTTCTACAGGAGCTATTCTCAGGCAGATAGTGGCACTGGAGCAACAGGGAGCGGAAATTTTCTTTGGCGAAAGATCTTTTGAGGTACCAGACCTGTTACGGAAAAAGTCTAATGGCGATGCTTATGTAAATGTGATTCGCCTGGATGATATTCAGGATAAGCCAAAACTTTTTTCAACCTTCATGCTTAGCCTGCTCGCAGAAATATACACCACTTTTCCTGAAAAAGGAGATGCTGAGAAGCCGGAACTGGTAATGTTCATCGATGAAGCTCATCTTATTTTTAATGAGGCCTCAGATGCATTGCTGGATCAAATCGAAAATATCGTAAAACTTATACGTTCAAAAGGAGTAGGTATTTACTTTGTTACTCAAAATCCGGCTGATGTACCTGAAGAAGTGCTGGGTCAGCTGGGCTTAAAAATTCAGCATGCGCTAAGGGCTTTTACCGCCAAAGATCGTAAAGCCATAAAATTAGCTGCTGAAAATTATCCTATTTCAGAATTTTATGATACCAAAAACATACTCACTTCGTTAGGTATAGGCGAAGCTTTGGTTTCGGCTTTAGATGAAAAAGGAAGACCTACTCCTCTGGCTGCAACCATGCTTCGGGCACCAATGAGCCGAATGGATATTCTTACAGGATTAGAATTGGAAAAACTGGTAGAAAATTCAGACCTGGTTTCGAAATACAATCAGCAAATCGACAGGGAAAGTGCCTATGAAATTCTCAACCGAAAAATCGAAATTGCCGATAAGGAAGAAGCGCGGGAAAAAGCACAGAAAGAGAGAAAAAAAGTTACCTCAACAAGGTCCCGGTCATCAGGCACAGAAGGAGCAGTTATAAAAGTTTTGACCAGTGCCACCTTTATTAGGGGTGTCCTGGGAATTATGAATAAATTAATGAAATAACCCGATCTAAATGTTCAAAAAAACAATTTCTACCATTGCAGTTTTAGCTTTGCTAACTTCATGTAATAATGAGAATGACAATCCTTTTCTAATAACTTCTAACAGAGTGGGGCCGCTTACCAAAGAAATAAAGATCAACCAGTTGGATTCTATCTTCAAAAATGACAGTATCGTTACTCAAACCAGTGGTCCGGAATCTTTAAAATCTACCGACGAGATTAAAGTTTTTGACAGAAATGGAAAGCCACTGCTGGAAATGGAACCCTTGCAGGAGTTCGATTCCACCAGTACGATTGGCTATATTCGTGTTCTTGACCCCCGATATGCGACCAAAGAGGGCCTGAATGTGAAAAGTACTTTTAAAGATATAATGAAAAATTACAATATCTCACGAATTGAAAACACCATTAATGCCGCGGTGGTTTTTCTTGATGAGATCAATGCTTATGTAACCATAGATAAATCACAATTACCACCCAGCCTAAGGTATGATACAGATTCGAAGATCATGGCTTCACAAATTCCAGACGATGCCAAAATCAAATATTTTATGATTTACTGGAATTAAAATTTGAAGAAATTCTGAAGAAAATTGTAAAATCTGTTAATATTACCATGGCTTTCAATTGTTTAAGTACTTTTAATTTATAACCAATAAACTATGTTATGATAAAAATCTTAGCAATGATTATGACCATTGGCGGCGCCATCGCTCTGGTAATGGGAGTATTGGGAATTTTTGGAAGTGTGGCGCTTATGCTCAGTCCATGGGCGCTCGCTATACTTGGTTTCATATTCTTTATCGCCGGTATTTCAATGCTGAAGTATCGCCGCGACACCGATGAAGTCGGGGCGCAGAAACAATAATTGTCTGAAATTCAGAAAATAAAAAAGGTGCCTTTTCGGGCACCTTTTTCTTTGGCTAGGTTGAAATTTAATCTACATTATCATGAAGAAAAGAATTATTACGTCTGAAATGCAAATCATTATTGTCGTCCTGGTCGATACTTGTTCTTGACAATTTTCCTTCTCCCGGTTTAGAATTATCCAGCTCAATTCCCGCTCTTTTATAGGCCGGCTGCTTTTCGATCTCATCGATCTGGGCAGCACCGGTTCTGAATTTATAATTGAACTCCTTCATTTTGGCTTTTCTTTCGGCTGTTCGCTGTTTTACAACTTCTGAAGAAATAGGATTGTCGAAGGGATTATCCTCGTCGGTTTCTTTTCTGGGAGTTGGAGCGACGGTTTTCTTTTCAAAGGCAACGGTTTCATCAACTTCCTCTTCTTTCTTCTCAGGAGCTTTGGAATTTTGGAGCCTTTCTTCCACTTCCATATAATCATCAAGGCTATAACGCTTGATCCCATGAGCCGAACTTTCGGTAACCGGGATAATTTCCACGGCCTCATTTACCCTGATTTGCTTCACTTCCTCTTCCTTTTCATCTTCCTCTTTCAGCGTATGCTTTTTGATATTTTCAGCTTTTGGCTGTTCCGGCTTCTTCTCTTCTTCTTTTTTATTCATCGGAAGGTCGAAAGTGAACATAAACTGTTCTTCTTTTTCGGTCTTTACCTCTTCCGCATCCTCAACTTCCATGTTTTTCACCTCTTCGGTGGTATCATTGATGATGAATTCTTCGGGATCTACTTCTTCGTAGATCACATCGAGTTTCCTTGCGAAATCAGGTGTTTTCAGAAGATCGTCTACTTTTTTTTGAATATTCCCGACCTCATCGACTTCTTCCGCATTTTCGTCGAGTGTATGAACGATCTTTTCGTCTTTTGGAGGTTTAGCCTCCTCAGCAGGTTTTTCCGAAACCGGTTTACTGGTCGCTGTAATCACGCCGGTAGATTTATTACTAAGATCATGCTCAGCTTTTTGTTCGTCTTCAAGCGTATGAATGATCTTTTTAGTTTCGGTATTGGTGATCTCGTTTTGCTGTTCCACATTGAAACCAGTGGCAATGATGGTTACGGCGATGGCATCTTCAAGAGATTCATCTTCACCAACTCCCATGATAATATTGGCACTGTGCCCGGCCTCAGCCTGGATATGGTCGTTAATTTCACCAATTTCATCTATAGTGATCTCTTCATTACCGGAAACAATGAGCAGTAAAACATTTTTAGCTCCGGTAATTTTGTTGTCATTCAATAAAGGTGAATCCAGCGCTTTCATGATCGCATCGGTAGCCCTGCTGGCTCCCGAAGCCTGTGCCGAACCCATAATGGCAGTACCACTGTTGCTCAATACGGTCTTGGCATCGCGCAAGTCAATGTTCTGAGTATAGTGGTGAGTAATGACCTCTGCAATTCCTCTGGAGGCAGTTGCCAGAACTTCATCGGCTTTTGAGAATCCGGCTTTGAAACCAAGATTTCCGTAAACCTCGCGTAGTTTATTGTTGTTGATCACGATAAGCGAATCAACATGTCTCCTTAATTTTTCAACACCTATCTGGGCTTGTTCGTTTCGGTTTCTTCCTTCGAATTGAAACGGAATGGTCACAATTCCGACGGTAAGAATATCCAGTTCCTTGGCCTGTTTAGCGATAATAGGTGCGGCCCCGGTTCCGGTTCCACCGCCCATTCCCGCAGTGATAAATACCATTTTAGTGTTTTTATCAAGCATTTGCCTGATGTCTTCAAAACTTTCCAAAGCGGCTTTTTCACCGATTTCGGGATTCGCTCCGGCTCCCAAACCTTCAGTAAGAGTAACTCCTAACTGTATCTTATTGGGAACAGAACTGTTTTCGAGTGCCTGCGCATCGGTATTACATACAACAAAATCAACTCCCTTAATGCCCAACTGGAACATGTGGTTGATGGCATTGCTTCCTCCTCCGCCTACACCAATTACCTTGATGACGTTCGATTGATTTTTTGGTAAATCGAATGAGATGTCTCCAAATTCTGTACTGCTCATAAACTCTGTTTTACTGGTTGTATCTTTTCACTCACTAAGTGAGCTTTAATTTCCCGGCATTCCCGCCAGAAATAATTGTCTTTTCTATTTAACTTCTACTCGTTAATTTACCGAGTAGCTTACTCTGCATTGTCTAAAAAGTCTTTGAACTTTTCAGCCCACTTATCGAAAATGCTCTTACGAGCCACTTTTTTCGATTCATTCTCTTCCGGAATTTCTTCTTCAGAAGTCTCTACTGAGGAATCTTCTGCCATTTTATTATCAGAAAGAACTGCCTCTTCCTGAAATTTGCCTTTTCCTCTTTCCAGGCTATTCATCACCAATCCTACCGCGGTCGCATACACCGGACTCGTGGTTTCGGCATCGTTATTCCCGGCAAGGTGCTCATTAGGAAAACCAATTCTGGTATCCATCCCGGTGATATATTCGGCCAGTTGTTTCAAATGCTTCAGCTGCGCACCCCCACCGGTAAGCACAAGGCCTCCAATTAGTTTTTTCTTTTGTTCTTCATGCCCGTAATTCTTGATTTCGAGATATACCTGCTCGATGATCTCCACAACCCGCGCATGAATAATTTTTGAAAGGTTTTTCAGGGTGATCTCTTTTGGTTCTCTTCCGCGAAGGCCGGGTATCGAAACGATCTCGTTGTCTTTATTTTCACCAGGCCATGCCGAGCCGAATTTGATCTTCAACAATTCCGCCTGTTTTTCAATAATTGAACAACCTTCCTTGATATCTTCAGTGATCACATTTCCGCCGAAAGGAATCACAGCGGTGTGACGAATAATTCCGTCTTTGAAAATGGCCAGATCGGTAGTACCGCCACCAATATCTATCAGTGCCACCCCGGCTTCCTTTTCTTCCTGGCTTAAGACCGCATTCGCGGAAGCCAATGGTTCCAAAGTAACCGCAGAAAGCTCGAGTCCCGCGCTTTTCACACACCGACCGATATTCCTGATGGATGAAACCTGACCTACCACTACGTGGAAATTGGCTTCCAGCCTTCCACCGTACATCCCGATAGGTTCTTTGATCTCGGCCTGGCCGTCAACCTTAAATTCCTGCGGAAGCACATGAATGATCTCCTCTCCGGGAAGCATCACCAGTTTATGCACCTGGTTACAAAGCGTTTCAATATCTTCGGCATCGATGACCTCTTCGGGATTCTGGCGCGTAATATAATCACTATGCTGAAGGCTTCTGATATGCTGCCCGGCAATTCCCACCACCACTTCACTGATCTTCATGCCGCTATCGGCCTCTGCTTCCTGTATTGCCTGCTGGATAGACTGGATAGTTTGGGTGATATTATTCACCACTCCGCGGTGAACGCCCAGAGATTTCGACTTACCAATACCGATGATCTCTACTTTTCCATACTCATTCTTGCGGCCGATCATAGCCACAATCTTTGTTGTTCCAATATCTAGTCCTACTGCAATATCGTTCTGTTCCATAAACTATTTTTTAGTGCATACAACCTGATCGCCAAATTGTAGGTTCACTTTTTTGTAGGTATCTAATTTTTTGTCTTTCTGCGCTTTCTTATAAAAAGCCTTGAAATTGTTGAATTTCAAAGCTACATTCGAGGTATCCCCGAAGTATAATTTAAAATCACGATCACGAACCGACATTTCCAGTTTGGCATTGTCAAGCCGGTGAATAGAGGTAATATGTTCTCGTAAAAACAAATCGTTTTTGATAAAATTGGCCACAGAATAAGCTTCCGGGGCGGTCTTTTCATTAAAACCAAGCATCAAGGGTACCCTGGCGGAATAATTTTGGGAAAGAGGCATCACTTTTCCATTTCTGTCAAGATAAAATGAAGTATTTCCCATAACTCTTCCTATTGGTTTTCTCTGACTTACAATTGCTTCAAGTTTTCCGTCTAAAGTGACAAAAACTTCAGCATTTTCAATCATTTCGTGACTGTTCAGGAGGGATTCCACCCTATTCAAATCTAAAATTTCTTTATCTACGCTCGAGCCGGCGCTTTCATTTTGTATTAACAATTTATTAACCACTTCCTCAGTAACATAGAGATTTTCTCCCCCGGTAAAACTCACTTCTACATCACTGATCTTACGGGCCTTATGCCGGTATTCGGCAAATCCGAATAAAAAGCACACTAGAACAATTAGCGCCAGGGCTTTTATGTATCCCATTCCAGCTCTCATTTTTGTAATACTTTTTGTACGTTTTTCACTTCCTCGCTAATATCTCCAGCTCCCATCATTACGACCACTTTAGCCGTTGAATTCTTCACCTTTTCAGGCAGATCTTTTTTGGCTACAAGAGCCTTATTTTTATTTGAAATTTGATCCAGCAACCAGGCTGAAGATATGCCTTCAATGGGCAATTCTCTGGCGGGGTAAATATCCAGGAGAATCACCTCATCAAACTTTGAAAGCTGAGTGGCAAAATCTTCAGCGAAGTCACGGGTGCGGCTAAACAGGTGGGGCTGAAAAACCGCTAAAACCTTGTTGCTGGGGTACATTTCACGAACGGCCTGGTGAACCGCGGCGATCTCGACAGGATGATGCGCGTAATCGTCGATCAAAACCAGGTCATCGGTTTTTATTTTATAACTAAATCTACGTTTAACACCTTTGAAACTATATAAAGCCCTGGCCAGTTCGCTGGTTGGGGAGCCATACTCAATAGCCATGGCCAGGGCTGTTATAGCATTTTGCAAATTATGGTTGCCGGGTAGATTAAATTTTAAATTCTTTATTTCTTCGGAAGGAGTCTTCAGGTCAAATACATAAGCTCCTTCTTCAATTCTGATATTTTTAGCTGAATAATCGCTGTTATCATTTATTCCGATGCGTAATCCCTCCAGGGGAAGTCCGTTGCGAATAAACAACTTGCCATCTTTCGGAACTTTTCCAGCAAATTCACGAAAAGATTTTTCCAGCTCTTTCTTCTCTCCGTAAATATCCAGATGATCGGCATCCATCGAGGTGATGGCGGCAAAATTTGGAGAAAGATTCAGGAAGGAGCGGTCGAATTCATCAGCCTCGGCAACGATCACCTCCTCGCCCTGCATGATCAAATTAGACTGAATATCCTCGCTGATGCCACCGAGAAAAGCGGTCACTTTCGCTCCGGTTTCTTTTAGAAGATGAGCCAGAATCGCGGTAGTGGTAGTTTTTCCGTGAGTTCCAGCAACGGCCATAGTGAATTTGTTCAGGCTGATCACTCCAAGAAGTTGTGCCCGTTTGATAAATTCAAAGCCTTTTTCTTTTAAGAATTTTGTTTGCTGATGATCCTTCGGGATTGCAGGTGTATAAACCACCAAAGTGCTTTCCTGATTATTCAGTATTTCTGAAGGAATCTCATCTTCAGAATCTTTATAATTGACCTTAATCCCTTCTGAAACCAAAGTATTTGTTAGATCTGAAGGCGTACGATCATAACCGGCCACATAGCCACCTTTCGCCTTAAAATACCTGGCGAGCGCGCTCATTCCAATCCCACCGATCCCGATGAAATAAAAATGTGCTATGTGATCTAAATCTTTCAAATCTTACTATTACTTATTCTTATTTTTATTGTTTACTAGTTTTTCAACTTCGTCTACAATATTTGAAGTCGCATGAGGCAAAGCCAGTTCTTTGATATTTTCTGAATACCGTCTCATGGTTTTTTCGTCTTTCAGTAAATTGAAAAAACAAGGTTCAAAGCGTTCGTTCAATTCTTCTTCGGTGATCATTAACGCGGCATTTTTCTCCATGACGGCCATCGCATTCTTCGCCTGGTGATTTTCAGCCACATTGGGCGAAGGAATAAAAAGTACCGGTTTTCCAACGATACATAATTCTGAAACACTACCTGCGCCGGCACGTGAAATGATCACGTCGGCGGCGGCATATGCCAGGTCCATCCGGTTAATGAATTCCATTACCCGAATATTACCTGAATCGTATTTTTTATACTCCTCGTAATAAAGCTTTCCCGATTGCCAGATAAGCTGCACATCTTCCTGTTTGAACCTGTTCAGATAAGTTTCAATAAGTTTATTGATCCTTCTGGCACCCAGGCTTCCGCCTATTACAAGTACCGTTTTTTTATCTTTTGAAAGCTGGAAATTCTCCAAAGCCTCCTCCCTTAACTGATTCACTTCCAAAAGATCCTGCCTGACAGGATTTCCGGTAATGACGGTTCTCTCTTTCGGGAAATATGCTTTCACATTTTCATAGGCTGCACAGATCTTATCGGCATATTTCGCAAGGATTTTATTGGTAATACCGGGATACGAATTTTGCTCCTGGATGAGCGTGGGTATTCCTTTCGAAATAGCAACGCGCAAAACCGGGCCGCTGGCAAATCCGCCGGTACCGATCACAATATCCGGTTTGAACTTCTTGATGATTTTTCGTGATTTCGCCAGGCTGCTCATAAGTTTAAAAGGAAAAATAAAATTTTTGAAATTCAGACTACGCTGAATTCCGCTGATCCACAAACCTTCAATTTCATATCCGGCCTGGGGAACTTTTTCCATTTCCATACGATCTTTTGCGCCAACGAACAGAAACTTCGCGCCAGGATGTCTCCGTTTGATCTCATCGGCAATGGCGATGGCAGGATAAATATGTCCCCCCGTTCCACCTCCAGATAATATGACGCGTAAATTTTCTTTCATATGGCTTCACTTAAAATATCAAGGGGATTTTCCTCTTCGCCTTCAATTATATTATTTTCTGATTCCTTTATTTCTTCTCTTTTCGCGCTCACACTAAGGATGATTCCCAGGGAAACACAAGTCATCCAGATCGAGGTCCCACCGCTACTTACCAATGGCAGGGTTTGTCCTGTAACCGGAAATAATTCCACAGCCACACCCATATTGATCAGGGCCTGAAAAACAATGGGCAATCCAACCCCCATTACCACCAGTTTTCCAAAAATCGTATTAGCCTTGGTAGCTACAATAACTATTCGGAATAGCAGGAACAAATAGGCCAGCATTACGCCAAAAGCACCGATTAATCCCATTTCTTCCACGATGATCGCGAAAATAAAATCGGATGAGGACTGCGGTAAAAAATTTCTCTGAACGCTTTTTCCAATTCCCACTCCCGTAATTCCGCCCTCAGCAATAGCGATTTTGGCCTTTTCAACCTGGTACTGCTCCTGTTCCTCATCGCCATCAAAAAAAGTTTCGATTCGACTGGTCCAGGTATCAACCCTGCTGGGCATCATACCGGGAAATGCCTTTGCTGTAAGAACGAATAAAGCCAGCATAACTACCCCAACCCCTACTATTCCTAAAAGATACTTTATAGGATAACCGCCTAAGAACATCAGAATGAGCGTCATAGAAAAAACGATCGCCGTAGTGGAAAAATTGGCCGGCAAAATTAGTGCTAAAATGGCAAAAACGGGCAGCCAAAGCGGTAAAATTGTTTCTTTAAAAGTGACGGTTTTTTCGGTGATCTTCGATAAGTACCTGGCTACGTAAACCATAAGCACCACGGCTGCTAAGGTAGAAGACTGAAAAGAAACATTTAAAACAGGAATTCGTATCCAGCGACTGGCGTAAGCACCATCAATGGTTGTACCCTGAATCATAGTGAAAACAAGAAGCACAACCACCACCGGAAGCAGTAAAATAGATATTCCGCGAAAATAATGATAAGGCACTTTATGCACTGCAAACAATAAGCAGAAGCCAAGCAGCAAATGAAAGAAATGAACCACCAGAAATCCGAAGGTGCTACCGTCGCCATGAAGGTAGGCAAGATTGCTACTCGCACTGTAAACCGGCAAAAATGAGAATATCGCCAACAGGCCGGCCAGTGCCCAGATCACTTTATCTCCTTTCAGATTTGAGAAAATATTGTTCATTTTGTATTATCCTACCTGCAAGGTTTTTAAAACCTTCCAGGTCCTGAATTAATCATTTATAAATTCCTTACCGCTTCTTTAAATTGTCTTCCGCGGTCTTCATAATTTTCAAAGAGATCAAAACTTGCACAGGCCGGGGAAAGCAAAACCGTATCTCCTTTATCGGCCAGGCGATATGCTATTTGCACAGCATCTTTCATCGAGGCAGTTTCAACCATATTATCCACAATATTCCCAAAGGCGTTGACGATCTTATCGTTGTCGAGCCCAAGGCAAATAATGGCTTTTACCTTTTCGTTTACCAGTGGAAGCAATTCATTGTAAACATTTCCCTTATCAACACCGCCAACGATCCAGACCGTGTCGGTTTCCATACTTTCAAGAGCATAGTAGGTTGCATTGACATTTGTTGCTTTGGAATCGTTGATATAAAGCACATTATTGATCTTAAGAACTTTCTCAAGCCTGTGCTCTACACCCTGGAAGTTCGCCATACTCTCTCGAATCGTCTGTTTTCTGATTCGTAGCAGCTGGGCTACAGTAGCAGCCGCCATGGCATTCTTGGTGTTGTGTTTACCCTCTAAGGCAAGGTCTTTTGTTGGCATGGTAAATTTGGTGTTATTAATTTTTACAACAATATTTTCGTTTTCTATATAGGCGCCATTTTCCAGTTTTTTTTCAAGCGAAAATGGCAGTTTTTGAGCTTTGATCGGGGTTTGTTTCAACTTCTTTGCTATAATTTCGTCATCGGCATCGTATATGAAATAATCTTCTTCGGTTTGATTTTCAGTGATCCTGAATTTGGAAGCAACATAATTTTCAAGTTTATATTCATATCGATCCAGGTGATCAGGTGTGATATTAGTCAGAATTGCAATCTCAGGTTTGAACTTTTCAATACCATCAAGCTGAAAACTACTTAATTCCAGCACATACCAGTCTGTTGATCCTTCGGCCACCATTTTGGCAAAACTATTCCCAACATTTCCTCCCATTTCTGAATTGATCCCACCTTCTTTCAGCACATGTTGAATGAGGTTGGTCACGGTGGTTTTACCGTTGCTACCGGTAATTCCAATAATCGGAGTTTTAGTAAACCACGAAGCAAATTCAATTTCTGATACTACAGGAATCTGCTTTTCCTTCAGTTTTACAACCAGTGGCGCCTTGTCGGGAATTCCCGGACTTTTCATTACCACATCAGCCTGAAAAATCTTCTCTTCAGTATGTTGCTCTTCTTCCCAATCGATCTCAATATTTTTAAGAACTTCTTTATATTTTGGTTTGATCTTTCCTTTATCTGAAAGGAAAACCTCATATCCTTTTTTTAATGCCAGGATGGCTGTTCCAATCCCGCTTTCGCCACCGCCCAGTATCGCTATCTTCTTCACCATCCTTTTACCTAATTTTCAGCGTCACTATGGTAAGAATTGCCAGGAAAATCCCGATAATCCAGAATCTCACTACGATCTTGCTTTCATGTTTTCCCAATTTCTGATAATGATGATGAAGCGGCGACATCAGGAAAATTCGCCTTCCTTCTCCATATTTTCGCCTGGTATATTTAAACCACGAAACCTGCATGACCACTGAAAGATTTTCCACCAAAAAAATTCCGCATAAAAGAGGGATCAGTAATTCTTTTCTTGTCGCGATGGCCAGTACCGCGATTATACCGCCAATGGTAAGACTTCCCGTGTCACCCATAAAAACCTGCGCCGGATAGGTATTATACCAGAGAAAACCGACCAGTGCACCGGCAAAAGCGGTAATAAAAATGGTCATTTCACCCGAACGCGGGATATACATGATATTGAGATAATCTGAGAAAATGATGTTACCCGAAACCCAGGCAAAGATCCCCAGGGTAAGTACAATTATCGCTGAGGAGCCTGCCGCGAGGCCGTCAATTCCATCGGTGAGGTTCGCCCCGTTAGAGACTGCGGTAACGATAAAGATCACAATAGGAATAAAAATCAGCCAGGCGTATTTTGCAAATTCCGGATTTATCCAGCTTATAAGCCTGGAATAATCAAATTCATTGTTTTTTACAAAAGGAATTGTGGTGGTGGTATTTTTCACCTCCGGCCCCATATCCACAACTTCGGTCCTGGCGATCACATCTTGCGTCGGCGTCGTAACGGTGGTTACATCTTTGGTGGTGATCTGCGGATGAAAATACATGGTGCAACCCACGATCAAACCAAGACCAATTTGCCCGATCACCTTGAATTTGCCTTTAAGCCCTTGCTTATCTTTTTTGAAAGTTTTGATGTAATCATCAATGAAACCGATGGTTCCCATCCATAGTGTTGTAACGAGTAGAAGAATTATATAGATATTTTCAAGTTTGGCAAAAAGAAGAACCGGAATGATCGTTGAAAAAATAATGATCACCCCACCCATTGTTGGTGTTCCAGATTTTTCACTTTGACCCTCGAGACCCAGATCCCGCACGCTTTCTCCAACCTGTTTTACCAACAGATAATTTATAATTCTCTTACCGTAAATTGTAGAAATGAGCAGGGATAAAATGATCGCCATCGCTGAACGAAACGAAATATACTGGAAAAGCTGTGCTCCCGGAAGCTGATATTCACTCTCTAAATATTGAAAAAGGTAATAGAGCATTATTTATCCAGTTCTTTTAAAGTTTGGGTTACAATTTTGAAATCGTCAAAATCAAATTTTTCACCGTTAATTTCCTGATAGGTTTCATGGCCTTTACCGGCGATGAGAATGATATCGTTTTGCCTGGCCAGCTGACAGGCCATTTTAATTGCCTGTTTTCTATTAGTGACGCTCATTGTTTTTTTGAAATTCTGAGGCTGCACACCAGCTTCCACATCTTTAATGATCTTTTCGGGATCTTCGGTACGCGGATTATCGCTGGTAAAGATCACTTTGGTGCTCAAGGCAGAAGCGATATGGCCCATTTTAGGCCTCTTCGTGGTGTCGCGATCTCCTCCACAACCCACCACGGTGATCAATTCTTCATTTTTTGTGCGGATGCTGTTAATGGTTTCAAGCACATTTTTAAGCGCGTCGGGCGTATGAGCGTAATCGACGATTGCCGTAATTTTTTCTTTTTCTGAAATCACATATTGAAACCTTCCGTTTACCGATCTCAGCTCACTGATGAGTTTTAAGATTTCGAGGGTTTCCAAACCGAGAAGGTCGGCCGTTGCGAAAATCGCCAGGACATTATAAGCGTTAAAACTTCCTATTAATCTTGACCAGACTTCCTGGTCGTTTATTTTCAGAAGCAAACCGGTAAACTGGTTTTCCAGGATCTGCGCTCTATAATCGGCATACGATTTTAAGGCGTAGGTATATTTTTTAGCTTTTGTATTCTGAAGCATCACCAATCCGTTCTTATCATCAACATTCGAAAGCGCAAAAGCCGAAGCAGGCAGTTCATCAAAAAACCGCTTTTTAACATCGCGATAGTCTGCGAAGGTTTTATGATAATCGAGATGATCGTGTGATAAATTGGTGAAAATTCCTCCCACGAATTTCAAGGCTGTTGTGCGGTGCTGATCGATCCCGTGAGAACTTACTTCCATAAAGCAAAATTCCACTCCAACATCATTCATCTTTTTCAGATAAGAATTGATAGTAATAGAATCTGGAGTGGTTCGGATGGCTTCATACTGCTTATCGCCTACCATGACTTTTACGGTTGAAAGAAGCCCGGCCTTAAAACCTGCGTTGGTGAAAAGATCGTAGAGGAGGGTGGCAATAGTAGTTTTTCCATTGGTACCGGTAACGCCAACCAGTTTTAATTTTTCTGATGGCGTATCGTAATAATTGGAAGCCATATAAGCCAGGGCTTTTTTGGTGTCTTTTACTTCCACATAAGTAACGCCGTTCACCTTTTTCTCAGGCATCTGCTCGCAGATGATGGCGATCGCGCCCTGATCTTCGGCTTTTTTAATAAAATCATGTCCGTCAGAAACTGTTCCGCGGATCGCTACAAATACGTCATTCAACTGGACCTTACGGGAGTCGAACTGAAGCGAATTAATGCTTACGCCGGTGTCGCCGGCAACCGCCTCCATATTTACCCTGTAAAGTATATCCTTTAAAATTTTCAACTTACTTCCAGTTTTACTTTCTGATTATTTTTAACCTTTTGCCCGGCAGCGACCGATTGTCTCCTAACTTCCCCGCTGCCATCTATATAAACTTCAAGTCCAAGATTTTCGAGGATAGAAACCGCATCCATGGCCGGCATTCCGGTCACATCGGGCATCAGTAATTTCTCATTCTGAACTTTGGCATAATATTTTTCAAAATCGGATTTCACCTTCGGATCCTTAATTTCTAGTGACTGGATGGAATCCATAACCGGGGTATCGGTGTAAATTTTTTGAGCGATATCTTTGAAAACGGGGGCCGCCACGATATTACCATAATAGCCCTTGCTCCTTTTAGGCTTGTGAATTACTACGATACAGGAATATTTAGGATGGTCGGCAGGGAAATAACCTGCAAAAGAGGCGATATATCGGCCGGGTTCAATCCAGTATTCGGTCTGGCAGGTTCCTGTTTTCCCAGCCATCGAAAAGTTTTCAGTATAAATATTGGTCGCCGTTCCTCGTTTGACCACATTTTTCATCATTTCACGAACTTTATGCGCTGTCTCTTTGGAACAAACCGAAGGATTCATCACTTCAGTATCCATTTCCATAATCACCTTATCGCGGTCTTTCACTTCCTTTATAAAATGCGGCTTCACCATCACACCATCATTGGCTATAGCGTTATAAAAAGTGAGCGTTTGTAAGGGAGTGATCGCCACGCCATAACCAAAAGCCATCCACGGAAGGCTCAAACCATTCCACGATTTGTCTTGAGGGTGAGGGATTCGGGGAGATCCCTCACCTTTAATTTCAAGACCAATCTTGCGGTTAAGCCCCATAGCATCAAGTCGGTTAACAAATTTCTCGGGGTGATTGCCATAAGCATTAGTGATCATTTTACTGAAAGCAGTATTCGAAGAAACCTCAAAAGCGCGGGCCGCAGAGATCTTTCCGAAGCCGCCATGATGGGAATCCCTTACCGCACGACCGTAGAAATAGGTTACGCCTTTTTCAGTATCAATAACCTGATTCGTGTCAATAACTTTATCTTCAAGCGCGGCCACCATGGCCATTAGCTTGAAAGTCGAACCCGGTTCATGAGCCTCATAAACCGCGTAATTTCTTTTTTCGTAATAAGTGCCGTTTTCGGTGCGTCCAAGATTGGAAACAGCTTTGATCTCGCCGGTTTTGGTTTCCATGACGATTACCGTACCGTGTTCAGCTTCAAAATATTCGAGCTGCCTGAGCAAAGAATGATGTGCGATATCCTGAATGTTCACATCTATAGTAGAGATTACGTCGTAACCGTCTTCAGGTTCTACCTCATTATTATCACTGATAGGCTTCCACTGCCCTTTAGCAATTTTTTGCTTTAACTGTCGGCCGTCAGTTCCTCTTAAAAAATGACCAAAAGCTCCTTCCAGACCTACGCGGGTGAAATAACCATTTTCGTCTTTTCGTTCATAGCCGACCGTTCTCTCTCCCATTTTACCCAGCGGATGTTCCCTCACCGTACTTTGCTCGGTGATCATACCACCCTTATAGGCTCCAAGATTAAACATTGGAAAATTCTTGATCTTCATATAATCTGAATAGCCCAGATTTCTTGCAATAAGCAAATACCGCTGATGGTTCGCCCGAGCCGTTCTCAGTTTTTGATTATAATAAGAAGAAGGTTTTCCAAACATTTTGGATAGCTCCCTGGAAAGCGGCCCAATATTAGTTTCGAAATCTTTATCAGAAACGGTGACTGCATCAAAACGAACGTCGTATTTCGGAACCGAAGTCGCCAGTAAGTTTCCATTCACGTCATAAAGATTGCCACGGTTAGCCGGAATCTTAAAATTCCTGAAGACTCTTTCTTCAGCAAGTTCCCGGTAATGATCCCCCTGAACAAACTGAATATCGATCAGTTTGGCGCCGACGGCTATCGCAAAAATAAAGAGACAGCCAGCCACGAAGTACATTCGGTTCAGGATGTTTTTTTCGGTTGTCGCCATCTCAGCTTAATCTTTAATTATCACTTTTATTTTGTTGGGCGGGACCTCTGAAGGCCCAATACCCTTTCCAGCCATTTTATTGGTGATGGTAGATTCCATCTTTATTTTCATCAAATCTGAACGTCTCTCTACAAATTCACTTCTTAGTGCTCTCACCTCATTATTCAGTCTTGCAATCTCATGTACTTTTCGTTCTGCACTATGAGAACTTGCGATCATGATGATGGCCAGAATGGTGCAGAAAACGATGAAACGCCAGTTTTTAACCGCGTCATTACTGATTAGGAAATTCGCTTTAAGAATGTTGTAAAAACCCTGTTTCATTTTTAAAGTTTTTCAGCTATTCTAAGTTTTGCGCTTCTCGCACGATTATTCTGTTTTATCTCTTCTTTTGAAGGAACGATTAGTTTTCCCACTTTTTTAAAAGGAACCGATACATTTCCGAACATATCTTTCTCGGGTTCCCCTTTAAACAATCCGCTTCTTATATATCGTTTCACTAACCGGTCTTCGAGCGAGTGATAGGAGATCAAACTCAACCTGCCTCCTTCTTTTACGATCTCTTCGGTTTGTGATAAAAATTCTTTCAAAACCTCAATTTCCTGGTTCACTTCAATACGCAAAGCCTGATAGATCTGCGCAAGGATTTTATTCTCTCTTCCTTTAAAAAGCAACGGCTTCAGCAAATCGTTCAGCTGTTCGCTGGTTTCTATCGGCTTGTTCTTTCGCTCACTCACAATAGTTCTGGCGAGTTTCGGCGCATTCTTCAGCTCGGCATATTCATAAAACATATCTCGCAGCTGCTCCTCTTCATAATTATTGATCACTTCATAAGCGCTGAGCTTATTTTTCTGATCCATCCTCATATCCAACTTCGCATCGAACCGGGTTGAAAATCCTCTTTCCGCTTCATTGAACTGATGAGAGGAAACCCCAAAATCGCCAAGAATTCCGTCTACTTTTCGAACTCCGTAAAAACGGAGAAAGCGTTTCAGGTATCTGAAATTCTCGTTGATGAGCGTAAACCTGTCGTCTTCAATTGTATTTCTAAGAGCGTCTTTATCCTGATCAAAGGCATACAATTTGCCTTTTTCACCAAGTCTTGAAAGTATTTCCCGGGAATGGCCGCCACCACCAAAAGTCACATCTACATAAATTCCGTCGGGTTTAACAGCAAGACCATCCACCGATTCTTTTAACAGAACAGGGTTATGATATTCCATCCATATCTTCGTTACCCATCACTTCTTCCGCCAGATCGCCAAAATCGTCGGAAGCAGCTTCTATGGCATTTTCATACTTTTCCTTATCCCAGATCTCCACAATATTGATCGCCGAAGAGATCACGATCTCTTTATCGATTCCGGCGAAAGCGGTAAGATCTTTAGGAATGAGAAGCCGGCCATTGGCATCGACCTCCACAGTTTTCACCCCGGCGGTAAACCTCCTGATGAAATCGTTATTCTTCTTTTTGAAACGGTTAAGTCCGTTCATTTTTTTCATCAGCACATTCCATTCACTCATCGGGTACAGCTCAAGGCAATTCTGAAAAACCGCCCGCTTGATCACAAATCCCTCCTGCAACATTGGCGCAAGCTGCTTCTTCAATGCTGAAGGCACCATAAGCCGGCCCTTCGCATCAACTTTGCATTCGTATGTTCCAATGAGATTTACCACTGATTTCCTTTATAGAGCCAAATATATTGAAAATATTACCACAATTTACCACTTTTTACCACAATGTTGATAAGTTTCACCCTTCTATGTAATTGAAAACCTTTGAAATAGCCCTATTTACTTAGGATTCAGTATTTTGAAAAAAGGTGGAGAATTGTGGAAAAGAAAGCTTCCAATTTGTGGAAATTTTAGAATTCCCACTTTCGGAAAATGCCATGGCAGTTAAGCAAAAATGATTATACTTGTATCGAAATCGCTATATTTGCGATTGCTAACCGCAAAGGCAATCAATGAAAGATCACTTACGGCAAGAGGGAAAATTCACATATCTTGAAAAAGGCGAAGGCACTCCAATTGTTATCCTTCACGGACTTATGGGAGGCCTGAGCAATTTTGACGGCGTGGTAGATTATTTTCCCGAGAACGGCTATAAAGTGCTGATCCCGGAACTCCCTCTTTACTCCATGTCGCTTCTTAAAACAAGCGTTGGCACATTTGCCAGATATCTCAAGGAATTTATAGATTTTAAAGGCTACAAAGAAGTGATCCTGCTTGGAAATTCTCTGGGCGGCCACATTGCTTTACTGGCGACAAAAATGTTCCCCGAAGTAGTAAAAGCTCTTGTGATCACCGGTAGTTCAGGGCTTTATGAAAATGCGATGGGTGAAAGTTATCCTCGTCGCGGCGATTATGAATTCATAAAAAAGAAGGCCCAGGCGGTTTTTTATGATCCTGAGGTTGCTACACAGGAAATAGTTGATGATGTGTATAAAACCGTGAGCGATCGCAATAAACTGGTTAAGACCCTGGCCATCGCTAAAAGCGCTATTCGGCATAATATGGCTAAAGATCTGCCAAAAATGGGCACCCCAACCTGTATTATCTGGGGAAAAAACGATTCGGTTACCCCACCGGAGGTCGCTGAAGATTTTGAACGCCTTCTTCCCGACGCCGATCTTTTCTGGATCGACAAATGCGGACATGCTGCGATGATGGAACATCCCGGGGAGTTCAACAAAGTGCTTCACGCCTGGTTCAAAAAAAGGGATATCTAAAAATCCAAAATATGAAGATCAAGTCTGCCGAATTTGTTGTGAGCAACTCCAAAGTTGAGCAATGTCCCAACAGTTCGCTGCCCGAATATGCTTTTATAGGAAGAAGTAATGTGGGAAAATCTTCGCTTATCAATATGCTTACCGGTCGCAAATCATTGGCAAAAACCTCAGCAAAACCAGGAAAAACACAGCTGATCAATCATTTCCTGATCAATTCCAACTGGCATCTGGTAGATTTGCCCGGCTATGGTTACGCTCAGGTTTCCAAATCTACCAAAAAGGTGTTTCAGAAATTTATCACCGCTTATTTTGAGCAAAGAAAACAATTGGTGTGCGCTTTTGTACTCATAGACTCGCGGCATCAACCGCAGGCTATCGATATGGAATTCATGCAATGGCTCGGCGAAAATACGATCCCGTTCTGTATAATTTTCACCAAAACCGATAAGCTGAAGCTAAAGGAACTCGAAAAAAATATCGAAAATTACAAAGCAGAAATGCTAAAAACCTGGGAAGAGATGCCGGAATTTTTCATTACTTCAGCCGCAAAAAACACGGGCGGGGAAGCTATTCTGGATTACATAGAAAACATCAATAAGCAATTGAACAAAAATTAAATTACTGCTTCAGCCTTTGTTCAATAAGCCCCATAAGCATTTTGGCAGAACTGATTTGAGCAAATTCTTTATCAGATATAAAAACCTCAAGCCCTTCTGAATTTTCAGAAAGTACAATAGGATAATTGAATTTATAGCCAAACTTCGAGGCATACTTCTTCTGAAATTCATCCCTATGCAGAAATTCTGTTTCTACCTCAAGATTTTTCCTGAATTTCTTCCATTGCTTCTTTTCGGAGAAAATTCCGAAGCTTAGATTGCAAAGATCACAGGAATAAGTAGAAGGCCTGAAGATCTTATGCAGGGTGTCAACAAAGGCATTAGCCTTTCCCGAGTTCGCGTTATAAATAAAAAGCAGCTTCAATTACTGCTTTTTGATCTCAGTCTTTTCAGCGAAATAGTCGCAGAAATCCTTCATGGTATCTCGCATTTTATCATCATTGGTGGCGCGGTAATAGGTATTGCTCATGGAAACCAGGGTTTGATGAAAAAATTTCTTCATTTCATCAACGGGCATGTCTTTGGTCCAAAGATCAATACGTAGGGTTTCCTGCTGTTTGCTGTCCCAGACGGAAAGCATCAGCGCTTTGGCCTCTTCTTTAAAGATATTCCCGTCTTCAGCGCTCCAGGTGATGTCTTCGGGAACATGATTTTCGTCGGTGATGACTTCAATATTTATTTCAGATTTTTTGTATTTAGACATTATTTCTGTGGTTTATAGTTTGCTTTATCAAAAATTTCGGCGGCAGGCGTTTTCAGCATTTGTTTGACGAAAACCTTATTTTTTTCTATATATGAACGTATAATGTGCCAGCCGATGTACTGCCCTAACCTGTCTGGCGACTCACTGTCGAGCTGAAGATAAAATTTAGAAAAAGGTGCCGGATATAAAAACCTTGAATACAGGTTGGAATCGGTATCATATAAAATCTCATTTTCTACAAAATATCGCCAGATCTGATCTTCATTAGCCTTAGCCCAGTCGAGTTCTTCCTTTGTGTAGCCCATTTTTTCAGCATCGCTCACTCCCGGAATAAAAAGATCTTTTAAATAAAGGATTTTCCCATAGTAGAGCATATGAGCGAGAAAAGTTCTCGCTTCGGGCTTCGGCACAAATTGTTTTGCAATTTCTCCGGCGGCATCGGGAATGATCTGCTCTTTTCTGAAATTCTTTTTCAGAAATTCCTGGATCCCTATATAAAATTTATGGTCCTCCCCAAGGTAGGTATCAAGCGCAATAAAAAGATATTTCCCGGTATAAAGCACCTTATTTTTATAATCAACATCAGAAGTGATCGTGATTACCTCGGGCACCTGGAAGTTCGGAAAGTAGTATTTTACATGCTGAAAAAGGCTGTGCAGCGCGTCGGTTTCTTCTGAAAACTCCGGAAAAATTTTCTCCACTTCAGTATTGAGCTCTTCCTGAATGCTGTCATGAAGTTTGTTAATCCAGACGCTATCAGGATACTGCTTGGGAAAAAGGAACGGGTATTCCTTTTTTAGCCGTGGAAGACCCGCCTCATCAGCTTCGGCAAATTTCCTATCAAAGCGAATGGTTTGAAAATCAGCATTTACCTTTTCTATCTTTTCCTCAGTTTCCGATTTTTGATCACAGGAAAAGAGAATCAGCATACACAAAAGCAAATTCAACTTCTTCAACATCTTTCTTAGCAAGGCTTTAACTCCCGTCTTTTTCAAAAAATAGGGATTAGTATTAGATTTGTGCCGCAAAGTTATCATTTACATACTTAATCACCCAACATTATGCAGACTGAAAAAGTTGCCGATCACATTATTAACTGGTTAAAAGATTATGCCTCTCAGGCAGGAATGAACGGATTTGTGGTTGGAGTTAGCGGCGGGATCGATTCTGCGGTCACCTCTGCTCTATGCGCAAAGACCGGAATGCGCACTTTATGCCTGGAAATGCCTATTTATCAGGAAAAAAACCAGGTTACCAGAGCGAGAAAACATTTAAATGAGCTGGAACATAATTTCGCCAACGTGAGCAGCCTGGAAATAAATCTTACGCCGGTCTATGATAATTTTGTAGCAACGCTTCCCCAGGAACCTGCTTCTGAAAAACTTGACCTCAGCCTCGCCAATTCCAGGGCGCGACTGCGAATGACAACGCTTTATTATTTTGCAGGACTCCATGCTTATCTCGTTGCCGGAACCGGAAATAAAATTGAAGATTTTGGCGTAGGCTTTTTTACCAAATACGGAGATGGTGGTGTTGACCTCAGTCCCATTGCAGATCTTTTAAAAAGTGAAGTGTACGACTTGGGTAAACATCTGAATATTATTGACGAAATAATGCTTGCCCCTCCTACTGATGGTCTTTTTGGGGATAGCAGAAGTGATGAAGAGCAATTAGGCGCTACTTATAATGAACTTGAGTGGGCGATGGAAAAGATAAATTCGGGAATTGACCTAAATAATCTCAACGCCAGGGAAAAAGAGGTCCTTGAAATTTATCAGCGCCTAAATTTTGCAAATAAACACAAAGTAGCTCCCATTCCTGTTTGCGAAATACCCGTTCATCTAAAAAAATAAACATCTTATCGAATATGTTAAGGACTTTTCAAAATTAAGACCGAATAGCATTAATTTAGGTATAGGAAAACAACAATTGCAAGCTTCCCCTCACTTGTTTTTTTAATCTAAAAAAAATGTATCGAGTTTTAATCGCAGATCATCACCCCATAATCTACGAAGGAGTAAAATGTGTTTTGAGAAATAATCCGGCACTTCAGGTGTACGGAAGGGTTGGCAGCGGTACGCAGCTATTCAATCAACTGGAAAAAGACGCTCCAGATGTATTGATCGTGGAACTCGATTTACCTCAGATAAATGGCATTAATGCAATACGGCGCATTAAGCAGGAATTTCCGCAGGTGAAAACCCTTATTTTCAGTTCTCATCCCGAAGAAATGTATGCCTTGAGTACGATCAAAGCCGGCGCTGCCGGATACATCTCTAAGCATTCTGATAATGAGACACTTGAAAAAGCTATTTATCAGGTGGCAAGAGGCGGAATTTACCTTAACCGCAAGATCACCGAAAAACTGAATTCGGGTATCTCAAGAGGTAAGAGTTTGATTACAAAATTTAAGAAGCTTTCTACCCGGGAATCTGAAGTTTTAAATCTGCTTTCTTCCGGTAAAAGAAATAAAGATATCGCTGAAGCACTTGCGATCAATGAGAAAACGGTGAGTACCTACAAAACCCGTCTTCTTAAAAAATTAAAAGTAGATAACGTGGCTGATTTGATCACCCAATCAAGGTTACTTCAATTGAATACTACATAACCCTTCCTAATCTCTCTGATAGAAGAGTTCTCAATTTATTAAAACCCATTACTTCGGTTTTAATATCTGTCTTCTCTTCTTCGGTCTCGACATTTCTGATATTCTCCAGAAGGTCATTCAGCTTACAATCGATGAGATGCCTGCGAAGGTTTAATATCGTCTGACTCACGAACTGGCTAACGGTCTGGTCTTTTTCCTTTACGGGAATATCATGGCGGTCCCAGCTATGCAATTCGTATTGTTCTTCTTCCATGAGGATATCAGTAATTCTTGAAGCTTCTTCAGGTTCAAGCTCATTAATGATGTTTTCTACTGCAAAATCTTCGTTTTCTTTACTATTGAGTTTGGAAATTAAAAGGTTATAAAGCTTTTTAAATTCCTCATTAGAAAAGGCAATTTCGTCATCCTGTAAATCCAGAAATACCTTTTTAAATACTTTGGAATGCTGAGTCTCAGGTTCAAGAACCAGTTCTCCCGTTTCCTTATTCTCCTTCAACAACAAATCTTCAAAATCTTCTTCCTTATTCCCGTAAAGCATAAGGATCTTTATAATATTTCGCTCCAGAACGTACAGATGGTCAACCTTAGCGCGAGGTTGGGATTCTTCCCGAACCACCTCCATTGGCTTTTGCTGTTTCGCAGAAGTTTTTGAATCTTTTTTCTGAATTTGCGCAAGACTCGCATAAAGTACATTTTCAGAAATATCCATGATCCTCGAACATTCCTGCAGGTAAACTTCCCGTTGTATATTATCGGGAATTTTGGAAATACTATTTACCATATCCCTGATGAGCTCAGCCTTTTTAATGGGATCGTTCTTAGCCTCCTCCATTAGCAAAGAAGCCTTATAGCTGATAAAATCCCTGGCATTTTCTTCGAGATATTCTTTCAGGTCTTCCTCTGAATTTGCCCTGGCAAAGCTATCAGGATCTTCACCTTCGGGAAAAGTGCAAACTTTTACGTTCATTCCCTGCTCGAGAATGAGATCGATACCTCGCAAAGAAGCCCTGGTTCCCGCCGCATCTCCATCAAAAAGAACGGTAATATTTTTTGTAAGCCGGTTGATCAGCCTTATCTGTTCTGATGTCAAAGCGGTCCCCGATGAGGAAACCGTATTCTCTATTCCGCTTTGATGCAACTGTATTACATCGGTATATCCTTCTACCAGGTAGCAATTGTCTTCCCGTGCGATCGCTTGTTTGGCATAATAGATCCCATAAAGCACCTTACTTTTATGGTAAATATCGCTCTCGGGAGAATTCAGGTATTTTGCGGCTTTTTTTGTATTGGAAAGAATTCTACCGCCAAACCCCAACACACGGCCAGACATGGAATGAATTGGAAACATCACACGGCCTTTGAACCGATCGAATTTTCTATCTTCTTTTACAATGCTGAGACCTGTTTTTTCTAAATATTCCAGTTGATAACCTTCTTCCAGAGCCCTGCTGGTAAAAGCTTCCCACTCTTCAGGAGAATATCCAAGATCAAATTTCTTGATCGTTTCGGCTGTAAATCCTCTTTCCTTGAAATAGCTTAAACCAATTGCCTTTCCTTCTTCGGTTTCATGAAGTACTTCCTGAAAATATTTACTGGCATATTCTGAAACCAGATACATACTCTCCCGCTCATTTGCCAGCTCCTTCTGCTCATCGCTCTGCTCTGTTTCGTCTATATCAATACCGTATTTTTTAGCAAGGTATTTAATGGCTTCGGGATAGGTAAAATGTTCGTGTTCCATCAAGAAGGCAACCACATTTCCTCCTTTTCCACTACTGAAATCCTTCCATATCTGTTTTACCGGCGAAACCATAAAACTCGGGGTTCTTTCATCGGTAAAAGGGCTAAGCCCTTTCAGGTTGCTTCCCGAACGCTTCAGCTGAACGAAATCACCGATAACCTCCTCTACACGAGCGGTTTCAAAGACTGTATCTATGGTAGCTTTTGAGATCAAATTTCTTCAGGTTTACTGCAAAAATGCATAAAAAGATAAGGCTTTAAAAATATGGATTTTTCCATACTTCCAAAGCCTTACTAAACTAAACTATTAAAATGGCTAATCCACGTCGAATCTTATCCCAAGAGAAAAATTATGCATTTCGGGATTTGGATCTGCAAAAAGCGGATTCAAATCATATTTCGCATACAAGGTAGCACCGCCCCACCCCATGTAGGCACTAAGCCCGTATATAAAATCATTGGTATTGTAATCTCCTTTTAATTTGTCTTTTTTCTTATCGCCGTCAATGGTGTACTTCAATTTTTGACGCTCCCCAAGACTAAAACCTGCATACCCACCAAGTCCGATCCTGAATTTATCTTCAGTCGAGAAACGCAGACTCCTTTCGGTTTCATGTCTTTCAGAAGGGCCGAATTCGAAATGAACGGGGGCCACGAGATAATCAGTTCTGAATTTAGATTTACTAAGATCGTGATCAAACTCTTCGAGGCTAACAAGTCCGTCATTATTCACAAAATATCGGTTATCGGTTGGTTTTAAGCCGTTAAACTGGAAAGAAAATCCATACTTTAACCGCAGCCAGTTAGAATTATCAAAAACCCGGGTTTTCCATGCCCAGCCAATTTCAAAGAAGCGGCTGCCACCAATCTTAAAATCGGAATCATTTAGCGACTGCTCTTCGGTAAGCGCATTATTGAAACCTGCAGCAAACACAATATCGCTAGTGGTTCGTTTGTCGTATTTGCGCTCTCTTTCAGCATTCACGCGAAAAGTCATCCCGTCTTCACTCAAACCTATATAGGTGGAAGAATGCTCTTTATCATTCCTGATGTCTAATTCGTACTTATTTTCCATAATTGCAATACGGTTTTCGATGTTTTTCGCATGCAATTCAGCGGCTTCCTTTTTACGTTTTTCAGCCTCTTCGGCAGTGATAACTTTATTTTCAAGCTGCCTGTTGATCGTTTCAATTTTAAAGCGCAATTTTTCTTTTTCGTTATTGATGATCTCTTCCCGTTTATTCTGAAGGATCTCTTCTTTTGTTTTTTGACTGGTTTCCTGGCATTCCAGCTGCTGTGAGGTAAAACTAAATACAGCGAGAATGAGATAAAGAATAATTGTTTTCATTGTTTGTTTTTGATTTAAATTTTCTTCAGCAAAAGGCAAAAAGCTTTCACATCAGAAATGATTGATGAATGACCCTTAAGGGATTTATTAAATTGAACTTATTAGTAATTTCTGGTCGCCACAGCCGTGGTCGCTTTTACAAAGCCTTCCTTTAAAAGCTGAAAGATCTCTTTTCGGAAAGACTGATCAATATCTGCTTCCACATCTGCCAGTAATTCATCCGCATCGACTCTGCCATGCGAATAGAATTTTCGCTCCTGGCCGAGGTCTTTTGCGGCTTCAGCAAGCAACGCGTTCACTTCTTCATCGGTAACGATCTCCCCGGCATTTTTCTGTTTTTTGACCTTTGCCACCAGTTCTTCAATTTTGTTATCGAGGATGTTTTTCTCAATTTTCAATTCATTTTCTTTCAACGGAATAGGGGAAATTTCAACAACAGGAGAAATTACCGATTTCGTAGGTGAAATTTTTTCTTCATTTTCTGATCCAGGCTCATTAGCTTCAGCAGAAGCTACTACGTTCTGATTTTTATTTTTCTGGTTTTCCGGTGATCGTTTAGTTGTTACTTCTTTTTTCTTATCAGAAATATCTTCAGATTTTGTTTCCTCAGAAGCCAGGGAAGCGGATTTTTCAAATCTTTGGGGTTTCGGAACAGCTTCCTCTACCGGATTTTCTACCATTGGAGACCCTGTTTGTTTTTGCTGACTTATAAAAAACATAGAGACGATTAAACAAACCACTACCGCAGCCGCGATTCCCATCCACCATTTCGATTTTCGCTTTGTATCTGAATTATCGAGCCGGGCATTGAGCTTTTCCCAGCTGCCTTCGGTAGGTTTTATTTTCCTTTTTTCCAGCTGCTCCCTGATATGTTCTTCAAACTTAATTGGTGCCATAACTGCTGAGATTATTAGATTTTAATTTTTCCTGAAGCATTTTTCGTGCTTTAAATAATTGGGATTTTGAAGTACCCTCCGTAATATTCAACATTTCTGAAATTTCAGAATGTTTATATCCTTCCACCGCGTAAAGAATAAAAACCAGTTTATAACCTTCGGGCAAGTCGTCGATCATCTTCTGAATTTCGGCCACTTCCATTTCAGAATTGATATTATTATAGACTTCGGCCGTACCATTTTCAATTTCTTCAGTGAATTCTAACTTTTTTTGTTGCCTTAAAAACGAGATCGACTCCCGTACCATTATCTTTCTGATCCAGCCTTCAAAACTGCCTTCCGATTTAAATTCTTTCAAGTGAGTAAAGACCTTAAAAAATCCGTTAAGCATTGCTTCCTCGGCATGATGAAGATCTTTGATGTATCTCCGGCACAGGCTTAGCATTTTAGGTGAATACAGTTCATATATCTTTTGCTGGGCTTCACGGTTACCCGCTGCGGCCCTTTTGATCAAAAGAGATTCATTCTTAAAAAGCTGTATGACTTTCACCATTTTTATCAAGGGCTTCTACTTATATAGACGCAGGAAAGTTACAAAAGGTTGCCTGAGGTTTTAATTTTTTTAAAATTTCCTTTTCGGAATGGCAAAAACTAACTTGTATCTTTGCCGATATGGCCGAAGAAATTAGAATCAATAAATATTTAAGTCAGCTGGGGTACTGTTCCAGGCGGGAAGCCGATAAACTTATCGCGCAGGGAAGAGTGACCGTTAACGGAAAAATTCCCGAAATGGGTACCAAAGTAATGCCGGGCGATGAAGTCGCCGTAAATGGTAAAAAAGTTTCAGAAAAAGAACTTGAAGAAGCTCCGGTTTACATTGCTTTCAACAAACCGGTAGGAGTAGTTTGCACCACCAATTCAAAAGTTGAAAAGAACAATATTATAGATTTCATCAATTACCCAAAACGCATTTTTCCGGTTGGCAGGCTTGATAAAAATAGTGAAGGCCTCATTCTTCTAACAAATGACGGCGAAATTGTAAACCGAATTCTACGCGGAAGGCATCAGCATGAAAAAGAATACGTGGTTAGGGTGAATAAGCCCCTTACCGCCGATTTCCTCAAAAAAATGTCAGGTGGCGTACCTATTCTTGATACTGTAACACGCAAATGCGAGGTGGAGAGACTTGAAAAAAATACTTTCCGCATCGTGCTGACTCAGGGCCTGAATCGCCAGATTAGAAGAATGTGTGAATTTTTAGGCTATGAAGTTACTTCCCTTAAACGCATCAGGATTATGAATATTGATCTCGACATTCCTACGGGAAAATGGCGCGACCTCACTGAACAGGAACTTCAGGAGCTAAATCAGCTACTGGAAAATTCTGGTAAACACTGAGAGGCGCAAAAATCTTAACAGAGAATTAGCGACCGGCCTTACTATTTTGTGAAGTTTCTTGTTAAATTTAAATTCGGTCCGGAAAACCTTAAGGATATTTTAATTTAACTTAACCGGAAATTTTACATTTATGAAGATACAACCCTTTCATCTGGCCATTCCTGTTTCTGATCTCGAGAAGTGCAGGAAATTCTACAAAGAAACTCTGGGCTGCGGAGAAGGCCGCAGCAGCGACCATTGGGTAGATTTTAATTTCTTCGGTCATCAACTGGTAATTCACTATCAGGATCCAGCCGAAAAAGCCAAAGAAAGTTCAAATCCCGTAGATGGGAAAGACGTTCCTGTTCCTCATTTTGGTGTGGTACTGGAATGGGATGTTTTCCATGAATTTGCTAAATTACTGAAAACCAAGAAGATAAAATTTGTCATTGAACCTTATATTAGATTCGAAGGAAAACCGGGAGAACAGGCGACCATGTTTTTCAAAGATCCCTGCGGAAATGCTCTTGAATTCAAGGCTTTTAAAAATATGGACCAGCTTTTTGCCCGATAATTTCAGATTAACAACCAACCAGAATGGACAGACTTAAACCGTCACTGGTACGACAGATCTTCGTACTGATGCTCATCCTTTTTCTAACCGTATTGATATTCGGGGAAATCCTTCCTTATTTATCAGGAGTACTCGGTGCGGTAACCCTTTATGTTTTAATGAAAGGCTGGATGAGGCGATTGGTAGCACGAGGCTGGAAACCACCTATTGCAGCTGCATTGCTCATGACCGGTTCTTTCGTAGGTATTTTAATCCCCGTTTCTATCACAGCCTTTATGCTTACCACCAAAATCGGGAAAGCAGTGGCAAATTCGGAACGAGTGCTCAGCGCAATTAAAGCGCAATTAAATTCTGCCGAGGAATATTTAGGCTATAATATTAGCGGAAGCATTGACACCTCGGCCATCACTAATTGGATCTCTGCAAATCTCCAAAGCCTTGCCGGAGGTACTTTCAATGCTTTTATCGCGATCGGGATCATGTATTTTATGCTTTATTATATGCTGATCAACCGATCTTCTCTTCGGGAGACCATGATCGATTATATTCCTTTAGGAAAAGACAACCTCCGAATTATTGGTGATGAAAGCGATGAACTCGTAAAATCGAATGCCCTGGGAATCCCCCTGGTAGCTTTTGTTCAGGGAGTCATAGCTTTAATAGGTTTCCTTATTTTTGGAGTTCCCGATCCGTTTTTCTGGTTCGTAATTACCGCCATTGGTTCGATGATCCCTTTTATAGGAACTGCTATAGGGATTGTTCCGGCAGTAATTTTACTCTTTGCCCAGGCCAGTGACTGGCAGGCAATCGCGTTGTTAATCTATGGTTTCGTTGTGGTGGGAGCCAGCGACAATGTTGTGAGGCTGTATGTGCTCGAACGACTTGCAAGTGTGCATCCGCTTATTACACTTTTTGGTGTTATCGTGGGAGTGCCTCTTTTCGGATTTATCGGACTCATATTCGGGCCATTACTTATTTCCCTTTTTATTTTAATTCTGAAAATTTATAAAAAGGAGTATGGAAATTCCCACCACAGACTTTAACCATTAAACCATATTATCATGTTCGGAAAAAAGAAAGAGAAACAAAAAGAAAAACTGGATGAAGGCTTTATGAAAGCCGAAATTGCCAGGGTAGATGAAGACGATGTGACCGTTGCTTTGGACAGTCAGAAGGAAATAGACCGGAAGCTGAACAATTCAAATACCTTGAAAAAGTATGCCGAATTGGCCAATGTGATGTTTGGAATGCTGAAAGATTATCGCAAGGGTATTTATAAGGAAGTGCCATGGTTTACCATCGCGACCATTGCTTTCGCTTTTCTTTACATTCTGAATCCCTTTGACATAATGCCGGATTTTGTACCTGGCATCGGATATATAGATGATCTTGCCGTGCTAACTTTCGGATTGAGATTCATTCAAACCGATATTCATCGCTATCTTGACTGGAAACTGGAGAATGATTAAAATAAAAAGGGCTGTCTCAAAAGCTCTATTTTCGTCAAACTGAAATAAATTCAGGATGACTTTTTTTCGACTTTTGAGCCAGCTTCTTAACTATTTATTTTTTGCTGCCTCATCGGCTCTGTGTTTATGTCTTTCCCTGGCCAGCAGTGTATTTTTTAAAAGCATGGCGACGGTCATGGGTCCAACTCCGCCGGGCACCGGAGTGATATGCGAAGCCCTTTTACTTACATTTTCAAAATCAACATCTCCCCTGATCACGTAGCCTCTTTCGGCATTTTCATCAGGTACGCGGGTAATTCCAACGTCTATGATCACCGCATCATCTTTGATCATTTCGGCTTTCAGAAAATCAGGAATTCCCACCGCGATAATGATAATATCGGCCTGCGAAGTGACCTGCGTGATATTTTTGGTAAACTCGTGAGTGAGGGTAACCGTAGAATTTCCAGGGAAACCACTGCGGCCCATTAAAATGCTCATGGGGCGGCCAACAATATAACTCCGGCCAATCACCACAGTATGTTTACCTTTGGTAGGAATATCATAACGCTCCAGTAATTCCAAAATTCCGAAGGGCGTCGCAGGAATAAAGGAAGTCATATCAAGAGCCATTTTGCCGAAATTTGTGGGGTGGAAACCGTCCACATCCTTATCGGGATCTACAGCGTTTAAAACTTTTTGGGTATCGATTTGCGGCGGTAGCGGAAGCTGCACTATAAAACCATCAATATCATCATTTTGATTAAGCTCTTCAATTTTAGCGAGAAGCTCCAATTCACTCACCGTATTAGGAAGTCGGTAAAGTGAAGACTCAAATCCCACTCTTTTACAGGCTTTCACTTTGCTGTTAACGTAGGTGAGACTGGCACCGTCTTTCCCTACTATGATGGCAGCCAGATGGGGAACTTTCCCTCCTCTTTCTTTTATTTTAGTAACCTCAGCAGCGATCTCATCCTTAATATCACTACTTACTTTTTTCCCATCGAGAATTGTCATTTTTAGTATTCAGTTTTTAGTAGGCAGTTAGCAGTCTTGTACTCCAAATTTGCCGGGATTATTAATCATAAAATTTATAAGCTTTCCAACCTCTTCACTTTGTTGATTCAAATTCTCATAATCCTTTTCTGAAATATAGCAGCACACATTGGCAAAGTGTAACCAGCTTTGTGTTTCCGCATTCTCGGCATCCCAATCACTAAATTTACTTCTGAAGTGATTCGGATAATTTCTCTTCCGATATGCCTCGGCTATATTAGAACAAACCGACCTGGAATTTCTTCAAATCTGGTCGGTTAAACTATAGGTTTCTTCTTTTGGAAACCCCTTTGAAATTTCAAATATCTTCATGGCTAAATCGAATGCAATCTCATAAGCCTTTAAAGATCTGAATTCATATATTTATTTTTTTCCTGTAAACTGCATATTAAACACCGCTATTTACTGATTACTGCTACAAACTGCTAACTACCAACTATAAAAGACTATTTCATCCCCTTCATCATTTGCATCATTTTTTGGCCACCGCCTCCCTGCATCATTTTCATCATTTTACCCATCTGGTTGAATTGTTTCAGCAATTGGTTCACTTCCTGAACTGAAGTTCCCGACCCTTTGGCAATTCTTTTCTTTCTGCTGGCATTGATGAGTTTTGGCTCACTTCTTTCTTCCGGGGTCATGGAATGTATAATAGCTTCAATTCCTTTAAAAGCATCATCATCGATATCGACATCTTTCAGCATTTTCCCGGCTCCGGGGATCATTCCCAAAAGATCCTTCATAGATCCCATTTTCTTGATCTGCTGAAGTTGATTCAGGAAGTCGTCAAAACCGAACTTGTTTTTGGCAATTTTCTTCTGAAGTTTTCTGGCCTCTTCCTCGTCATACTGTTCCTGAGCTCTTTCCACAAGGGAAACAACATCCCCCATTCCCAGAATTCTATCAGCCATACGCGAAGGATAGAAAACATCCATCGCATCCATTTTTTCCCCGGTTCCGATAAATTTTATCGGTTTATTCACCACCGATTTAATCGAAATCGCAGCACCACCACGGGTATCACCATCTAATTTTGTAAGGATCACCCCGTCAAAATCAAGTCTCTCATTAAAAGTTTTCGCCGTGTTCACCGCATCCTGACCAGTCATGGCATCTACCACGAAAAGTGTTTCCTGAGGCTGAATGGCGTCTTTGATATTTGAGATTTCGGTCATCATCATCTCATCAACGGCCAAACGACCGGCGGTATCGATGATCACCACATTATGTCCATTTTCTTTCGCGTAAGCAATTGCCGATTTAGAGATCGCAACCGGATCCTGGTTTCCTTCTTCAGAATATACCTCAACATCCACCTGCTCACCTACCACATGCAGCTGGTTGATCGCCGCAGGACGGTAAACATCACAGGCTACCAATAATGGTTTTTTAGTCTTCTTACGTTTGAGATAATCAGCAAGTTTCCCAGAGAAAGTTGTTTTACCACTACCCTGCAGCCCCGACATCAAAATTATTGAAGGATTTCCCGAAAGATCTATGCCTTCCGCTTCTCCTCCCATCAATTCGGTAAGCTCATCTTTTACCAGTTTCACCATTAACTGGCCTGGCTTCAGTGTTTTCAGAACGTCCTGCCCGAGGGCCTTTTCTTTAACAGTATTGGTGAATTCTTTGGCAATCTTATAGTTCACATCGGCATCTACAAGGGCGCGTCGCACCTCTTTCAGACTTTCTGCAACATTGATCTCGGTAATTTGCCCATGACCTTTCAGTACATGAAAGGCACTATCTAACTTGTCACTTAAACTATCAAACATAATCTTCCTGTGGTTTTATTTCATCACTGCCGGGCAGCGGATTGCAAATTTAATGATTTGAAACTGAAGAATAAAGTGCTAAAATGAAATTTCAAATTCATTTAGTTAATAAGCTTAATGGCAAAGGCCCACCCGCTTACATTCTCTCCGGCACTTCAATTCCCAATAGCCTAAACCCTGATTTGATCACATTCGCTACCAAATTAGACAACTGCACCCTGAAAATCTTCTCGTTTTCATCATCAATTCCGAGAATAGGAACATTCTGATAAAACGAATTGAAAGATTTTACCAGTTCATAAACATAATTGGCAATAAGGGCAGGAGAATGATTTTCGGCTGCAAGACCAATGGTTTCAGGATAAAGCTGAAGGGTTTTTATAAGTTCTTTTTCCTTTTCATGAAAACTGAAATCTTTGGAAAGTTCTTCAGAAAAATCGAAATCGGCTTTTCTAAGAATGGACTGAATCCTTGCATAGGTGTACTGAATAAACGGGCCGGTATTTCCCTGGAAATCTACCGATTCTTCAGGGTCAAACAAAATACGCTTTCTTGGATCAACCTTTAAAATATAATATTTCAGAGCGCCAAGACCAATGATTCTGTATAGTTCTTCTTTTTCCTCTTCAGTATATTCATCAAGTTTTCCAAGTTCTTCAGAAATACTTTTGGCAGTCTGCGTCATTTCCTCAATCAAATCATCTGCATCGACCACTGTTCCTTCGCGGCTTTTCATTTTTCCAGAAGGTAGATCTACCATTCCATAACTCAAATGGTATAATGAATCTGCCCAATCATAACCTAACTTTTTCAAAATTAGGAACAGGACTTTGAAATGATAATCCTGCTCATTCCCCACAGTGTAAACCAGCTGGTTTATGTTGAAATCGCGAAAACGCTGGATCGCCGTACCAATATCCTGCGTCATATATACTGCGGTACCATCACTTCTCAAAACGATCTTCTCATCAAGGCCTTCTTCACTCAGGTCTATCCAGACGCTGCCATCTTCCTTTTTATAGAAAACACCTTCTTCAAGGCCCTTCAGCACTTCATCTTTTCCTAAAATATAGGTTTGACTTTCGTAATAATTTTTATCAAAATCAACTCCCAAAGCCTTATAAGTCTTGTCAAAACCTTTGTAAACCCAATTGTTCATCATTTCCCAAAGTTTCACCACTTCAGGATCGTTGGCTTCCCATTTTCGGAGCATTTCTTTAGCTTCTACAAAAATAGGGGCTTCAGCCTTCGCTTCGTCTTCACTTTTTCCTTCTTCGCGGAGCCGGGCAATTTCCTTTTTGTATTCCTGGTCAAATTTCACGTAATAATTCCCGACCAGTTTATCTCCTTTTAATCCCGTAGATTCAGGAGTTTCGCCATTGCCAAATTTCTGCCACGCGACCATCGATTTACAAATATGAATCCCACGGTCATTGATCACCTGCACCTTATAAACTTCATTGCCGGCGGCTTTCAGGATCTCAGAAACCGAATATCCCAAAAGATTGTTCCTGATATGGCCCAGATGCAGTGGCTTATTTGTATTTGGTGAAGAATATTCAACCATAATTCCGCTGGCATCGCTCTGAGGCAGCAAAATTCCATAATCTTCCCGGTCTTTCACCTCATTGAAAAAATTCACATAGAAGTTGTCACTGATAATAATATTCAGGAAACCTTTTACAACATTGTAACCGGCTACTTCTTCAACTTCAGCTTCAAGATATTTCCCGATATTTTCGGCCAATTGGGCAGGATTCGTTTTAATTTGTTTCATCATGGGAAACACCACCAACGTAATATCTCCCTCAAAATCCTTCCGCGTAGGCTGAAATTCGATATTTTCAGGTTCTAACCCGTAATTTTTAAGAACCGCTTCTTTGACTTTAACCGCAAGAATTTTTTCAATATTCATTTCCTTTGTGTTTATTGGAATTGAGCCGCAAAGATAAAAAGAATTAGAGTTCCCCTGGCCTGTCTTCGCCTTCAAATCCTTATATTTAGAAAAAAAGAGATGCTTCTGAATATTTCGTACAACCGGCCCGATACTTCTGATAAAATTAACAGGGCGGTGGGTAAACCTTTTACGCTGATAGAACGGGTAAAACTGAAAGGTACCGGCTCTCCTAAACTACAAATCACTTCTTCCAGTATAGACATCCATAATTTGCTGATTCTCGATAACAATTCTAATGTTTGTAATGTGGAGATGCGTAAGAATGGTATTATAGTTATGTTTCGGTCGCTTTTAGAAACCTATGCCCTGGTAATTCCCTATTTTAAATTGAATTTGTACAAAGGAAAGGCCGAAGAATACAGCATTTATATAGATCATTACTTCATTAAGGTGAAAGCAGACAGCCCGGGAATTCACAAATTCTTCCGGAAGATTCTCGACTACAAATCAGACAATGCGCCTACCCAGATAGAGGATCTTTAAGGAAATTTCAATTCCTCCGAATTAAAAAAAGTTTTCTAAAGAATGTTTAAGTCTTTAGCGGCGTTTAAAAGCCAGTCCTCCTATCAAAGCAAGAACACCAAAGCCAATCATAGCATAACTCTGAGTATTATCACCCTGTGCCTTAACCTGCAATGGACCTGCATCTATAGAGAATTCGGGACTTATAAGAGTATATAATCCATAACCAATAAGACCGATCCCAAGGATTAAGAGCACAAATTTAAGGACGTTATTCATTTAATAAAGTTTTACTAATCACAGGTGAAATTAGTAATTATATTTCTAATTTGAAGAATAATATTCTTTTAATGCGGATACTACTTACCGGAGCTAACGGCTATATTGGAATGCGACTTTTGCCGCAGCTGATTGGCCAGGGACATGAAGTGATTTGTGCGGTAAGAAACCGCGACCGTTTTACCTCTTATGACGGAATCAAAGACCATGTAGAGATTGTCGAGATTGACTTTATTCATGACGATTCGCCTCCCGAAGAAATTAAAAATATTGATGTTGCATACTACCTCATCCATTCGATGACGGCTGCAACCAAAGATTTTGACAGGATCGAAGCGACCGCCGCCAGGAATTTCAATAAAATGATGGCGAACACCTCGGTAAAACAGGTGATCTATCTAAGCGGAATCATCAATGAAGATAAACTTTCGCGACACCTGCAGTCCAGAAAAATGGTAGAGGAAATCCTCTACAAGGGAAGTTTCAATTTGACGGTTTTAAGAGCAGCAATTATTGTAGGTTCAGGAAGTTCTTCCTTCGAAATTATACGGGACCTGTGCGAAAAACTTCCGGCCATGATCACTCCAAAATGGGTGAAAACGCGCTGCCAGCCTATCGCGATACGCAACGTCATTCAATACCTCACCGGAGTAATCGCAAGAGAAGAATGCTTTAATCAGTCGTTTGATATTGGAGGACCGGACATACTTACGTACCAGGAAATGATGGAACAATATGCCGAAGTACGGAAGTTAAAAATCTGGATCATCGGGGTGCCGGTGATGTCTCCAAAATTGAGTTCCTACTGGTTGTATTTCGTAACCTCAACTTCTTACAGACTGGCACAAAATCTAATTGACTCTATGAGTGTGGAGGTGATCACCAAAGACACCAGACTTCAGGAAATGTTGAATATTGACCTCATAGATTATAAGGAAGCAATTCGAATGGCTTTTTATAAGATAGAACAAAACGAAGTGATTTCCAGCTGGAAAGATTCACTTAGCAGCGGGCGCTTCCGCAGAGATCTCAACAGGTATATTCAAATCCCGACTTACGGATGCCTTCAGGATAAAAAGTCGGTTAAAATAAGAAATCCGAAGGAAGTTCTTGAAAGACTCTGGTCTATTGGTGGTCAAACCGGCTGGTATTACGCCGATTTTCTCTGGAAGCTTCGAGGTTTTATGGATAAAATGGCCGGTGGTGTTGGGCTTCGCCGGGGAAGAACGCATCCATCTAAGATCAATGCCGGGGATTCGCTTGACTTCTGGAGGGTTTTACTTGCCGATAAGCAACAACGCAGGCTGCTACTTTTTGCCGAAATGAAAGTTCCCGGCGAAGCATGGCTGGAATTTAATATAGATGAAAATAATATTCTTCATCAAAATGCGACTTTCAGGCCAAAAGGCTTATTAGGGCGCGCCTACTGGTATTCTATGTACCCATTTCACTATTTTATTTTTGAAGGAATGATCAACCGAATTGCGAAAGGCAAGAAAATGTAATAGTTTTAGGCAAAGACTAACTTTTATTTTTTTGAAGAAATACCCAAAAATCCTCATCAATAATGGCATCTTTCTTATTTCAGCCATTTTACTTTTGAGTGGTTCTATTTTCATCTTTATTTATACCGAATATTTTTACGACCTCATTGAATCAGTTTCTCTTTGGGTGCGCAATTATTTTGGGCAGTTCTACCTGGTCACCGGATTACTTTGTGTGATAATTTTACTTATTCTGGCTTTCAGCAAATTTGGAAAAAAACGATTAGGCGCGCCAAAGCCCGAGTTTGACCAACTTTCATGGATCGCGATGTTATACAGTGCCGGGATGGGAGCGGGAATTTTACTTAGAGCCGTTCAGGAACCCGTTTTTATGTTTCTGAATCCGCCCATAGAAACCGGGGCCTCTCCCGAAAGTATTTCCCTGGAATACACTTTTTATCAATGGGGATTTACAGCCTGGGCATTTTATGGATTATTCGCAGTGGTTCTGGCCTATTCCATTTTTATTCAGCAGAAAAAAGTACAATTGGGAAAAGCTACGGAAGGACTAAAAAAAGTCCGGTACCTGCCGGAAAGTATCGATATTCTCACCATTTTAACAACTGTAATTGGTTTGGTTGCGGCTATTGGTTTGGGCACAACACAGATCGAGGGAGGAATTAGCCATTTCATGAGCAGGGAACCGGGCAGTTTAATCACTAATATGATGCTGGTCTTTCTCATTTGTTTCCTCGCGTTTATTTCGGCCTGGTCGGGAGTGAACAGAGGTATCAAAAGAATCTCTAACTGGAATATTTATCTAGCCGTTTTCCTCATGCTTTTTGTCTTTTTTCAGGCAGATATTTCTGGAATTCTGCAAAACTTCTTCAAATCCCTTTATTTTTATGTCCGCGACTTTATTCCACTGAGCCTTGCAATGGGGAATTATGATCCCGGGAAAGCTTTTTTGACCGACTGGACCTATTATTACTGGGCTTTCTGGCTGGCCTGGGCCCCTTTTACAGGGATCTTTATTGCCCGAATCTCAAAAGGAAGAACCATCAGGGAAATGATCATTGGCGTTTTATTGATACCGTCCCTTGGAAGTTTCTTCTGGTTTAGCGTGTTTGGGCATTCCGCGTTTAAGTTTATAGAAAATCTGGAGGAATATCACAGTGAATTTGGAAACGTGTTCACCTCAATATTCGTTTTTTTGGAAGCCTATCCGTTTTCAGGAATTATCGCATTATTGGTAATACTTCTGCTTATTAGTTTCCTGGTCACCTCGGTAGACAGTGCTATTTTTGTTTTAAGTATGTTCACCGATGGCGGAAGACAGGAACCCCGCAAAAGATTTCGTCTTGCCTGGGCGGTGATAATTTGTATTTTTTGCGAAGCTATAATTGTGTTGGGGCAGGTAAAACCTACATCAAATGTGCTCACCGCAATGCAAAAACTACTGATAATTACCTCTTTGCCCTTTGCTTTTTTCACCATTTATCTGATGCTGGTGATGCTCAAAAGACTTTTCAAAAAGAGGTAGTTACGCTTTTGGAAGAAAAACTTCTGCCATCATACAACGGGCACTTCCTCCCCCACAGGTTTCTATAGTTT
Organism: Christiangramia fulva; assembly: GCF_003024155.1. Classification (NCBI taxonomy): domain Bacteria; kingdom Pseudomonadati; phylum Bacteroidota; class Flavobacteriia; order Flavobacteriales; family Flavobacteriaceae; genus Christiangramia; species Christiangramia fulva. The sequence goes on from NZ_CP028136.1 coordinate 400,996, forward strand.
CGATCTTTGAACTAAGGATCTCACAGTAATTTTCAATCTTTTCAACCTGTTCCAGAGTAAGGCTTCGCCTTGCCCTTTCACTCATTACGAGGTATTTTTTATCCCGGCCCTGCACTTCAAGCATATTCCCTGCAAATTCATGCATCTGTTTCTCGCTAATATTTATGATCTCCTTGCCATCCTCTTTCAAGTGCTTTACCAAATTCTTCTTTTCCTTTTTATCATCAACAGTATCGAGACAAATAATTGCAAATTCTTCTCCAACACACATCATCACATTGGTATGATAGATGGGAAGCCGCTTATCACCAACCGTTTGATTTGCATGGAAGATAACTGGCGTAAATTCAAAATCTTCGCAGAATTCGATCAACAGGTCCTCATCGGCTCTCGGGGAGATGGCGCAGTAAGCTTTTTGATTTGGACGATCTAAAATAAGACTCCCCGTTCCTTCCAGAAAAACATCATCTTCTTCACCTGAAGTATAATCGGTAATATCGGTGATTTTAAATCCGGCTTTTTCAAGTTCTTCAAAATATTGTAGTCGGCGTTCTTTTCTCCGGTTTTCAGCAAACATGGGATACAGGGCAATTTGCCCATCTTCATGAAAAGACACCCAGTTATTTGGAAAAATGGAATCCGGAGTATTGTCTTCCAGAATATCGTCTACCACAATCACATTCACTCCCACATTGCGGAGTTTGGCTACAAATTCATCGAATTCTTTTGCTGCCCAGACATTTAGATCGGGAGACTTTAAATTTTTCTGAAAATAATTGTTCACAGCGGTTTCCTCGTTCATTCTAAAAGCTACGGGGCGAACCATCAAAATGGTATCGGTGATCTGTTTCATCTTAATCTCTAATTAATGGCAGGGTTGAACATCTCAATAAGCCTTCCTGTTTGGATATTTCAGCATAAGGAACTTCTTCAACTTTAATACCCTGTTCCCTCAGCCAGGCATTCAAACGCGTAAAATTTCTTTCTGAAATGACTACCTCTTCAGAAATTGAAAAAATATTGGAATTCATATCATACATTTCATCGCGGGTGATCTCATAGATATTCGCTCTTCCGAAGAACTTTACCAGCCAATCATATTCTTCCGGATTCAGGAAACCTTCTTTGTAGATAATGGCTTTATTTTTTCCTACGGGCTGAAAACAGCAATCCAGGTGCAGCGCATTATCCCTTGCAATGGTATTGGACTTTTTTAAGTTGAAGCTCACCACTTTTTTATCCGGAAAAAGTTGCTGTAAAGCATCCACTGCCTGAATATTCGTGCGGGCGGTAATAAAATTTTTATAGTCTTTGCCCTTATAAGTTCCCACGAAAATATGATCTCCCATGGGCATAACGTCCCCGCCCTCAATATGGGCTTCTTCGGGAAGTTTTATAATTTTTTCAGGATTAATTTGCTTTAAAACCTCATCTATAGCTTCAATTTCCTTTTCGCGATCAGGAAGAATATTAGATTTAATAAATTTATCTTCTATCACAAAAGCGATATCACGAGTAAAAATCTGGTTATAATCAGGGATAATCTTTGGCCTGAAAACCTTTACATCATATTTCTCAAAAACTGCAGCAACGGCTTCAATTTCTTCCACCATATCTTCTTCCTTGGGATAAGTTCCTGCCAGGATATGTTCTTTTGATTTTGGATCGTAAGCTTCTTCAAGTGAAGGCGCAGGGCCATTGCTTTTTGCGGTTCCCAAAACCACGGCTCTCAGCCGCGAAGTTTCGTTGATTATGTGTAGTTTCATCGGGAATTTCCAATTTTGACAAATATAGAAAAAGCTTCATTTTAACATGAAGCCTTTCCTTAATTTACTTTAATGAAAGTTTTCTTAACGACTGCCTAGTGGCTTAAAATCTCTATGATTCGGCCCAACGTAAATTTGTCTTGGACGACCTATTGGCTCTTTATTCAATCGCATTTCCCTCCATTGAGCGATCCATCCTGGCAAACGTCCCAGAGCGAACATCACGGTAAACATTTCTACAGGAATTCCAAGAGCCCTGTATATAATGCCTGAGTAAAAATCAACATTTGGATACAGTTTTCTTTGTACGAAATAATCGTCTTCCAAAGCTTCTTTTTCAAGACCTTTTGCGATGTCCAGTACAGGATCATCTACTCCAAGCTGACCAAGAACCTCATCTGCAGATTTCTTGATAATTTTCGCACGCGGATCGAAATTTTTATAAACTCTATGACCAAAGCCCATCAAACGGAAAGGATCCTCCTTGTCTTTAGCTTTTTCCATAAATTTATGAGTATCTCCACCATCTTCTTTTATCCTTTCCAGCATTTCAATTACGGCCTGGTTAGCGCCACCGTGAAGTGGGCCCCATAAAGCAGAAACACCGGCAGAAATAGAAGCGAATAATCCGGCATGTGAAGAACCTACCATTCTTACCGTTGAAGTAGAACAGTTTTGTTCGTGATCGGCATGAAGGATCAGTAACTTATCCAAAGCATCTATAACCGTTTTATCTACTTTATAACTTTTCCCGGGTTTTTCGAACATCATTTTATGAAGATTCTCCACATAATCGAGAGACTCATCTCCATAATTTAAAGGAAGACTATGTTTTTTGCGAAGCGTCCAGGCGGCAAGAACAGGAAATTTACCCATGATCTTAACAATTGCCTTATACATATCTCCTTCTGAAGAAACATCAACTGAAGAAGGATTAAAGGCGGTAAGCGCGCTTGTCAAAGAAGCAAGCACACCCATGGGATGAGCCGCTTTTGGAAATCCGTCAAGGATTTTCTTCATCTCCTCATCTACATGAGATTGTTCTTTAATGTCATTGGTAAACTTTTCCAGCTGCTCTTTATTAGGAAGCTCACCAAAGATTAAAAGGAAAGCTACCTCAAGGAAATCGGCTTTTTCAGCAAGATCCTCTATGGCATAGCCACGGTATCTTAAAATTCCTTTTTCACCATCAAGGAACGTAATCGCACTTTCACAGCTACCTGTATTTTTATATCCGGGATCAAGAGTAATAAGTCCAGCTTCTGCACGAAGTTTCTTAATCTCTATACCTACTTCATTTTCGGTTCCTACTGTAACCGGAAACTCATATTCTTTTCCATCATATTGGAGGGTCGCAACTTTAGACATAGTATATATAGTTCTTTTTAATTAAAATTTTCAAGCCTTGCTAAAATACGAAATTTAGTGTTAAAATAAATTGAACCACACTGCCGAAATTGCAGAAAATCCCTTTATTTCTTAGGTTTTCGGTATAATTTAATGAAGAAGCTAAAAAATTATAATCCAATTTGATCATAAGTCTCTCAATATCTAAAAAATAAAGAATTATGATATTATTTTCATCTTCCTAAAAAATCATATCCAATCGCAAAAATTACCTATAGCACATATAAATATTTATAATATTCATCTACCGATTTTTCCCAGGTGAACCTTTGATTTCTCGCATTTTCACAAATAGCTTTCCAGCGCTCCTGGTCCTGGAAAAAAAGATCGACAGTTTCTGAAAAAACCTTTACAAAATCCTCTTCCTGCTCGGTAGTAGTTTCTCCATTAAAACTAAAGCCAGTTTCTCCATGCACAACAGTATCTTTTAAACCTCCGGTATGATGCACAAGACAAGGCTGGCCGTTCCTCATCGCCAGCATCTGACTTATTCCACAGGGTTCAAACTGGCTTGGCATTAAATAAAGGTTTGATTCCTGGTACAGCATATCAATAATACTCTCAGACTGCGCATTGATAAAAATGAAATTTTTATGACGGTAGCTCGCTTCCCTGAAAAGAGCTTCATATTCGGGCGCGCCTGTTCCCAGCAGGACATATACCCCTTTTACTTCCTGAAGCTTTTTCATAAGCCTGTCCAAAAGCTCAGGCGCATCTTTAAAGAAGAAGAATTTTTGCTCGGTAAGCCTGGCAACACTTGTACAGATAAAATCTGGCGGAAATTCCTGAAACCTGGTAAGTTTCTCACCGGTATGAGCAAGATAATGTGCCTTATAATCTTTGTTATCTTCCTGCAACCATCTAAAAAGTCTTCTGATGCATTGCCTGAAAAGGATACCTTTTTCCGCTACAGCGATATTTGTATAATTGGCTCCGTTCAAAATTCCAAATAAGCGGTTTTCCGCGGCAGCTTTTTTCAGATCTTCCTCTAAACCTTCACCTCCAATAAAATGAGGCGGATTACTTGGTTTTTGAATATCTTCTTTATAGGAAGGAGAAACCGTGTGAACAGCATCGGCAAGACGAATGCCAACGGCCATCAGGTTGATGCAGTCAAGATACCGGCGGTCATAAAGTTTATGGTAATCAAATTCAACATCAGGAAAAAAGGCTTTCACTGAAGAATAACTGTTTTCAAATGGTCTGATCCCCTGGATGGCAAGATTATGAATAGAATAAACAAACCTGATATTGCGAAGCGCTGAAAATCTTGGATGAAATTCTTTTAAAAAAAGCAACATGCTCGTATGCCAGTCGTGAAGATGTACAATATCAAGCTCACCAAGAATCTTGTCTCTGATCGCTGCGCCTACCGCTGTGCAAAACAAGGCAAACATACTTGCATCGGTAAAAAAAGGCTGATCAGGATCGTTGAAATAAATATGGGCGATGTCTCCGGCTTTAATTTCGGGGTGATGAACCACAAAATGTTTAATGCCTTCAATTTCCTTTTTTCCCGGAACCTTATAAATTCCAGCCGTTTGTTGCTGCCCCCTGAAAAAAAATCGCACCTCGGCCAGTTTTTCACCTTCCTGATGCAATCGGGAATAAGAAGGAGTAATGACATTTACAGAATCTCCACGGGCAGCAATTTGTCTTGGAACATCCCTCACAACATCTCCCATTCCTCCCGCTTTACATTTAGGGATTCCATCATTTTCTGCAGCTACAAATAAAAAACGTTTTTTCAATTTAATGTATGTCTGATTGGATCATGAAGTTAAGGAATATGCTGGGATAGACGCAATTATATTTATTTAAATCATTGTTAATAATGGAATTGGAACAGGGGTTTTATGCATAAAAAAACCTCTTCGAAAAGAGGTTTAAAAATATTAAAGAATTAAATTTTCAATTATTTTATTTTAAAAGCTTTATCCTGAGGATAATAAGCTACCGAGCCCAGTTCTTCTTCGATACGCAGCAACTGATTGTATTTTGCCATTCGATCGCTACGGGAAGCTGACCCTGTTTTGATCTGTCCGGTATTCAACGCAACGGCAAGATCTGCGATAGTATTATCTTCAGTCTCTCCGGAACGATGTGACATCACAGAAGTATATCCGGCGTTATGAGCCATATTTACTGCGGAAATCGTTTCTGTTAAGGTACCAATCTGGTTAACCTTAATAAGAATAGAATTAGCGATCTTTTCTTTAATTCCGCGGCCAAGTCTTTCCACATTGGTCACAAAAAGGTCATCACCAACCAATTGCACTTTATCGCCTATCTTATCGGTTAAGGCTTTCCAGCCTTCCCAGTCATTTTCATCCATACCGTCTTCAATAGAGATAATCGGGTATTTAGAAGCCAGCTCGGCCAAATATTCTGCCTGCTCTTCGCTGTTTCTAATTTTTCCTTTATCCCCTTCAAATTTGGTGTAATCGTATTTTCCGTTTTCGTAGAATTCAGCTGAAGCGCAATCCAAAGCAATACTTACTTCCTCTCCAGGTTTGTAACCCGCTTTTTCAATTGCCTTCAGAATAGTATCCAGTGCATCCTCAGTTCCGTCAAGCGTAGGAGCGAAACCTCCCTCATCACCAACAGCCGTACTCAATCCTCTGTCGTGAAGCACTTTTTTAAGATTATGAAAAATCTCAGTTCCCATTTTTAGTGCATGGGAAAAGCTATTAGCCATCACCGGCATGATCATAAATTCCTGAAAAGCGATGGGAGCATCACTATGAGAACCTCCGTTTATAATATTCATCATTGGCACAGGGAGCGTATTTCCGCTAACACCTCCAACATATCGGAACAAAGGCATGTTCAATTCATTGGCGGCTGCTTTGGCCACAGCAAGAGAAACACCTAAAATCGCATTTGCACCCAATTTGGATTTATTTGGAGTCCCGTCAAGATCAATCATGGTTTGATCGATAAGATTTTGTTCAAAAACCGAAAAGCCAAGAAGTTTTTCTGCAATTTCACCATTTACATTATCAATCGCTTTTTGCACTCCTTTTCCCATAAAATCTTTTCCTCCGTCCCGAAGTTCCACTGCCTCATGTTCTCCTGTTGAAGCTCCGGAAGGTACAGCTGCACGTCCCATAATTCCATTTTCTGTGATCACATCTACTTCTACGGTTGGATTACCACGTGAATCAAAAATCTGGCGGGCATGAATATCTAAAATAGCACTCATAATCTTTTTTAATTAGTTAATTGAATAAGATGCAAGATACAAAGACACCAGTTAAAAAGCGAGTAAACACGGTAGTTTTAAAGCAATTATAACAAGAAAATAACGATAACGTTTTCGGTAGAATGGAAATCTGAAAGCTGTATTAACGATCTAATACCCATCCCAATTGCACGGCAATAATTGGAAGCAGGTACGAATCTCCTACTTCAGAATATCCAAAGCCCAGTCCTAAATTGACATTAACTTTAAAGTTGTTGTCATAAACGCGCTGTAAGCCCCATGCCGGACCAGCTACAAGTCCATAATCGCTGCTGTATTTTAAATCTCCAAATATGGGATTTCCACCGGTAATGGAAGCTATTCCTGCAATATAGTTCGCGCTGTTTCCTGAAGTATTCCTTTTATCATCAATCCGCTTTTGAAAATTATAGTAATAACGGTATTGCGTTTTAAAACCGGGATAAATACCATAATGCGATTCTCCCAGGGAATGTAGGTAAGAAAAACCAAGACCAAAATCGAGATCGATGCTAGACTTTTCACCAATTGAAAGTTCATATTCGGCAGAAGGCGTGAATGCATTGAGAGAAAACTGACTCCCGGTATTGTTCTGAGCCAAAGCCGAAATGCAAATTAAAGAACAAAAAATAAGGAAAAGTCTTTTCACAGAATGAGGCGATTAAGGACCTCCAAAATAATCAACTTTAGGATAAGAAAAAAGCCGGGAAAAATTTCTCCGGCTCTTGTTTACTACCGTCCAAGTTTGAAACCCAGCTGAATGTCTATTAAAACCTGAAAGGAAGATTCGTCATAATCATTAAAGCCATAACCTGCTCCGAGATTAAGGTTGAGTTTAAAATTACTATCGTAAATTCGCTGAAGGCCCCAGGCCGGTCCTATAAGACCACTGTAATCATTTCGCAATTCCATATCTCCAAAAACAGGATTGCCACCGGCAAGAATGCCTACCGCTGCTATATAATTGCCACTATTCTCCGAAATTTTCTTGCCTTTTTCCTCCCTCTTTTTAAAATTATAATAATATCTGTACTGAGCTTCAAACTGAGGAAAAATTCCAAACTGCGGCTCGTCAAGGTAACTGGCATCATGGTAACCAAACCCGAGACCTACAAGACCATCTATGGTGGAGTTATCTCCTACTGAAGCTTCATATTCAGCTGAAGGAATTAAAAAATTAAGGGAAAATTGATTGGAAGTTTGGGAAAAGGCATTGCATCCGAAAAGGAAAAAGCCGATAAAGAAGATTTTCTTCATAAAATTGGATTAGTTGAAATAAAAAGTCCCAAAACTACTCTTTTATAACCTAACTCAAAATTTTATTTTAGACGAAGCTGTTATATTAAAAAAGCCGGATTGAATCCGGCCTTTTTAAATTTATATTTAAGCTTTTCCTTTTTGGATTCGCTCAATGAATTCATCAAACAAATAACTGGCATCATGCGGTCCGGGACTTGCCTCCGGGTGATACTGCACCGAGAAGACATTCTTGCTTTTCATCGCGAGACCGCCCACGGTTCCGTCGTTAAGGCAGATATGGGTAACTTCTACATCCTGGTGATTTTCGGTTTGTTCTTTATCTACCGAAAACCCGTGGTTTTGCGAGGTGATCTCTCCCTTTCCGGTTACAAGATTTTTTACCGGGTGATTAATTCCGCGGTGACCATGATGCATCTTATAGGTTTCTATTCCATTCGCCAGAGCGATGATCTGGTGGCCGAGACAGATCCCAAACAAAGGATGATTATTTTCAATGATCTGTTTAGTAACTGAAATAGCGCTTTCCAGAGGTTGCGGATCGCCGGGACCATTGGAAAGGAAATACCCGTCAGGATTCCATTCCTTCATTTCCTCATAAGTGGCATCGTAAGGGAAAACCTTTACGTAAGCATCCCGTTTTGCCAGGTTTCTAAGGATGTTTCTTTTTATTCCAACATCCAAAGCAGCAATGCGGAATTTTGCATTTTCATCACCGTAGAAATAAGGTTCTTTAGCCGAAACTTTTGAAGCCAGTTCAAGACCCTTCATATTTGGCACTTTTTCAAGCTCTTTCTTCAGGCCGTCAATGTTATCAACATCTGTAGAGATAATGGCGTTCATCGCTCCATTCTCGCGAATATAGGTGACCAGCGCGCGGGTATCAACATCTGAAATGGCGAAAATGTCGCTTTCATCAAGAAATTCCTGCAAAGTTCTATCGGCTGCGGGGCGCGACTGCGTATAACTGAAATTCTTACAGATCAGTCCGGCAATTTTGGCTTTATCAGATTCATTTTCGCCCTCATTGGTTCCGTAATTGCCAATATGAGCATTAGTAGTCACCATAAGCTGCCCAAAATAGGAAGGATCGGTAAAAATTTCCTGATAACCGGTCATCCCGGTATTGAAACAAACCTCCCCAACGGCGCTGCCATCTTTGTTTCCAACCACTTTTCCGTAGAAAATAGTTCCGTCTTCAAGTAAAATAATTGCTTTTTTTCGAACCTGATATTTCATAGTTGTTTTCTTGTTGCCTTAAAAATTAGTCCAATATATTTATCGAAATGGTATAAAAAAAGGATAAACTCAAAAAGTTTATCCTTTTAAAAATTAGATTATTATAAGAAGCATTTCTACTCTTCTTTTTTATCATCTTTCTTTTCTTCAGCCTTTTTATCTTCAGCTTTCTCAGCTTTTGGCTCTTCTTTTTTAGGTTTTTCTTCCTTTGGAGCCGCAGCTTTTTTCTCTTCAGTTGCATTATCTGAAGAAGAAGAAACTTTCTTACCGGCACGACGGGTAGATTTTTTCTTCTTAGGTTTATCTACACCATAAGTTTCATTATAATCTACAAGCTCGATCATTGCCATTTCGGCGCTGTCTCCAAGACGGCTTCCTAATTTTATAACGCGGGTATAACCTCCCGGACGGTCCCCAACTTTAGGAGCAACTTCTCTAAACAATTCGCTTACGGCTTCTTTGCTGCGAAGTTTACTGAAAACGATCCTTCTGTTATGAGTTGTATCTTCTTTAGATTTGGTTACCAGAGGCTCCACAAAAACTTTTAAAGCTTTGGCCTTTGCAACCGTAGTATTGATACGTTTATGTTCAATTAGGGAACAGGCCATATTCGCGAGCATTGCCTTGCGATGCGCCGTCTTTCGACCTAAATGATTTATTTTCTTTCCGTGTCTCATGACATTTTATATTTCATCATCTTGCTGCAACCCGCTCTGAGGAGCAAATTATGATGGTTATTTATTTTAAGTTGAAGCAGTGGTTTTATACCACTACCAAACTAGTCTTTATCTAATTTATATTTTGAAAGGTCCATCCCAAAGTTCAAACCTTTGTTGCTCACTAATTCTTCCAGCTCGGTAAGAGATTTTTTACCGAAATTTCTGAATTTCATAAGGTCATTCTTATTGTAAGAAACAAGATCTCCAAGGGTATCAACTTCTGCAGCTTTCAAACAGTTCAAGGCCCTTACTGAAAGATCAAGATCTACCAGCTTGGTTTTAAGAAGCTGTCTCATGTGAAGAGATTCTTCATCATAAGTTTCAGTTTGAGCGATCTCATCAGCCTCAAGAGTAATTCTCTCATCAGAGAATAACATGAAGTGATGAATAAGTGTTTTAGCTGCTTCGGTCAATGCATCTTTTGGATGAATAGAACCGTCACTGATAATTTCAAATACCAGTTTCTCGTAGTCAGTCTTCTGCTCCACACGATAGTTTTCGATGCTATACTTCACATTTTTAATAGGAGTATAGATAGAATCGGTGAAAATTGTTCCCAAAGGAGCATTGGCTTTCTTGTTTTCTTCCGCCGGAACGTAACCTCTACCTTTTTCGATAGTGATCTCCATATTCAGATTCACTTTCTTATCCATATTACAAACCACCTGGTCTGGGTTAAGAATTTGAAATCCTGAAATGAATTTCTGGAAGTGACCGGCAGTTAACTGTTCCTCTCCTGAAATTGAAATGGTAACCGATTCGTTATCGATCTCATCAATTTGCCTCTTGAACCTGATCTGTTTCAGGTTAAGAATAATTTCAGTTACGTCTTCAACTACGCCTGAAATGGTAGAAAATTCATGATCTACACCTTCAATACGAACCGAAGTTATCGCGAAACCTTCCAGAGAAGATAAAAGCACTCGTCTTAAAGCGTTACCAACGGTCAATCCATATCCGGGTTCCAAAGGGCGAAATTCGAATTTCCCCTCGAAATCGGTAGAATCAATCATTATAACTTTATCGGGCTTCTGAAAATTTAGTATTGCCATATTTCGACTTCTGTGTGAATTATTATTTCGAATATAATTCGACGATGAATTGTTCATTTATATTTTCAGGAATCTGAACTCTTCCTGGTACGGAAACAAATGTTCCTTCTTTCTTTTCTGAATTCCATGAGATCCATTCGTAAACACTGCTGTTATTTGAAAGTGATTCCTGGATTACAGAAAGTGATTTAGATTTTTCTCTTACTCCAATTACATCTCCTGGTTTAAGGTGATAAGATGGAATATTCACAATTTCCCCATTTACGGTAATGTGACGGTGACCCACCAACTGGCGTGCAGCCCTTCTTGAAGGAGCTACTCCCATACGGTAAACCACGTTATCTAAACGGCTTTCGCAAAGCTGAAGTAATACCTCACCGGTAATTCCCTGAGAACGGGTAGCTTTTTCGAACATGTTGCGGAACTGACGCTCAAGAATACCATAGGTGTACTTGGCTTTTTGCTTTTCCATCAACTGGATTGCATATTCCGATTTTTTTCCGCGACGACGGTTATTCCCGTGCTGTCCCGGAGGGTAATTTCTTTTTTCAAAAGATTTGTCATCACCAAAGATAGGCTCACCAAACTTACGTGCTATCTTGGTTTTTGGACCAGTATATCTTGCCATTACTATAGTTGTTTTGAAAAGGGATTATGAATTAAGGCATTCGTCCTTCGATAATCTAATTCCTCTTCTAATTATAAAATTATTAAACGCGACGTCTTTTTGGTGGACGACAACCATTGTGCGGAAGCGGAGTGATATCGATGATCTCGGTTACCTCAATCCCATTATTGTGGATTGAACGTATCGCTGATTCTCTACCATTTCCAGGACCTTTCACATACACTTTTACTTTACGCAAACCAGCCTCATGAGCTGTTTTTGAAGCATCTTCAGCGGCAAGCTGTGCAGCGTAAGGAGTGTTTTTCTTTGATCCTTTAAAACCCATCTTCCCTGCAGAAGACCATGCCACTACATCACCTTTCTTATTGGTAAGGGAAATGATGATATTGTTGAAAGAAGCAGCGATATGAGCTTCCCCGTTAGATTCAACGGTTACTTTACGCTTTTTCTGAGTTTTAGCTTTTGGATTTGCTTTCTTTGCCATACTACTTACTATTTAGTTGCTTTTTTCTTGTTAGCAACTGTTTTTCTTCTTCCTTTTCTGGTTCTGGAGTTGTTCTTGGTATGCTGACCTCTCAAAGGCAATCCGGCTCTGTGGCGAATTCCTCTGTAGCAGCCGATATCCATCAAACGCTTAATACTCATTTGAACCTCGGTACGTAATTCTCCTTCGATTGTATATTGGCCAACGGCTTCACGAATTCGTCCGATTTCATCATCGTCCCAATCTGAAACTTTTTTACTCTCATCCACTTTAGCCTGAGCAAGTATCTCCTGAGCCCTGCTTTTGCCAATTCCGAAGATATAGGTCAATGCTATAACTCCTCGCTTTTGTTTAGGTATATCTACCCCTGCAATTCTTGCCATAATTAGCCTTGTCTTTGTTTAAATCTAGGATTCTTTTTGTTAATCACGTAAAGGCGCCCTTTCCTGCGTACAATCTTGCAGTCGGCACTTCTCTTTTTTATTGATGCTCTAACTTTCATCGTATCTTTTTTTGATTCACAGGCAGAGTCTTATCTCATTCTGTGAAGTTAAGCTGTCATAAATTTTTCAGAGTGCAAAAGTATAAAAAATTTATAAAAGCCTGAAAATTACTTTTTAGTATCTGTAAGTTATTCGAGCCTTCGATAAATCGTAAGGACTCATTTCCAGTTTCACCTTATCTCCAGGAAGCAATTTGATGTAGTGCATCCTCATTTTTCCGGAGATATGGGCGGTCACCACGTGACCATTCTCCAATTCCACACGAAACATCGCATTTGACAATGCTTCGATGATCGTTCCGTCCTGTTCAATTGGTGGTTGTTTTGCCATAATTAAGCTACTGCTTTTCTATTTTTACCTGTTTTCATTAATCCGTCATAGTGCCTGTTCAGCAAATAAGAATTCACCTGCTGCATGGTATCTATAACTACTCCAACCAAAATCAAAAGCGAGGTACCTCCAAAGAATAGCGCCCATCCCTGTTGCACACCCAACAGCTGCACTATAATTGCCGGCATTACAGCAATAAGTGCGAGGAAAATAGATCCCGGAAGCGTAATCTGAGACATTATGCGGTCTAAATATTCACCGGTTTCGGTACCCGGACGAATCCCGGGAATAAACCCACCACTGCGTTTTAGATCGTCAGCCATTTTATTAGTCGGAACTGTGATCGCGGTATAGAAATAGGTAAATACTATGATCAATAAGGCGAACACAAGGTTATACCAAAATCCGAAAACGTTTCTAAATGCCGCGGTAACTCCCTGTGCGGTATCAGAATCTGACAAACCAGCCAGAGCTACGGGAATGAACATGATCGCCTGAGCGAAAATGATAGGCATTACCCCAGAAGCATTCAGTTTAAGCGGAATATATTGTCTTGAACCGAAAACATTCTTTTCATAACCTCCAGAAGCCGTTCTACGAGCATACTGTACGGGAATCTGACGAACAGCCATAACGAGCATGATCGCAGCCATGATAATTGCAAACCAGATCACCAATTCGATCAAAATCATAATCAAACCTCCATTCGATTCGAAAACTCTGGAAGCAAACTCCTGTACAAATGCAAGAGGCAGCCTGGCCATGATTCCAACCATGATCAGAAGAGAGATCCCGTTACCAATACCTTTATCGGTAATCTTTTCACCCAGCCACATTGCGAATACCGTTCCGGTAGAAAGAATGATCACTGAGGAAACGATAAACGTGATGTTATCCCCCAATAAAAATGCCTGTGATGGCAAGGTAGCGAACAGGTTATAGATATAACCAGGTCCCTGAACAAGTGTAATCGCGATGGTTAACCAGCGCGTAATTTGATTGATCTTTTTTCGGCCGCTCTCTCCCTCTTTTTGCAGTTTTTGAAGATAAGGAATTGCAATTCCCATCAATTGCACTACAATCGAAGCAGAGATATAAGGCATAATCCCAAGTGCAAATACTGAAGCCCTTGAAAAAGCACCACCGGTAAAAGCATTAAGAAGTCCTAAAAGACCATTATCGGTTTGATTAGCCAGGTTTTCCAATTGAGCCGCATCAACACCAGGTAAAACTACCTGCGCACCGAAACGATATACCAAAAGTAAACCGAGGGTAACCAAGATACGGTTTCTCAGTTCCTCGATTTTCCAAATATTTTTGATCGTATTGATGAATTTCATTTGATTATCTATTATAAAGTAACAACTTCACCACCGGCAGCTTCAATAGCTTCTTTTGCTGAGGCCGTAAATTTATGAACAGATACTTTCAATTTTGCTTTCAATTCACCTCTACCTAATATCTTAACAAGTTCGTTTCTTCCAGCCAGACCATTAGCTACAAGAACATCCATATCAACCGTATCTTTGATCCTGCCGCTATCTACCAGAGATTGCAGTGTATCAAGATTGATTCCCTGATATTCTTTGCGGTTTCTATTGTTGAATCCGAATTTTGGAACACGTCTCTGAAGTGGCATTTGTCCACCTTCAAAACCGATCTTCTTGCTGTAACCAGATCGTGACTTGGCACCTTTGTGACCACGAGTGGCAGTTCCTCCTTTACCGGAACCTTCACCGCGACCAACACGCTTACCATCTTTCTTAACTGAACCTTTTGCAGGTTTTAAGTTACTTAAATCCATGAGAGACTTATTATTTTGCTTCTTCTACAGAAACTAAGTGTTTAACTTTATTTACCATACCAAGGATGTTTGGCGTATCTTCATGCTCAACCGTCTGCCCCATTCTTCTAAGTCCAAGAGACTCAAGAATAAGTTTTTGATTCTTAGTGCGGTTGATGGCACTCTTTACTTTTGTGACTTTAATCTTTCCCATCTTTTCCTTGATTTATCCTTTAAAAACCTTTTCTAACGAAACGCCTCGTTGTTTTGCAACAGTTTCAGCACTTCTTAATTGTAATAAGGCATCAAAAGTAGCTTTCACCACATTGTGAGGGTTTGAAGATCCCTGGTTCTTTGAAAGTACGTCATGCACTCCAACCGATTCCAGTACCGCACGAATTGCTCCACCTGCGATAATTCCGGTACCGGTAGCTGCAGGCATCAAAAGCACTCTTGCACCTCCGTACTTACCTTTTTGCTCGTGTGGCAAAGTTCCTTTATTTAAAGGAATGCGTACCAGATTTTTCTTGGCATCTTCAACGGCTTTAGAAATAGCATCGGCAACTTCCTTAGATTTACCAAGTCCCTGGCCTACAACACCATTTTCATCTCCCACAACCACAATTGCAGAAAAGCCGAATGCTCTACCTCCTTTTGTAACCTTAGTAACACGTTGTACTCCTACCAAACGGTCTTTAAGTTCAAGACCTCCTGGCTTTACATGTTCTACGTTTTTATAATCTTGATACATATTTTTAGAATTTTAGTCCTCCTTCGCGAGCACCTTCTGCTAATGATTTAACTCTACCGTGATACAGGTAACCACCTCTGTCGAAAGAAATAGTATCTATTCCGGCTTTTTTGGCCTTTTCAGCGATGGCTTTTCCAACCAGCTGAGCCTGCTCCTGTTTATTAGAAGCTTCAGAAGCGATTCCCTTATCTCTTGAAGAAGCTGATGCGAGGGTTTTACCTTCTACGTCGTCGATGATCTGAGCATAAATTTCTTTATTACTTCTAAAAACAGATAATCTAGGACGGCTTACAGTTCCCGCTATCCCTTTACGGATACGTTTTCTGATTTTATTTCTTCTATCTTGTTTTGACACTGCCATAACTAAATTTATTAAGCTGATTTACCTGCTTTTCTTCTCAATTGCTCTCCGACAAACTTGATACCTTTTCCTTTGTAAGGCTCAGGTTTTCTAAATGAACGGATCTTAGCGGCAACCTGTCCCACAAGTTGCTTATCATAAGAAGTAAGTTTCACAACTGGATTCCTTCCTTTTTCAGAAATAGTCTCCACCTTAATTTCGGGAGCCAAATCTATCACAATATTATGAGAATAACCAACGGCGAGCTCCAACCTGTTTCCCTGGTTGCTGGCTCTATAACCAACTCCCACAAGTTCAAGTTGTTTACTGAAACCTTTGGTAACACCTTCAATCATATTGTTCACCAACGCACGGTAAAGACCATGCTTTGATTTTTGATCACTTTTCTCTGAAGATCTTTCAAAAGAAATTACATTATCTTCGATACTCACATCGATATCGGTAATCTCCTGCTTAAGTTCTCCCAATTTTCCTTTTACCGTTACAACTCCATCTGTGTAATCAACGTTTACACCTTCGGGAATTGTAATTGGGTTTTTACCTATTCTTGACATTTCTTTAGTCTTTTAAGTATTAGTATACGTAGCAAAGTACTTCTCCACCAACATTATCAGCTTTCGCCTGCTTCCCGGTCATCACACCGTGAGAAGTTGAAACGATCGCCACACCAAGACCATTAAGGACTCTTGGAATATCATGGGCACCAGCATATTTACGTAAACCAGGTTTACTTATTCTCTGAATTTTCTTGATTACAGGCTCTTTAGTGATTTTATCATATTTAAGAGCGATTTTGATAGTTCCCTGAGCGGTACTGTCATCAAATTTGTAACTAAGAATATATCCCTGATCAAACAAAATTTTTGTGATCTCTTTCTTAACATTGGAAGCAGGAATTTCAACCACTCTGTGATTAGCAGCATTGGCGTTCCTGATTCTTGTTAGGTAATCTGCAATAGGATCTGTATTCATTTATATTTATTTGCGGGGGTGGTTTTCAGTATTTCTGAACCTGCCTCCAATTAATAATTATTACCAGCTTGCTTTTTTAACACCTGGAATTAGCCCCTGATTGGCCATCTCTCTGAACATAACTCGGGAAAGACCAAATTGTCTCATATAACCTTTTGGTCTTCCAGTTAGTTTACAACGATTGTGCAAACGTACAGGAGAAGAATTTTTTGGCAATTTTTGTAGTGCTTCCCAATCGCCGGCTTCTTTAAGCTCCTTGCGTTTTTGAGCATACTTTTTTACCAGTTTTTGTCTCTTAACCTCACGGGCTTTCATTGATTCTTTAGCCATAATTAATTCTTTTTAAAAGGTAAACCTAGTTCGGTTAACAATGCTTTAGCTTCCTTATCGGTATTGGCAGTTGTTACGAATGTGATATCCATACCAGCAATTCTGTTCACTGCATCAATATCGATTTCAGGGAAGATAATCTGCTCGGTAACTCCAAGGTTGTAATTACCTCTTCCATCAAATCCGTTAGACTTGATACCATTAAAATCTCTTACACGCGGTAAAGCGGTAGTTATAAGTCTGTCTAAGAATTCATACATTCTGTATCCTCGTAAAGTAACTTTAGCGCCAATTGGCATCCCTTTACGAAGCTTAAACGATGCAACGTCTTTCTTGGAATAAGTAGCGATGGCTTTTTGACCACTAATAGATGAAAGTTCATCTACCGCATGATCAATAAGTTTTTTATCGGCTACCGCACCACCAACACCACGGCTGATGACGATTTTCTCAAGTTTTGGCACCTCCATTATATTGGAGTAGCTAAATTCTTCAGTAAGCGCATTCTTCACACGCTCATTATATTCCTGTTTAAGTCTTGGTACGTATGCCATAACTAAATTACTTCATTAGATTTTTTAGAAAATCTCACTTTCTTCCCATCTTCTTCTTTATATCCTACCCTGGTAATCTCACCATTTTTGGTAAGAAGTGCAAGATTGGATACATGGATAGGAGCTTCCTTCTCTTTTATACCACCCTGTGGATTCTGAGCACTTGGCTTTTCATGTTTTGAGACCATATTGATCCCTTCCACGATGGCTTTATTCTTGTCACGAAGAACTTTCTGTACCTTACCTTCCTGACCTTTGTGGTCTCCGGCAATTACACGAACAGTATCTCCTGATTTAATTTTAAGCTTTGTCATTTTAGTAATGTATTAAAGCACTTCTGGTGCCAATGATACAATCTTCATGAATTGCTTATCACGAAGTTCTCGTGCCACAGGACCAAATACACGGGTTCCGCGCATTTCCCCCTGGGGGTTCAAAAGCACACATGCGTTATCGTCAAAGCGGATGTAAGATCCGTCTGGACGGCGTACTTCCTTTTTGGTACGAACAACAACAGCTGTTGAAACAGCACCTTTTTTGATGTTACCGTTTGGAGTGGCTTCCTTGACACTCACCACGATTTTATCACCAACAGAAGCGTACCTTTTCTTTGTACCTCCCAACACGCGGATCGCTAAAACTTCTTTAGCCCCGGTGTTATCTGCTACTCTTAGTCTGGATTCTTGTTGTACCATGATTACTTCGCTCTTTCAATTATTTCTACTAATCTCCAACATTTAGATTTACTTAAAGGTCGTGTTTCCATGATCTTTACGGTATCTCCTTCGTTGCAGTCGTTATTTTCGTCGTGTGCTACGTATTTTTTCGTTTTTAAAACGAATTTTCCATACATAGGGTGTTTTACTTTTTTAACTTCAGAAACCACGATTGATTTCTGCATTTTGTTACTTGTAACAACACCTATACGCTCTTTTCTTAAGTTTCTTTTTTCCATCTTTCAGCAGAATAACAATTATTGTTGTTCTCTTTTAGTTAACTCTGTAGCCAGTCTCGCAATGTTTCTCCTCACATGTCTTAATTGAATAGGATTTTCTAATGGCGAAACGGCGTGAGCCATTTTTAAATCTGCGTATGCTTTACGAGATTTATCAAGCTCTTCCTGCAATTCTGCAACAGACAATTCTTTTACTTCTGATTGTTTCATAATTCAAAAAATTATTCTTGATAATCTCTAGCTACAACAAATTTGGTTCTCACAGGAAGTTTCTGCGCTGCAAGGCGAAGTGCCTCTTTAGCAATATCCATTGGCACTCCACCAATTTCAAACATGATTCTTCCTGGTTTTACTACGGCTGCCCAATACTCAACAGCACCTTTACCTTTACCCATACGTACCTCAAGAGGCTTTTTAGTGATAGGCTTATCTGGGAAAATTTTAATCCAGATAGATCCTTCCCTTTTCATGTAACGGGTAGCGGCAATACGCGCTGCCTCGATTTGGCGTGCGGTCACGAAGCTCGAATCCATTGATTTGATTCCGAAAGTTCCGTTTGAAAGACGATGCCCTCTTTGAGATACACCTTTCATACGGCCCTTTTGCTGCTTACGATATTTTGTTCTTTTAGGTTGTAACATTTTCTTTTTTACTTTAAAAAATTACTTTCTACGACGGGATTTGTTTCCACGTCCGGCACCGGATTTTTTACCCTGGTTTTTCGCAAGGCCAACTAGAGGCGAAAGCTCTCTTTTTCCGTATACCTCACCTTTCATGATCCATACTTTAACACCCAGCCTACCATAGGTAGTATGAGCTTCGATCAAAGCATAATCAATATCAGCCCTAAAAGTTGACAAAGGTATTCTACCATCTTTGTATGATTCTGAACGTGCCATTTCAGCACCGTTTAAACGACCGGAGATCTCTATTTTGATCCCTTCGGCGTTCATTCTCATAGCAGCCGCGATAGCCATTTTAATTGCACGACGGTAAGAGATACGATTCTCGATTTGTCTTGCTACACTTGCAGCCACAAGGTGGGCGTCAAGTTCTGGCCTCTTAATCTCAAAGATGTTAATTTGAACTTCCTTGTCGGTAATCTTCTTAAGCTCTTCCTTAAGCTTGTCTACCTCCTGGCCGCCTTTCCCGATAATGATACCAGGTCTTGCAGTGGTGATAGTAACGGTTACAAGCTTAAGCGTGCGTTCGATGATTACACGCGATACACTCGCTTTAGAAAGACGAGCATGGATGTACTTTCTAATCTTATCGTCTTCGGCTAATTTGTCGCCGTAGTCATTACCTCCATACCAGTTGGATTCCCATCCTCTGATGATACCAAGGCGATTCCCGATTGGATTTGTCTTTTGTCCCATACTCTATCTTAGCTTTGTGTATTATTGTTTGCTCCAAGCACCAATGTTACGTGATTGGATCTTTTTCTAATTCGGTGTGCACGACCCTGTGGTGCAGGACGAAGTCTTTTCAACATCGTTCCCCCATCTACGCGGATCTCTTTCACAAATAGTTCAGCTTCCTCGATGTTAGCATCTTCGTTTTTAGCCTGCCAGTTGGCAATGGCGGAAAGCAATAGCTTTTCCAAACGATTTGAAGCTTCTTTCTTGCTGAATTTCAAAATATGAAGCGCTTTTTCTACTTTCTCTCCTCTTACCAGATCCGCCACAAGACGCATCTTTCTTGGCGAAGTAGGGCAGTTATTCAACTTAGCAAAAGCTACCTGTTGTTTGGCTTCTTTTATTTGCTCTGCTCTTTCTCTTTTACGAACTCCCATAGCTTCAATTATTTTCTACCTTTATTTTTCGCACCAGCATGTCCTCTAAAAGATCGTGTTGGTGAAAATTCTCCTAATTTATGACCCACCATATTTTCAGTGATATATACAGGAACAAATTGTTTTCCATTATGCACTGCAATGGTTTGTCCAACGAAATCTGGAGTAATCATAGAAGCACGAGACCAGGTTTTGATCACGGCTTTCTTTCCAGACTCAACATTCTGGGCAACTTTTTGCTCCAGTTTATAGTGAACGAAAGGTCCTTTTTTTAATGAACGTGCCATATCTTATTTTTTCTTTCTAGTCTTTCTGCGTTCTACAATATACTTGTTACTCGCTTTGGTCTTCGAACGGGTCTTAAATCCTTTTGCAGGAATACCTTTTCTAGATCTTGGGTGACCACCTGAAGCTCTACCTTCACCACCACCCATTGGGTGATCGACAGGGTTCATAGCTACAGGTCTTGTTCTCGGCCTGATACCTAACCAGCGTTTTCTACCGGCTTTACCAGAGATCAATAGCTGGTGGTCACTGTTGGAAACAGCACCGATTGTAGCCATACAAGTTGCAAGGATTCTTCGAATCTCACCTGAAGGCAATTTCACGGTTGCATACTTTCCTTCCCTTGCCAATAATTGAGCAAAAGCTCCGGCGCTACGAGCCATAACAGCTCCCTGCCCGGCCCTAAGCTCGATACAAGAAACAATTGTTCCAAGAGGAATATTTGCCAAAGGCATGGCATTTCCAATTTCAGGAGCAACACTTTCGTGTCCTGAAACCACATTTTGCCCTACCTGAAGACCATTTTGAGCAATGATATACCTTTTTTCACCATCCTGATAATTCAAAAGAGCGATAAAGGCCGTTCTGTTTGGATCGTATTCTATGCTCGCAACAGTAGCAGGAATTCCCTGCTTGTCACGTTTAAAATCGATAACTCGATAACGTCTTTTATGACCACCACCTTTGTAGCGCATGGTCATTTTTCCCTGACTGTTTCTACCACCTGATTTTTTTATCGGAGCCAAAAGGCTTTTTTCCGGCTTATCAGTAGTAATGGCGTCATACCCATTAACTACTCTAAAACGCTGACCAGGTGTGATTGGTTTTAACTTTCTAACTGACATTTTTCAATCTTAGAGATTACTGTATAAATCAATAGTTTCACCTTCCGCCACCTGTACTATTGCTTTTTTGAAAGCTTTAGTTTTACCAGTGATCATACCAGATTTTGTGTATTTGGTTTTACGATCAGGACGGACATTCATAGTTCGAACTTTAGTAACAGAAACGCCATAAGCCGATTCGATCGCTTCTTTGATCTGAATCTTATTAGCCGTGTTACTTACCACAAAACTGAAGCGATTGTTCATTTCGCTATCTGCGGTCGCTTTTTCTGTAATAACAGGTTTTATTAAGATGCTCATAACGTTTATTAACTTAATTTCGATTCAATTCCTTCTAAAGATCCTTCTAAAAAGACAACATTATTCGCATTCAGAATTTTGTAAGTACTTAATTCTGAGCTTGTTATAACTTCAGAGGTCTTTAAATTGCGCGACGACAAATATACGTTTTTATTTGAGTCACCCAACACTATCAAAGATTTTTTAGTTTCAATTCCCAGAGCCTGAAGAACTTCGATGAAATTCCTGGTTTTGGGAGTATCGAAAGAAAAATCTTCTACCACTAAAATCGCCTTATCGTTTGCCTTCATAGAAAGCGCTGATTTTCTTGCAAGACGTTTTAGGTTTTTGTTCAGTTTAAAACCGTAATCTTTTGGTCTGGGACCAAAGATTCGCCCACCGCCACGAAAAACAGGAGATTTGATGCTACCCGCACGGGCAGTACCAGTTCCTTTTTGTTTTTTGATCTTACGGGTACTTCCGGTAATTTCTGCTCTTTCTTTAGCCTTATGTGTTCCCTGACGCTGATTGGCAAGATATTGCTTCACATCAAGGTAAACAGCATGTTCATTAGGCTCTATAGCGAAAACAGAATCAGAAAGCTTTGCTTTTCTGCCTGTTTCTTTTCCTTTAATATCTAAAACTGCTATTTCCATTACTTGCTGATGATTACGTAAGAGTTTTTATGACCTGGAACACAACCTTTCACAACAAGAAGATTCTTGTCTGCCACAATCTTTAAAACTCTAAGGTTTTCAACTTTTACTTTTTCACCACCCATTCTTCCGGCCATCTTCATCCCTTTGAAAACTCTCGCAGGATACGAGGCTGCACCGATAGAACCCGGGGCTCTTAAACGGTTGTGCTGACCGTGAGTGGCCTGCCCAACACCTCCAAAACCGTGTCTTTTTACAACACCCTGGAAGCCTTTTCCTTTAGAAATTCCAGACACATCTACGAATTCACCTTCTCTGAACTGTTCAACTGTGATTGAATCTCCTAATTTGTAATCTTCTTTAAATCCCTGGAATTCAATGACCTTCCGTTTTGCAACAGTTCCTGCTTTTTTCGCGTGCCCTTCAGCAGCTTTATTAACAGTCTTTTTGTCATCGAAACCAAGTTGAAGTGCTTCATACCCGTCAACCTCTTTGGTTCTGACTTGGGTAACAACGCATGGTCCAGCTTCGATCACGGTACATGGAATATTCTTTCCATTCTCGTCGAAAATGCTGGTCATGCCGATCTTTTTTCCTATTAACCCAGACATATTTAATTAATTATTAATTGATTTACTTTTTCTAAAAACTAAGGGCTGAAAAATACATTTCAGCCCTGAATTGTATTTTTCACCGTTTTTCCTTTGCTCGAAGCTCCGGACATGTTAACCGGGCACCTGGGTGCACGGAAGTTTTTTATCACACTTTAATCTCTACCTCTACTCCACTTGGAAGTTCCAGTTTCATCAACGCATCGATGGTTTTTGAAGAAGAACTGTAGATGTCAAGCAATCTTTTATAAGAGCTAAGCTCAAATTGCTCCCTTGACTTCTTGTTCACGTGAGGCGAACGAAGAACAGTAAAGATCTTTTTGTTTGTTGGCAACGGAATTGGTCCGGTAACAACAGCTCCCGTAGTTTTTACGGTTTTTACGATCTTTTCAGCAGATTTGTCTACCAGGTTATGATCGTAAGATTTTAGTTTTATTCTGATTTTTTGACTCATTTCCTTAAGATTATTCGTTTGCTGCTCCTTTTGCTGCTTTGATCACCTCTTCAGAAATATTTGAAGGAGTTTCAGCATAGTGAGAGAATTCCATAGTTGAAGTTGCACGACCTGAAGAAAGTGTTCTCAATGTAGTAACATATCCGAACATTTCAGAAAGTGGCACTTCAGCTTTGATTACCTTCGCTCCAGATCTGTCTGACATATTGTTTACCTGACCTCTTCTTCTGTTAAGGTCACCAACAATATCCCCCATGTTTTCTTCCGGAGTTACAACTTCTACTTTCATGATTGGCTCAAGAATTACAGCACCTGCTTTTTTAGCAGCATCTCTGTATCCTAGTTTTGCAGCCAGTTCAAATGAAAGCTGATCGGAATCCACAGGGTGGAAAGATCCGTCTTTAAGAACAACTTTTAAAGAATCCATAGTAAATCCTGCAAGAGGACCATTTTTCATAGCCTCCTGGAATCCTTTCTGAACAGAAGGAATAAATTCTTTAGGAATACGTCCACCTTTAATTTCGTCTACGAACTGAAGACCTTCACCTTCAAAGTCTGCATCTACAGGCCCCAGGGTGAATACGATATCAGCGAATTTTCCACGACCACCAGTCTGTTTTTTATAAACTTCACGATGATCTGCTGAACGAGTTACGGTTTCTTTGTACTCAACCTGTGGTTGACCTACATTTACTTCCACTTTAAACTCACGCTTCATACGATCAATAATGATCTCCAGGTGAAGTTCACCCATACCAGAGATAATTGTTTGACCAGAAGCTTCATCAGTCCTTACAGTAAAGGTTGGATCTTCTTCAGCAAGTTTTCCAAGAGCCATACCCATCTTCTCAACATCAGCCTTGGTCTTAGGCTCTACAGCAATACCAATAACCGGTGCAGGGAAAGACATAGACTCAAGAATGATTGGATGATCAAGATCGGTAAGCGTATCTCCGGTTTTAATATCTTTAAAACCAACAGCCGCTCCAATATCACCAGCCTCAATCTTATCGATAGGCTCCTGCTTGTTAGAGTGCATTTGGTAAATTCTCGAGATACGTTCTTTCTTACCTGAACGAACGTTCAACACATAAGAACCAGCATCCAAAGTACCGGAATACACACGGAAGAAAGCCAAACGACCTACAAAAGGATCGGTAGCAATCTTAAATGCAAGTGCAGAGAAAGGAGAATCGACATTAGGCTTACGACTTTCTTCTTCACCTGTGTCTGGATTTTCACCTTTAATAGCCTCTACATCTACCGGAGAAGGCAGATAACGCATTACAGCGTCAAGCATCGCCTGAACACCTTTATTTTTAAATGCTGAACCACACATCATCGGGATGATAGACATATCTATAGTTGCAGCACGAAGGGCAGCGATGATCTCATCTTCAGTGATTGAATTCTCATCTTCAAAGAATTTTTCCATCAAGGCCTCATCATATTCAGCCACTGCTTCTACAAGTTCTGCACGATATTTATCAACATCTGCTTTAAGCTCTTCAGGAATATCGATGGTATCATAGGTCATCCCCATGTCTTCATCATTCCAGATGATCGCTTTTTTAGAAATTAAGTCAACCACACCTTTAAAATCGGCTTCATCTCCAATTGGAACCTGAAGCGGAACAGGATTCCCTCCCAACATTGTTTTTACCTGACGGCAAACGTTGAAGAAATCTGCACCCTGGCGGTCCATCTTATTAACGAAACCAAGACGTGGTACTCTATATTTATCTGCCTGTCTCCAAACAGTTTCAGACTGAGGCTCAACCCCGTCTACTGCAGAGAACAATGCAACAACTCCGTCAAGAACACGTAATGAACGTTCTACCTCTACGGTAAAATCAACGTGCCCGGGAGTATCAATTATATTAACGGTATATTCATGATCCCTATATGGCCAGGTACAATGGGTAGCCGCCGAAGTAATGGTAATACCACGCTCCTGCTCCTGCTCCATCCAGTCCATGGTAGCAGCGCCATCGTGCACCTCACCAATCTTGTGACTGATACCTGTATAATAAAGGATACGCTCAGTAGTTGTGGTTTTACCCGCATCAATGTGAGCTGCAATACCTATATTTCTAGTATATTTTAAATCTCTTTGTGCCATATTGTTTTTTTAGAATCTAAAGTGAGAGAATGCTTTATTAGCTTCAGCCATCTTATGAGTATCTACTCTTTTCTTCACAGCAGCACCTTCCTCTTTAGCTGCGGCAAGAACTTCGGCAGCAAGTTTTGCGGCCATAGATTTTTCATTTCTCTTACGCGCAAAACTAATCAACCATTTCATCGCAGTTGATACTTTTCTGTCTGGACGAATCTGCATAGGAATTTGAAAGGTAGCACCTCCAACACGTCTACTTCTCACTTCTACGTGAGGCATAACGTTTGAAAGAGCGTCTTTCCAAAGCTCCAAACCAGATTTCTCTTCGTCTTGTTTCTTTTGCTCCACGATATCAATAGCATCGTAGAAAATTCTAAAGGCAACCGATTTTTTCCCATCCCACATCATCATGTTCACAAAACGTGTTACAAGCTGATCGTTAAATTTAGGATCTGGTAAAAGAGGTCTTTTTTTCGCCTGTCTTTTTCTCATTTCTTTACATTAAAAGTTTTTAATTACTTCTTAGGGCGTTTTGCTCCGTATTTAGATCTACGCTGAGTTCTACCTTCAACACCGGCAGTATCAAGCGCACCACGAACGATGTGGTATCTAACACCAGGCAAATCTTTCACCCTTCCACCTCTAACCAATACTATCGAGTGCTCCTGGAGGTTGTGTCCTTCTCCCGGAATGTAGGCGTTCACCTCTTTTCCGTTAGTTAACCTTACCCTAGCTACTTTACGCATAGCAGAGTTTGGTTTCTTAGGAGTGGTAGTGTACACACGGGTACAAACACCTCTCCTTTGAGGGCACGAATCCAAAGCAGCCGATTTACTCTTCTTGGTTATTTTGGCTCTTCCTTTTCGTACTAATTGTGAAATTGTTGGCATAATTTCCTATACACTAATTATTAATAAAATTTACTCCCCTCTTTTTAAGGGTTTGCAAAGGTAGAAATAAAAAAATATTATTCAAACACTACTTTATTTATTTTCAAGGATTTCTTGAAAAATTTCTTTCACCCCATAAAAGCGGGTATCAACAGGAAGAAAAAAGGAGCCCCTATATAAAACAGGTAAGTGGATATTATAAAACCTCCGATTTCTTAACAGAAAAAATTCCTGAAAAGCGGTTTGCAGAGGATTTTAAAGGATTTTTAACATTTTTTTTACAATAAGTCTATTTTTTAAAAATAAAAACTTGTTTAATTAACCATTTATTATCACATTTGGCGAGGCTAATTCAAACAAATTTTAACATGAAAACAAAGTTAAGTAGTATTTTAACGCTATTACTGGCGTTTGTTGTGCAAATTACTTTTGCGCAAAACCAACGAACGATTACCGGGACGGTAACGGATGCCGAAGGGTTACCGCTGCCAGGGGTGAACGTTATAATTAAAGGGACCACACAAGGTACCCAAACAAATTTTGATGGGAATTATTTTATAGAGGCATCGCAAGGAGATGTCTTAGTATTCTCATTTATAGGTTACGAAACTGCACAATACACAGTAGGGACTACTGAAAGTGACAGAATAGACGTGACCATGAGTCCCAGTGCTTCTGAACTTGAAGAAGTAGTAGTGACTGCACTAGGTATTTCAGATAGAAATGCACGTGAGGTGGTGTATGCTAACCAAACCGTAAATTCTGAAGAATTAAATTCGACTCCTAGCAAAAATGCATTAGAAGCATTAAGAGGTAAAGCAGCAGGTGTAAAACTCTCAACCGGTTCAGGTTCTGTAGGCTCATCTACAAGAATTGTACTTAGAGGAGAAGGGTCTCTTACGGGAAATAACAACGCCCTTATCATTGTTGATGGGGTTGCAATTGACAACTCTGCAACTTCTGGGGGCGCTGGATCTTCAAGTACTGGGTACGCAGATTATGGTAACCGATTCAATGACATCAACCCTGATAACATCGAATCTGTAACAATTCTTAAAGGTCCTTCTGCCACATCTCTTTATGGATCACGTGGAGCTTCCGGGGTTGTTCTTATTACTACCAAATCTGGAAAGAAAGGTGAAAAAATGAGAATCAACTACAATGGTTCAACATCTATGGAGACTGCGATCATTAATTTGCAAAGACAGAGCACTTATGGGCAGGGCTATGATAATGCTAGTTTGGATTCTGGAGAAAACTGGTCCTGGGGACCAACACTTGACGGTGTGGTTAGACCATGGACTAGCCCAATCGACTCTGATGGAGATGGAGCATTAGAAGCTTTAATAAGACCTTATAGTGCTGTTCCCAACCAATTACAAAACTTTTTCAATACCGGATATACTTTATCTAACACTATAAGTTTATCTGGTGCGAAAGAAGGTTTTACATATTTCGCCTCTTATGGTAATACAGATCAATCGGGTATTTTAGACAATACATATTACAAAAGAGATAACCTTAGCTTTAATGCTTCTGCTCAACTAAGCGACAAACTCAAATCAGACTTCAAAATTTCTTATGCCAATGTGAGAGAAAATACGGCACAGGAAGGTTCCAGACCCTTTGAAGGAAATAATGCGTACGCTATGGTTGTACAATCTCCTGTAAATATTCCTTTTTCGGAGTTGAAAGACTATAAAAGCCCATTTCATGATATCAACGGTTATTGGGGATCTTATTCTTCCGTTAACCCTTATTATATCTTAAATGAATATGGAAACGAGGCAAATATTGATAACTTCTTAGCTAATGCATCCCTGACATATAAACTTTTTGATGGCCTATCATTAAATGGACGCTTTGGAGGTAATATTGTGAATACTCAAACCGATACCTGGACTCCAACATTCACTCCAGCTCAGCAATTAATTTGGACAAATGGTTTGGAGATTGGTACTCGTAACTCAAAACATAACTCGCTTGGCGAATATGTAAACTACAATAATAAGACGCTAAACCTTGATGCAACTGTTTCAGCAAACTATAATAAGCAGTTAAGTGATGATTTTGAACTTTCGGCATCAGCAGGTTTTAATTACTTCTCAAGAGAGAATAAATCTTTAACAGGTAGTTCTGTAGGAGGCCTTGTAGTTAGCGGTGTATACAACCTATCCAACAGTGTCCAATCACCTACCTCTAGCATGTATAGAAGTAGATATAGAATTTACGGTGCTTTGGCAAACGCAAGTATTGGCTATAAAAACGCTGCGTTTTTAGAGCTTTCGGCAAGAAATGACTGGTCTTCCACTCTTCCAGCAGGTAATAATTCTTTCTTGTATGGTGCCGTAGGTGCTTCTGTAATATTCACGGACCTTTTAAACATTGAAAATGACTTCTTAAATTATGGTAAATTAAGAGGAAGTTACGGTACATCAGGAAAGGATGCTGGTATATATTTACTAAATTCCTATTTCATAGGAAATCCTACCATTGTAGGCCTAGGAGATTATGCACTGTTCTTCCCTAAAAATGGTGTTCCAGGTTTTACGCTCGGTAATACTATTGGGAACCCGACACTTAGACCTGAATTAACAACTACTTATGAAGTAGGTGCTGATCTTGGCTTCTTTAGAGATATGATAACCTTATCATATACCTATTATAAATCTATTCATGATGATCAAATTGTAACTATCAACCTGCCAAGATCAACAGGTTTCTCTCAAACGGTAAGTAACATTGGTAGAATGACAAATAAAGGTCACGAAGCTACTTTAAGTATAAGACCTTTAAAAAATGTTATAGACGACTTAAATTTTGAACTTTTCGGTACTTTTTCTAAAAACGACAACGAGGTCGTAAATATTGCTGAAGATATCAGCGAATTAACTATAGGCGGACCTTTTGGAAATACTGGTGTATCTGTAGTTGCAAAAGAAGGTATGCCATTCGGAACGTTTAAAGGACTTGCACCTAAGACCAATGCTCAAGGACAAATTATAGTAGATCCTAACACTGGTTATCCGCTATATACAGATGAAGAAGTATACCTTGGATCTTATCAACCTGATTACCTTTTAAGTTTTGGTACCAACGCCAATTACAAAGGATTTGGATTGAGAGTTTTAGTTGATATGAAAGAAGGTGGAGAATTCGTTTCCCAGTCAAAATATATGACTGAATTTAACGGAACTGCAATTAATACCACCATTTATAACAGAGAACCTTTCATTATACCAAACTCTGTAATACAAAATGAAGATGGTACTTTTTCTGAAAATACTACCGCAATTACTGAACAGGATTTTTATACCAGTTACGATCCTGCTGCTTCTACTTATTTAATAGATGCCAGTTATATCAAATTGCGAGAAGTAGAATTAAGTTACACTATACCTAAAACATTCCTGGAAAATACATTTATAACGAATGCGAGATTAGCAATTTATGGTAAAAACCTTAAATTCTGGTTGCCAGGTGAAAATAAATACGCTGACCCTGAAGTAAACGGTCCAGCATTAACGGGTAATGCACAGGGTATTGAGACAACTCAAACACCAACTTCAAGGAGTTTGGGACTTAATGTACAATTGTCATTCTAAAAAAAATACGATGAAAAACAATATTAAAATACTGCTTTTACTTTTATTAACTTTAAACTATTCATGTTCGGATAGCTTACAAGAAGTTAATGTAGATCCCAACACATTTCCCTCAGCGGGAGATGCCCAAGTTTTAAGTTCAGCAATCGGATTTCTGGGTTATGTTGTAGACACCGATTTGAATTATTCTGAATCTTTCCTTTGGAGTCAGTATTATACTTGGGGCCAAGGTGTTTCTATAGGGAATTCAGAAAGATATGTTGCTCAGCCTGATGATTTTAACGGGTATTGGGCAAGAGCCTATGCCAATTGCTTGGCTGACCTTAACGCTATAACAAAAAACAGCTCCGCACCTGCTTATAGTGGAATTGCGAAAGTGTTAAAAGCTTATCTTTTTCAAGGTTTAGTTGATCATTTTGGTGACATTCCTTTTTCGGAAGCACTCGCAGGTGCTATTGAAGATGGATCTATATTAGCTCCAAGTTTTGACGCCGCAGGATCTGCTGTTTACCCTGGCTTAGTTACTTTGCTAGACGAAGCTCTATCAGATTTAGAAAGAGCTGAAGATGGTGTTGTAGGGGAAGAGGATTTCATATATCAAGGAGACATCTCTAAATGGATTAAATTTGCTAATTCATTGAAATTAAGAGTTCTTATGCGAACTTCAGAAACCGACCCTCAGGCTGCTGCCATTAAGGAGCTTATCGCTAACGGAACTTTTATTGAGACCGTTGCGGATATGCCATATATACCTTATACTGGTGCATCAGGAGATCAAAACCCAATGTTTGCCAGAGCTGAATACGGGGTTGGTATGTTCTATTTTGCGAGCAACGCCACCCTGGATGTTCTTGAGTCTTTAGATGATCCAAGAGGTGAGGTCTTATATACTAAAGCTACTACTGGAAGTTTTGCCGGACAACTACACGGAATTGATCAAGGTACTATCAAGAACGAACCTTTTACTGCACCTCCTACTGATTACAGTATGGCATCAGAGTATGCATATTCTGAAACCAACCCTGTAATTTTAATGAGTCCATGGGAAGTTTGGTTCTTGAGAGCTGAAGCGGCCGCCAGATATGATACAAGCGACGACGAAGAAATGGCTTTTGAGACGGCCATAGCACTTAACTTTAAGTATATGGGAATCGAAGATGAAGCATCCTCATATATCAACTCACTGAATTACTCAAGTTCTGATGCCCTGGTAGATCGTATAGACCAAATCGCAGTTCAAAAATGGATTTCATTGAACGGAACACAGGAAGATGAAGGTTGGATAGAAGCACGCAGGTTTGATAGACCTGAAAGCAGACTGTTTACCAATGGTATTTGGCAAACTCCGCCACTGTCTGTTCTTCCTAATGGTACATTTCCATCTGCTTGGTTATATCCAGAATCTGAAAGAAGTTTAAACCCAAACGCACCAGCTCAGAGGACTATAACCGATAATATATTTTGGGATAACTAAAAAAAATTAAAATGAAAAACTACAGAATATTATTTTACACATTTGCAATCCTTGGATTGTTTTTGACTAGCTGTAATACAGATGATGAGCCATTGGTTGCATCATCTGTCACTTACCTACCTAAGATCACTCTTGAGGGAAGTACTAAAATTACTTTGCCTTGTGATACTGAATCATATACTGACCCGGGAGCAATAGCTGAGGCGGGTGGTCAAGAGATTGAACTAACTACATCAATTTCCGGTACTTATTTCGGTGGTAATACTATCGATGGTCCCGATATCTATAGTGTTGCTTATAGTGCCTTTAATGAAGATGGAATCCCGGCTACGGCTTTCAGAAGCGTTTATTGGCCTCCTTGTAATGGTGACCTGGTAAATAGTATTACAGGTGTATATGAAGCTGATGTTGTTAGAAATGGAAGCACATCTCCTCAGTATCAGGACCTGGGTCCTATTATGATCATTGATTTAGGGAATGGTGTTTACCAACTTTCTGATGCTATTGGTGGCTATTATGATTATGGAAGAGGATATGGTCCCGCCTATGCTGCCACAGGTATGACGGTAACTGCAAACAATATTGCAACTAATGATTTTACACTGGATGATACAACCGGAGTTGGTGCATTTGGAGGAACTTTAGAAATGGATTCATTTACAGTAAATCCAGCTGCCGGAACTATTAAATTCAAAACATCTTGGGATGCCGGTTATGTATTCGAAGTAACTTTAACTCAGGTACAACAATAATTTCTTTTTCTTAATTATTGTTCAAAAAAATCGAAAAAAATGAAAGATATAACAAAAAAATTAAGCTTTTTATTACTAGGTTTTGCTTTGATGAGCTCCCTTTTTTCCTGTGAGAATGATGATCCAGTTGCAGATCCCAGTAATATTGTTGTCGAAGACATCACAGGAGATTGGTGGGTAATAGCACTCGAACCTGATGGTGAAACTCCAGCGTATGGCGGAGATTACGTGCAATTCAGTACATATGCAACTGCAGCCAATAACACCAATTTTTGGCTGGATGATAATGACCTCTGGATGGAATTGAAAGCAAAAGTCTCCCTTGATCCCAGCACTCTTACTTTCTCTAGTGTGCCTGATACAGAAGAATTATATACTGGTGAAACAGTTACAATAACAAATGGTAAATTCACTAAAAACAGCTTTACTACTCCTGGCAGTAATACAGTAGTAGATGAAATTCAATTTGAAGCAGAGTTTAGCTGGGACCCAGGAACTGTATATGTTTTCAAAGGATATGAAAGAACTGGAAAGGTGGCAGACGACAATCCACATTATTAATCCAAATTATGTTTATATAAAAAACCACCCGCCAATACGGGTGGTTTTTTTATTACCTAAATTTCAGGAAATAAACATTTGCACTACCTTTACCCCATGCAGGAAACAACAAGAATTTTTGGAATAAGAGCAGTTATTGAGGCTATCGAAAGCGATAAAAGCATTGAAAAGATTTATGTTCAGAAAGGTCTTTCCGGATCGCTTTTCCATCAGCTTAATGAACATTTAAAAACAGGGAATTTTCCGGTTTCCTTTGTTCCCATAGAAAAACTCAACAAATTGAGTAAAGGAGGAAATCACCAGGGAGTGGTGGCTCAAATTTCTCCGGTTAATTTCGTGGAGCTTGAGCAACTGGTTACCAGGGTGACCCAATCAAAAAAAGCTCCTTTATTCCTTCTCCTCGATGGAATTACCGATGTGCGTAATTTTGGTGCGATTATTAGAACCGCAGAATGTTGCGGCGTAGATGGAATTATTTTTCCTGAAAAAGGTTCTGCACAGCTAAATGCCGACACCATAAAAACTTCAGCAGGAGCCGCATTTAAAGTTCCTTTATGTAAAGTCAACCACATTAAAGACGCTATTTTTCACCTTCAGTCTTATAACATCAAAACAGTTGCGGCAACCGAAAAAACAAACGAGACCATTTATGCCCTGGATTTAAAACAACCTGTTGCGATCATTATGGGAAATGAAGCTAAAGGAGTTTCTAATTCGGTTTTGAAATCGGTTGATTTTAAAGGAAAATTGCCGATGTTAGGTAGTATAGAATCGCTAAATGTATCAGTTGCATGTGGTGCCTTACTTTACGAAGTGGTTCGGCAAAGGCTTTAATCCTTTTTAGGTGTTTCTTTATAATGATATTGAATCTTACTCTCTTCCTCATCTGAAGTATCATTTTCAGGCAGGTTTTCAATAAAATTTCCATTTTCATCAAAATGCCGCATAAAGAGATCATCAGCTTCATTATAACCCGGTTTTTCCCATTCATATTTGGGAGTTGAAGCAATTCTTTTTCTGAAGATCAGCGATAATACAAAGCCAGAGATCAATCCGGACAAATGTCCTTCCCAGGAAATTTCAGGATCTATGGGTGTTACATACCAAACGAGGCCGCCATAAAGAAAGACCACCATCAGTGAAAGCGCAACCAGCCGATAGTATCGGGAAAAAATTCCTTTGAAAAATAAAAAGGAAGCCAGTAAATATATAATTCCGCTGGCACCAATATGATAAGCCGGTCTCCCGATCAACCATGTCAAAATGCCGGTAGAAAAAAATCCGATGACCAAAACCTTCCAGCTAATGGGCCTGTAGAAATAAAAAAGCGAAAGTGATAATACAAATAGCGGAATGGTATTATTAAAAAGATGCCGGATATCTGAATGAATAAAAGGTGAGAACAGTATCCCTCTTAATCCTTCAATGCTCCCCGGCTGGATCCCGAACCTGTTTAGATGAAATCCAAAACGCACCTCAGCCCAGAAAACAATCCATATAAGCAGAACGAACATCAAAGGATAGCCTATAGTTCCGGTACTAAAAACAAAAGGTGATGAAGCTTTCAAATTCTCTTCAATTTTAATTAATATTACAAAAAACCATCCAAACTAAACCGGATGAAAAACTGTCATTAAAAGAATGCTATGAATCAACCTCTGGCAGAAAGGTTAAGACCAAAAAGCCTTGATGATTATTTAAGTCAGAATCACCTAATTGGCAAAAACGGAATCCTAAAACAACAAATAAAACAGGGAATAATCCCTTCCATGATCTTCTGGGGCCCCCCCGGTGTAGGCAAAACCACCCTCGCCAATATTATTGCCAATGAAACCGACCGACCTTTTTTTACCCTAAGCGCCATTAGCAGCGGAGTTAAAGACGTAAGAGAAGTCATTGAGAAAGCTAAAAAAAGTGAAGGACTTTTTACTACTAAAAGTCCGATTCTTTTTATCGATGAGATCCATCGTTTTAGTAAATCTCAGCAGGACTCATTACTGGGAGCCGTTGAAAAGGGATGGGTAACCTTGATAGGAGCCACTACTGAAAATCCCAGTTTTGAAGTGATTTCCGCACTTCTGTCCCGTTGCCAGGTTTATATTCTGAAACCCTTCAGCAAAGGAGATCTCACCGCCCTTCTCGAGAGAGCAATGAAAGAAGATAAAACCATAGCTGCCAAAAAAGTAAAATTAAAAGAAACCGAAGCCCTCTTAAGGTTAAGCGGTGGTGACGCCCGGAAATTGCTGAATATTTTTGAACTTATCGTAACCTCTGAACCTGAAAATACTGAAATCACCAATGATCTGGTTTTTCAAAAAGTCCAGCAGAATACTGTTTTATATGATAAAACCGGGGAACAGCATTATGATATCATTTCGGCATTTATAAAATCCATAAGAGGCAGCGATCCTAACGCTGCGGTTTATTGGCTGGCAAGAATGATCGAAGGTGGCGAAGACGTGAAATTCATCGCCCGGCGGCTTCTTATCCTGGCGAGCGAAGATATCGGAAATGCCAATCCTACCGCCCTGGTAATCGCCAACAATACCTTTCAGGCGGTAAACACCATTGGGTATCCTGAAGCTCGTATTATTTTATCTCAATGTGTTACTTATCTTGCCACTTCACCTAAAAGCAATGCCTCTTACCAGGCGATCAATGCCGCGCAAAGCCTGGTAAAAAAGACCGGTGATCTTGCTGTACCGCTTTCCATTAGGAATGCACCCACCAAACTGATGAAAGATATAGGCTACGGAAAAGATTATAAATATGCCCATAATCATGAAGGAAATTTTGTCGAAGCCGAATTCCTTCCGGAAGAGATCAAAAACACGAAACTATATGATCCCGGACAGAATCAGCGGGAAAACGCCCAGCGGGAATTCCTTCGGAAAAGATGGAAGAATAAATATGATTATTAATATTTCTTCAGGTAAACAATAATATCCTTTTTGTTGGTTTGCTTATTTAAATACTCCACCACAAGATTTCCCTGATTATCGAAATAAGCAATCCCCTGATTGCTTAGGGAATTATATATGAAGTTACCACCGCTTCCGCTTTTTAGAAGAAGGGCAATTGGTTCGGGAGAATTCTTTATATAAAGACCATAGCCCTGGGCAGTAGGTTTTAATTTATATTGCTGCCCGTCATATTCGAACTGCCTTTCTTCCAGAGATTTTTCCGAATTGCCCGGTTTAACTTCAGTTTTCTCTGCATCAACAATCGCTTTAGGCTCCGTGGCGATCTTTACCGGGGTAGGTTTTTTTGTCTCTTCCAGAGCCTCTTCTTCAGAAATTGATGTCGCAGGTTTTTCAGGTTTTTTTTCAGAAGTTTTTGTTTCCTGCGCCAATAATGGTTTGGCAGAATCACCATTATATTGATAATTCATTTCTTTTACTCCTTCAAAAGCTCCTCTTAAAGCCTCGTGGTAAGCGGCTTTAAAATCTTTTGCACGGCTTCTGCCCTCTTCGCTTTTATAAACTACCTCTCCCGAACAATCGGTTAAAGTGAGTACGAGTTTGGTAACAAAAAGCCCGGAATTATCCTGAACATCCGCCGTCAGGCCCTGACATGGATCCTGTCTCAGATCAGCGGGTTTCTTTCCTTTCATCATCACCGTATTAAAACCTTCCTTCTCAAAAAGGAATTTTGTAAGGGAATTAAGCTGATATTGATCAACTCCCTTTGTAAATTTATAGGTTTCAGGGATTATTATATATTTATAAGAATTGATATTTTGTGCATAGCTTCCAGCCATGCTGCTGATCATAAGTATTAGTATCAAAAGTCTTTTCATAAATCTTTAAATATAAATTGCATTCCAAATTGAAGGGAAGCACTATTAGCTTTCGCTAAATTAGTGAACCCAAGAATATCATTAACCGCAAGATAAAGATTAAAATTAGAAAATCGTTTGGAAGCCATCAAACCTATTTTTGTTAAGGTAAACTGATCAATCCCATAAGCGAGCCGCATCCTGAAATTCTCGGTAAACTTTCTTCCGTAATATGCAGTAACCCCGTAAGTTGGACCTTTAGGCCTGTTCACACCTGAAAAAAGCATTCCAAAAACATTCATATACCGGGGTCTTTTATGAATGAGATAATCACAAGGTAAAAATGACATTCCGGAACCAAATTCCAGGGATGCATTGAATTTCAGAGGCCTCCAGGAATTGTAGGGTTCACTTAGCGTTTCGTCTTTCAGATTCACATTGAGTTCTTCTTCAAAAACATCCCAATAGGGAATAGTTGCCTCATTATTATCAAGTTCGGGAAAAAGAGGTTCCAGGCCATCGGTTTGATAAGAACCGTAGTAATAGGAATTTTCAGTATCTTTTTGATGGAACATGATTCCCAGATCCTGCACAGAACCGCTTAGCGTCAACTGTTCTGTCACCTTGTAATTAAATCCCAGATCTACACCCACACCCACATTCTGACCAAAAAAGGAACGACTTAGAAGTTCCGCCACCGCTTCATCAACCGTCATCCCTTCCTTGTTCTTAAGGGAAGCATAGCCAGAAGTATTTACCTTCACACTCATATTCTCAATAAAATGTCGATAAAAATTGGGACCACCAGGCGTAATTTCGGTCCTGAAAACCCCGCTGTTATTAGTGCTTTCAGCATTAAAAATACCTGAATACAGTTTAAATCTCGCGCCAAATGTTAGCTGCCGGTCAACATTATAATTTAAACCCACATGGTAAACCGTTAGGACATCGCCGGTAAAATTGACATCTGAAAAATCAAAATTCTGCTCTATATAATCTGCGTTCCCTTCAAAGGCCAATATTGCCGGATCATGTGGAAAATAGGCGAAAACGTCAAGTTCCTGGTAAATCCCTGCAGAAAAGTATCCCCTCTCCCCCATTTTCCATCCGAAAGAAAGAACTTCCAATTGTTCATTGACCGAAAAAAAATCATTTTTAGTTAGCCTGCTCATCACATTGCTCACCCGCTGATTGACATTCGGATTTGAGTCGTCAAAAATATCAAAAGCGGTAACGCCCGTAGAACCGGCAAAAAGATGTATCTGAGAAAAAAAGGGAAATCCGAAATGACGAGTATAATCTATTCGCGCACCCGGATTTTGAAGTAAAGACTGCGGTAAGTCATCCACACCCCATAACAAAGGTCTGTTTTGCCCTACACAGTTTATGCTTAACAAGAAAAGAATAATAAATATAGTTTCCCGCATCCTAAAATTCAAATTTGAACAGACCTTTGGAAGAAAAGTCAAGTTCTCCTTTGAGATCTTTTTCGCTACCCTGCAATTCAAGTTCTAATGCCATTTGTATTGATTTCCTCACCTTTAGAATATCGTTACCCTGCATGACTTTAATGGTATCTACAACTCCAGGCGAATTTTCATTCCCCGCAGGTATTATATAATCCACGCTGAAAAGGTAATTGTTGTTCTCATCAAGAAATTTAATACTGCTCTTTATAGGCTGGCTGAAGAAATTAGTGTGCTTAAATCTGAATTCGGCATATTGAAGGCTTTTCTGAACATAATCATCATTCAAAAACTCAAGACGTACCGTATCCCTGATTACAGGAGTAAAGCTTTGATCTCGAGAATCAATAAAATCATTTTCATTGAGCTGGTAAACCAAAAGGTCAACATCAATGTCTGGTTTTAGGAGAATATCCTGTGCCTGGCCAAAATCCACATCCTTAAAACAGGAACTTAAAGAGAAGCTTATGGTAAGTAAAAGAAATAATATTTTTAAAGGCCTTTTTGCAAACACGGGAGCAGCTTTCTTTGCCAAACGAAAATACCTATTCTTTATTGTTATAAATAATTTAAGAGTTCTTTTAACTTTTCGATCCTAACAAATTCTACTTCAATATTTTCCTCCTCTGTATCGAGGTAAATGGTATGAAGGCCAAATTTATGGGCACCAATGATATCAGCTTCAAGATTGTCGCCAATCATAACCGATTTTAAAGGATCTGCCTTGCTCTTTCGCAGGGCTTTTTCAAAAATCGCAGGATGTGGTTTTTTCACCCCGGCTTCTTCTGAGGTGGTGATGCTTTTAAAATAATGAAGAATTCCTGAATTTTTCATCTTACTGTGCTGAACTTCTTCAAAACCATTGGTAATAATATGAAGCTCGTATTTTTTACTTAAATAATCCAGCACTTCCCTGCCGTCTTCCAACAAATGATTATTGGCGAGCAGATATTTTATGTAATCATCGGCGAGTGTATTGATGGTAGCATCAGTAGCTTCAAATTTCAGGGAATCAAAGCTTTCTTTTAACCTTCCGTAGCGCAAGGCTTCTTTGGTAACCGAATTACTTCTGTACATTTCCCAGTATCGAAAATTAATAGGCTTGTACACCTTTAAAAATTCTAAAACCGAAATATTAATTTTCTGATCTTCAAATATCTTCTGAAACGCCAAAGCCGAATTTTTCTCGAAATCCCACAGAGTATGGTCAAGATCAAAAAAAACATGTTCTATTTCATTCCATTTCATGCATCTGGTTTAAAAGGGAATAATATAGTTTTTTATCAGAATAATTTGAAAAATCCTTATTGGAAAAAACGCCACAAAATGTTCCGCCCACTTCTTTTACTTCCGTGATCATTCTTTTGAGATCTTCCCTGATCCGCGTTTTTGAAATTCGCTCCAGAACAGATGAATTAAAAGCATAAGGATGCAGTCTTAAAGGCGTGGTTACTTCCATGTTAATATCGTAAAAAAGAAAGGGAGTACAGGTGCCGGCCCTGAAACCGGGATTATTTGGATATCCCATGGAATAATCATTATGGATTTCAAGCTCTATAAGATTACTGTAATTATTAGACAGGCTTAGATTGAATCTCGAATTCATGGCATTTTCGACAGGGCTATGTACAATATCTTCAAGGCGCCGCTTTTCCTTTCGCAAAGTTGTGATCTCCTCCATGGCATAATAGCCTATTAAAAGTCCCACCGTGGCATAATCAGCAACCGATTTTATTACAGAGCGATGTGGCATCCGGTTATGGCTAATGTTACGGTCATGCATTGAAAAATCGCTTAGCTGAAACATAAACAGCATTTCTGTTTTATTATTCCTGATAAGCTGAATAAGGTCTTCAAAAATATCATATGGATCAGATTTCAGCCGAAACCAAACCTGCATCCTGTCAAAAACTTTTCCAAGATTTAAACTAAAAAGGTCAATACAAAGACCCAGGAAACTGCGAAGAAAACCTTTGTTTTTAAAAATGAAAACATTTTCTGAAGCTATCAGGCTTAGAGCTTTATAATTTCGTTTTTTGTATTCCAGCCCCGGGAAACGGGTGCTGAGAATTTCACGGAATTTTAACGCCCAGATATCAATTACAGGTTTATGCAGGAAACTTTCCTGGGCCGCCAGGCTTTCACCGGCAGGAAATCTTCCGGATTCGTCTTTTACATGAGGCAGATATTCTTCATAACGGCTGAGCAGGTAAAAAGACGCGGCAAAAATGTCAAATGGCAGATCGCTAACTTCTGGTACCGGGAAAAAGCAAAGAGTATCGTCCCAGGGCTGTAC
Source organism: Christiangramia fulva (assembly GCF_003024155.1). Classification (NCBI taxonomy): domain Bacteria; kingdom Pseudomonadati; phylum Bacteroidota; class Flavobacteriia; order Flavobacteriales; family Flavobacteriaceae; genus Christiangramia; species Christiangramia fulva. The sequence goes on from NZ_CP028136.1 coordinate 441,173, forward strand.
TTTTATCTCAATTTCTGAAAAACCCTGTTCCATTAAAAGATCCACCTTCTGAATAAAAAATTCATTTCCGAGAGGCTGCTTCCCATAAGAAAGTTTGGGGCCATCATGGGCAATAAATTCTTCAATTTTGGAAGTGAATTTTATGGAAATTCCCAGAATATTTGAACAAATATGCTTGAAAACATAGATTATACGCGGGGTAACTTTCTGGGTGTAAATTATTAGCATTGCAATCCTGGTTAGAGCAGACCTTCGTCTGCAAAGCTAAGGTATGATTTTTCGGTCACAATAATGTGGTCCAGGACTTTGATGTCAAGGCTTTCAGAAGCCGTTTTTAACTTTTTTGTGAGTTGTTTGTCGGCTTCGCTGGCTTTAAGGTTTCCAGAAGGATGATTATGGACCAAAATTATAGAAACAGCGCCAAGTTCCAGAGCTTTTCTTAGAGTGATGCGAACATCCACTAAGGTGCCGGTTATTCCTCCTTTGCTTATTTGAAATTGCTCTATTACTTTATTGCTGTTATTAAGGTATAGAATCCAGAATTCTTCATGAGGCAATTCCCCAATTAACGGCTGCATGATCTCAAACACTGAATTACTTGAACTAATTTTCTTTTGTTCCAGCGCTTCTTCCAGCCTGCGTCTTCTGCCAAGTTCCATTGCAGCGACGATACTTACCGCCTTGGCAGGACCAATGCCTTTAAATTTGCACAATTGCTGAACGGAAAGCTTTCCTAATTGATTAAGATTATTCTGGACCGAAGAAAGAATCTTTTTACTCAGCTCTACTGCCGATTCATTTTTACTCCCTGAACCTAAAAGAATGGCGATCAACTCAGAGTCGCTGAGGCTTAACTTCCCTTTTTGAAGCAGTTTTTCACGAGGCCGGTCGTCTTCAGCCCACTTTTTGATACTAAGATTTTCTTTGTCCTTGCTCATATAAAAATAAAGATAAACAAAGACATGAAATGATTTAATAAATTACAGTCCAAAGAATTTTAAATCAAGTTTTTAAACTCTTCATTTTGTATACCTCCGTAATTGCCGCTGCTCATAAGCAGCAATACTGAATTATTAAAATCGGTATTTTCCAGGCTTCGTTTTAGATCTTCACTATTGGTAAAAACTTTAAGATTTTTATGCCTGAAAGATTCTACAATATATTCCTTACCGATAGGTTCCAGCTTTTTTATTTCGATCGCTTCAGGAGAATAAAAAACAAGAGCCTCATCAGCCATATTTAAAGTGCCCCGATATTCCTTCAAAAATTCGGAATTCAGGCTGCTATAGGTATGTAATTCCAGGCATGCAATTACTTTCCTGTTGGGAAATTGCTCCTTAACAGCCGCAGTGGTGGCAGCTACTTTTGAAGGACTATGAGCGAAATCTTTATAGATTACGGCGGAAGAAGTTTCTGCTAATTTTTCCAAACGTTTGGCTGCTCCTTTAAAACTGGCAATTGCTTCATAGAAATCATCTTCATCGATTCCCATATGCTGACAAATCCACTTTGCACCGGACAGGTTATTCAGATTATGTTTTCCGAAGATCTCAAGAGGGAGATCGCCTTCTGCAGTTTCCAGGATACTTTTTCCGTTTTCGGTATAATAAGCAGGAGTGCTGTAAGGGTGTTTTCGAATGGGATTCTGGGTTGAAACAGCGATATTTTTAACTTCGTCATCTTCTTCATTATAAACGAGAATACCTCCATTTACAATAGAATCGACAAAGATTTTAAATTGCTCCACATAGTTTTCATAAGAAGGAAAAACATTGATATGATCCCAGGCAATTCCGCTTAAAAGCGCGATATTGGGTTTATAGAGATGGAATTTAGGCCTGCGGTCCAGCGCCGAAGAAAGATATTCGTCGCCTTCAATTAGCATAAAATCATTTTCACGGGTAAGGTGCACAGAATTTGAAATTCCGGTCACCGGAGCGCCAATCATATAATCAATTTCCTTTTCGTGATATTTCATCACGTGAAGGATCATCGCAGTGATAGTGGTTTTTCCGTGGGAGCCACCAATAACCACACGTGTCTTATCTTTAGATTGCTCAAAAAGAAATTCAGGATAAGAATATATGGACAATCCGAGTTTTTTAGCCCTGAGCAGTTCAGGATTATCGGCCCTGGCATGCATTCCTAAAATAACAGCATCGATATCTTCGGATATATTCTCTTCAAACCAGCCCATTTTTGCCGGTAAAATATGGTGAGATTTAAGATTTGAATAGGAAGGTTCATAAATAGCATCATCACTTCCCGTGATTTCATCACCCTTTTCTTTCAACGCAATTGCCAGACTGTGCATGGCGCTTCCACCTATCGCAATAAAATGGATTCTCATATAAAAATTTTGCGCAAATATAAGGCTTGCAGTATGGATTCAATAGCTCACATCTGTTGTATTTTCTGTTTTTCCTGAATGGCTTTTTCAAATCCGGGATCTACTTCCAGTGATTTGTTAATCATATTCAAGGCTTCTGCGCTGTTATTTTGAGATTTTTGGATCTGAGCCAGCCGAAGATATGCCCAGGCAGGAGAATTCAAATCTTTATATCCATATTCTTTCAAATATTTATGCAGAAAATCAATTCCCGCTTCAGGATAGATTTTGTACCAGGCAGAAGCTTCGCCAAGTTCATAATTTAAATAATTTCGCGTGATAAGATTTGGTCTTTTAAGGGCGGTTTTTATAGCTTCTTCATATTTCAATTTCGCCAGTTCTTTAAAATCAGATTTTCTATAGATATATGCCTGAGCCAGCAAAGCTTCTAAAGGATTGATATTTTCAAGTTCATGCGCATAACTTTCAGCCATGGTACGGCTTCCCCCAATTATTTCGGGAAGCTCCATATACAATTCAACCAGTGCCCTTCGGGGCAGAACAAACGATTTATCCAGGTCAGCGGCCTTGCGAAAATATTTCTTTACATCGCCGATGATGAAAACTGCCTGAAACTTTGAGGTATTATAGGCCTTCATACCCAAAGCACCTGCAAGTTTGAAATTATAGACTGCGTTTTCAGGTTCTTGCTTAACCAGGTCCCTATAATATTCTTTAGCCTGATCCCAGTTTTTCTGAAAAGATGCGATGTCTCCAAGGTATTCCCTGGCCTTTTCATCCTGGTCATTTTGGAGAAAAATCTGTTTTGCTTCCTCTATTTCTCCATTATTCAACAATTTTTCCGCTTCTACAATCTGAGATTGCGCAAAAATATTCACCGTAAAAAGACAGAAAATGACGATGAAGTACTTATTATTCAGGTTCATAATTAAAATTTTCTTAAATTTATCATGTTCTTTCAGAAATTTTTAAGTATTGAAGAAAATTCAGTATTAAAAAATCTAAAGAAGTAGCCCATATAACGTAGCATATTAAAAATTATTTACATATTTGTGCAACATTTAATGAGTTTAACCTAATCCTAATTTTTTGAATTTAACACCTAGCCTATGCAAAATTTTACTTTAAGGTTTAAGGGTAAGATATTTTACCTTTTGACCTTAACTTTACTCATCGGAAGTTTGCCCTCGATCTACGGGCAAGCATGTCCAACTGTAGACAACTCAAGCCAAAGCTTTTGTAATGCCTTATCTACAGTTGCTGATCTGAAGGCAAATGGAGACAATGTTAAGTGGTATGCAGAAGCAACTTCTTCAACCGCTTTACCTATTGATAGAATTCTCCAGGATGGCGAAGATTATTTCGCAGATTCACCTGACTGTACTGATTCAGGTTTCACAAGACCTTCAGTAACAGTAAGTATAACAGGTCCTGCCACTCCAGTAGTTCAGGACGATTTCTTTACTCCCTGCTCCGGGGGCGGCCCATACACTATTGCTGATCTAAAAGAAGCTATTGATGCGGCACCAGCCCCTTCGGGTTACACTCTTGAAATTTTTTCAAGCAGATATGACCGTAACGCAACGCCCCTGGCTGATACAGACCCGCTTTCTGTGGGCAATTATTATGCAGGATATTATGATGCAGGCACCGGATGCCAGTCTAAACGCAAACCGGTAAGATTTGAACCTGTAGAACTTAGTGCACCTACCGAAACTGTTCCAGATGAAGTTTGTGAAGGAACAACATTAGGTGAGCTGTCACAATATGTACAAGGAGATAAAAACTTATGGTACGACACGCCCACTTCAGAACCTAACCTTGCCGATGATGACCTTGTCCAAAATGGTACAACTTATTATGTGTCCCAGGTTAAGCCCTCTGATGGGCCTCCTTGCGAGAGTGAAAGAACTGAAGTCATTTTCACTGTATTGCCTGCTGACGCAGGACCGGATAATACCGATAATACGCTCTGTGTTTCTGATGCTGATTCTCAACTCAACAACGAAACCAATGCAAGGGCTTATTTCCTGAGCTTATTGGAATATAATAATGATTCTGACACATCAAACGATGTGCCTGATACAGGAAATTTCGATATGGCTACGTTAACCGAAATTGTTGCAGATTACAATGACGGTACTAAAGCGGGATATTATGAAACTACTTATACCGTATCCTTTTCTAATGGATGTGAAGATTCTGTAATCTTAGGAGTCACTGTTGCTGCAGATCCAAATCCGGGAACAGATAAAGAACAAGATGTTTGTATTACAGAACTTGCACCATTAGTTCCTCTTGCTGCGTCTAACATTAATGCTGTTGAAACAGCAATTAGGACGTATCTCGGAGGCACTGGATTAGATACTGACGGAGAGTTCACTCCAGGTATCTCAGACTTTATTGCCACTCTTAGTAATGATATCGATAATAATAATTTTCCTAAGACATATACAATAGAATACACCGTTAATAATGATGGATGTGAAAAAAGCGCTACTGCAACCTTAAATGTATTTCCTGAAAATAATGCAGGCACTACCAATTCTGATGAAATGTGCCAAACAGATGTTGATGCTGAAGGTATCTTTGCCAATGAAGCCAGTCTAAAAACTTACTATCTGCAACTTCTTGGAACAGATGATGCCAGTGGTAGCTTTAATCCGCCATTAAATACTTTAATCACTAATTACAATGACGGCATCACAGATCCTTCTGAAGACTTTACAACAGAGTACACTGTAGACAATGGGGTTTGTGCTCCCGCAATGGCGACAGCCACACTTACAGTTATAAAAGCTATTCCTGCCGATGCCGGAACTGGAACTGGTGATACTTTTTGCTCTAATGAAGATACTGATCTTGATCTTTATACTTTTTTAAGCGGAGATTATGGAGTAGGAACATTTTCAAGTGACAATGCCGAGGTAGGCGATGCTACTTTTAACCCTTCTGAAGAAGGTGTTGGTTCATATGATATAACTTATACAGTATCTCCCGAAACAGATTGTGTTACTACAACCGCGTCAACAACTTTTACTATTAATGTTAATCAAGCACCAAATGCAGGTCCTGGTGGAAAGTTTAGTTTTTGTAAAGCCGAGTTTGAGGCTATAGCAGCTACGGCTTTAACAAATCCATCAGCTCTTCTTGACGAGTTTAGCTTGGATATTACTCCGGATGGCGATTTCACAGGAGACAATTTAATCACTCTTTTAACTAAATATGGCAGTACTACTGAATTTCCGGCAACTTTCACAACTACTTACACAGTAAGTAATAGTGATTGTACAGATTCGGCCACTTATTCTGTCACCATCACTCCAAACACTGTAGTTAGTGCCGGAGGAGATAAGAATATGGAAAACCCTATATGTTCTACTGATGATCTTCAGGACTTAAGTACATATTTAGGTGATGGAGCAACATCTGGAGGAGTATTTAGTAGTGATAATCTTACTATTACAGATGGCCAATTTGATCCTTCAGCTGAAACAACAGGAGACCATTCTTTTACCTATACAGTTAATGGGGACACAGATTCAGACCCATGTACTATCGGTAATGATATGGCTACAATTACCTTTACAATAACTGAGGGAATAGAAATTGCTCCGGTAGAACCGAAAATAATTTGTGGAGAAGATATCGATGAAAATTTCTTCACCGAAGATGCTCTTACCGCTTATTATTTAGGTTTAATCGATAATGATGTTCCAACAGAAGGCGGATCTTTTAATCCGGATATCCCAACAATCATTCAGGATTATAACAATGGTGATACAACTTTAACCACAGTTTATTCACTAAATAATGAACCCTGTAATAACTCAGTTGAACTTTCAATAGTAATACGGGATAATATTGTTGCGGAATTAACTGAAGTTGAAGATCCAGATCCTATATGTCAAAATGCAGGAATTCAAGATTTAACCGATTTTATTGGTTCTAATCCTGACTTTGGAAGATTTGTAGGATATGATGAAGGAACTTTTAATCCTGGAGAAGAAGGAGAAGGTGTTTATACCATTACCTACATCTTAGACGAAGAAGCAAGCTGTGTAACCGGATCAGATTCTATTACTTTTGATATTACAGTTCTGGGATCAGCTTACGCTGGTAGTGCAAAAACTTTAAATGTTTGTCAGAATTCAGGAACTTTAAAACTCTTTTCGAAATTAGATCAAGGAGTTGATAAAACTGGAACATTCACCTTTGAATCAACAGGAGAAGTTATTGTAGATGGAGAAATAGATCCTTCTGATCTGGAACCTAAGGTTTATAATATTATATACACCGTTAAAGCAGAAAATGATTGTGGTGATGCTAAGGCAGTATTTAAATTGAATGTGAGAGCAGTTCCTAATGCCGGAGCAGATACTTCGGAACCCGAAGAAGTTTGTCAAAATCTGGATACTTTCGATTTATCAACCTTACTAAGTGCTGATGCACAGTCAGGCGGAAAGTTCACCGTGAACGGAAATACAGTAGATAAAGAGATAATACCTTCAGATTTTGATAGCGATACCATTTATAATTTCTTTTATATGGTAAGTAATAATAGTGGTGCGTGTTCAGATTCAGCGATTTTACAAGTTAAATTCTTAGATGCTGCAAATGCCGGAGAAGGTTCCAATATCACTGCCTGTTCTAATGATTCAACCACCATTAATCTCCTTACCGATTATGTTTCGGTAGATGCTGATCAAAATGGTACATTCACTTTTAAAGAAACAGACGAAGTGATCGCAAATGGAGAAATTATTCCTTCTGAATTAGATCCTGCAGCTTATAACTCTACCGTTGTGTATACTGTTCCTGCGACAAATGATTGCGGAGATGACACAGCAGAGTTCCAGCTAAATATTAGTCCGGCTCCAGATGCGCCAGATGTGAATGATATTTCCTTCTGTGCAATCCAGTCTCCAACAGGTGCTAATCTTATGGAAGAAGGTGAAAATCTGACTTTCTATACTGATGCGACTCTGGAAACAATGGTTCTGGAAACAGACGAACTGGTAAGTGGAACTTATTATGTTACACAAAGAACATCTGAAGACGGTTGCGAATCTGACGCTACAGAATTCACTGTAACTATAAACGATCCCGGTACGCCAACAATCGATAATGCCAGTCTTTCATTCTGCGAATATGATGATCCAAAAGTTGCTGATCTTTCTTCAGCAGTAGATCAAACTTCCAATGTTACATGGTATGCATCTGTTGATAGTACAGATCCTTTAAATACTTCAACGGCTCTTCAGAGTGGTAAATATTATGCTACCCTTTATGATCCGGCTACAGATTGTGAAAGTTCACAGCGACTTGAAGTTACAGTAACCATTGAAAATTGTCCATTAGTTTTCCCTGAAGGTATTTCACCTAATGGTGATCAGAAAAACGACACCTTTGTTATCGAGCATATCGAACGTTACTATCCAAATTATATCATTAAAATCCACAACCGTTGGGGAGATCTGGTATATAAAGGAGGCGCCAACACACCAAATTGGGATGGAACTTCAAACCAATCTGGGGCTTTAGGCAATGACGTTTTACCTGTGGGAGTTTATTTTTACCTACTTGACTTTAACGATGGGGTCACCCCTCCAAAAAGAGGAAAAATATACTTAAGCAGATAATAAAAGGATAAACAAGAGAAAGCAATGAAAAAATTAATCACAAAATATTTATTATTCGCAGGGATTATCCTTTTCTCAATAAAAGGTATGTCTCAGCAAGACCCGCTTTTCACTCAGTACATGTATAACATGAGTGTGGTAAACCCGGCCTATGCTACCGATGATCCTGGTATGCTGGACATGGGGGCGATATATAGAACTCAATGGGTAGATGTTGATGGTGCTCCGCGCACCCTCAACTTCTTCGCCCATACTCCAGTTAGCGAAAGAGTAGAACTTGGCCTTACCGTCGTTCATGATGAAATAGGCGGCTGGGTGAAAGAAAATAATATCACTGCAGATTTTGCATATGTGATTCCCGCCAGCGAAAACACTAAACTTTCTTTTGGTGCCAAAGCCGGTCTTTCAACCTGGGATGCTAACCTATCAGGGGTGGTTCTTAATAATCCTAATGATCCCGCCTTTGAAAATCAGAATGAAATTTTCCCCGTATTTGGTGTGGGAGCCTTCTGGTTTGGAGATCATCACTATTTAGGTATTTCTGCTCCCAACCTTTTCACCTCGAAACACATCGAAAACAACTCTAGTTTGCAAAAACTTGGTGTAGAAGCAGTACATTACTTCTTAACCGGTGGTTACGTTTTTGATCTAAGCAGCAATGCAAAACTTAAACCCTCTTTTATGTTAAGAGGAGTTCAGGGAGCACCTCTCTCTGTAGATGTTAATGCAAACGTGTTGCTTTATGACAGACTGGAAGCTGGAATTGGTTACAGGTTCGACAAGAGTATTACCGGACTGGTGAATTTCAAAATCACACCATCACTTAGAGTTGGTTATGCTTATGATTATCCAACCTACGACCTGAGTCAGGACGGTTCACACGAGATCATGCTTTTATTTGATCTTGACCTGTTCGGCCTGAAAAAAGGATATGACAAATCACCCCGATTCTTCTAAAAACCGACTAACATGAAAAAAATATATATTACACTTCTAATACTTTTGATAAGCATCACCGCTTTTGCACAAAAGTCTGCTGTTAAGGAAGGAGATCGTTACTTTGCCCAGGCAGCATACATTGACGCAGCTGATGCTTATGAAAAGGTTAATGACAAAACGCAGCACATCCTTCAAAACCTTGGAGACTCTTATTTCTTTACCAATCAAATGAAGAATGCTGCAGAAGTTTATGAATTATTGTTCCTTAGACATGAAGGCAATATAGATGCGGAATATAAATTTCGCTATGCAAATGCCCTTATGGCTGCAGGAAATTATGTGAAAGCCTATAATTACATGAATGAAGTCACCGGTAAAAACTGGGATTTCGAGAAATTCTCGAAAGAACTTGATACCGCCGTGCCTCATAAATTCAAGTATGACCAGGTAATGAATAACCAATCTTCTTCCGATTTCGGAATTGGATTCTATGGAGATCGCGTGGCTTTTGCTTCAACAAGAAACCAGGAGCGACCTATTTATCCGTGGAATAAACTTCCCACTCTTGACCTTTACAACGCTAAAATAGACAGTACGGGAAAAGTAAGTGACATCATCCTTTTTTCTGATGCGATCAACACAGATGCTCATGAAAGCTCTGCTACATTTAATCAGGATGGTACTGTTATGTTCTTTGACCGTACCAACGATAAGAGGGTGAAAAATGAAGAAGATGTTCGCGTCGCCAATATCAGCATCTATCGTGCTGAAAAAGTTAATGGTAAATGGACGAACGTTAAAAAACTTCCTTTTAGCAGTGAAGAATACTCGGTAGAACATCCAAGCCTTAGTGCCGACGGTAAGAAACTATATTTTGCCAGTGATATGCCAGGCACCACAGGATCTTTTGATATCTATGTGGTTGATGTTAACGAAGATGGAACTTACGGAACTCCCCAAAATCTTGGCCCCGGAGTAAATACGCCTCACAGGGAGCAATTCCCATTCATTAGTGATGCAGGGGTTCTTTACTTCACCTCAGATGGTCATGAAGGTTTTGGTAACCTGGATATTTACAGAAGCGAAGGAGATTTTTCTGAATCACAAAACCTTGGTAGATCTATTAACAGCGGTAACGATGATTTCGCATTCGTCATTAAGGAAGGCCAGGAAAAAGGATTCTTTGCCTCTAACCGAAGAGGAAGTGACAATCTTTATCAGTTCACCCGTGAGGAAAATGAAGTGATCAAAGCTCCGGTAGTAACCGACGAGACCAGCGGGCAGGATATTATTCCTATTGACGGCAGTAAAATTTACTTCGATTTCGATAAGGCTACTATCAAGCCTGAGTCCAAACCTGTACTTGATTCTGTAGTAACCTATATGAATGAAAATCCGGAAATAAAAGTGAAAGTTGAATCTCATGCTGATGCCCGCGGAAGCGATGCATACAACATGGCACTTTCCAAAAGAAGAGCTGCTTCCACCGTCAAGTATCTGGTTGAGCACGGAATTGATAAAAGCCGCTTAACTTCTGAAGGATATGGAGAAAACCGTCCGGTTAATGACTGTACCAAACCAGGTATTTGTACAGAAGCACAATATGCTAAAAACCGTAGAAGTGTCTTTGTGGTATCCAACAGAAAAAGTTCTGATGGGACAAAAGACGTGAACGATATGGAAAACGAAAATTAGATTTTTCGATACTAACTAACCAACCAAAAAGTGAAAGCCCCCGCCGTCGGCGGGGGCTTTTCTATTTTCTTTTAAATATCTTAAGTTTACTTTTTTGGAGGGTAACCTTCCAGAGCCGTTTCCACTATTTTATCAAAACGAGATTGCCTTTTTTCAGGACTCGCATTAAAATCAAAAGGACTTTCAATCACCGCCTGCCATACCAGGTTATCCTTTTCAACATCTATAAAATCAAAAGTTAATTTTAAAATTGTATCCATGGGGCCAAGAGGAATTCCGCCTGAAACTCCCACGCCTACATTTCCGCCTCCGCCTCCTACTCCAATGCCAACACGACTTCTGTTATCTTCCTGAAAGGTTTGAGTATATACATTAACATAAATTCCGGGATCCCCAGCCCGCGTAAAACCTTTGGCCTGCATTTTCTCATCAATGCTCCTGATCAATCTTTGTTCGTCAAGCTGACTTAAGCCAGTTTTAAAATCGGGAAAAAGAGCATAGGTTTTATATTTCTGAAAATTTACCTGCTGGTCATAATCATATACTGCCTGAGGCGCATTGCAGGAGGATAAAAGGAATAATATCCCGAGGAATTTGAATAATTTCATAACTTATTTTTACTAAAATTAAGCAAAATCAGTTCCAGAAAGCTGCTGTTTAACAGGAATTAAACAGGCTCCTTATTCAGCATTTGCCACAATTTGTCTTTTAACTCTGTGAGGCCGCTTTGTGCCACAGAGGAGATAAAAAGATATGGAAGTTGAAGTTTTTTGTCAAGTTCCTGGGAAAGTTCGGCTTTTAATTCACCATCCAGAAGGTCACTTTTTGATATAGCGATCAATCGGTCTTTGTCCATCAACTCGGGGTTGTATCGTTTCAACTCATCCAGAAGGACTCTGTATTGTTCAACAATATCCGGCGCATCTGCGGGAATCAAGAATAAGAGCGTAGAATTTCTTTCAATATGACGAAGAAAACGATGTCCAAGACCTTTTCCTTCCGCAGCCCCTTCAATAATTCCGGGAATATCGGCGATCACAAAAGTCTGATAATCGCGGTATTCCACAATACCAAGATTGGGTTTAAGGGTGGTGAACTCATAATCGGCTATTTTAGGTTTTGCAGCGGTTACCACCGAAAGCAAAGTAGATTTACCCGCATTCGGAAACCCAACAAGACCAACATCAGCAAGGATCTTTAATTCAAGTGTTATATCGACTTCCTTTCCCGGAATTCCAGGTTGTGCATAGCGGGGAGTCTGATTAGTGGAACTTTTAAAATGCCAGTTTCCCTGGCCTCCCATTCCTCCTTCGGCAACAATAAATTCCTGTTTATCTTCAGTGATTTCCTTAATCACCGCGTTTGTTTCAGAATCGCGGATCACTGTTCCTAAAGGAACTTCAATATATTCATCGGCACCATCGGCACCGGTACTTCGCTGTTTCCCGCCATGCTCCCCATGTTCAGCCTTCACGTGCCTTTTAAATTTTAAATGATAGAGTGTCCAGAGATTTTTGTTTCCCTTAACAATCACATGTCCTCCCCGGCCACCATCACCACCATCAGGCCCGCCCTTTGCGATATATTTCTCGCGTCGTAAATGGGCAGAACCTTTTCCTCCGTTCCCGGAAAAAACATGGATTTTTACATAATCAACAAAATTCCCTTCAGTCATAAATCTATTTAATTAACTTATCGATCACATTGCTTAAACGCTCAGTGATTTCCTCAATGCTTCCTACCCCATTCACGCCAAAATACTTATTCTGTTTCTGATAATAATTTTTCAGAATCGCGGTTTCTTTATAATAAACTTTTATCCGGTTCCTTATCACCGACTCATCAGCATCATCAGGCCTTCCTGAAGTTTTTCCTCTTTCCAGTAAGCGCTCCACAAGAATTTCATCTTCCACTTCAAGGGCTATCATTGCATGAACTTCAGTTCCCTTCGATCTAAGATAATCACCTAAAGATTCGGCCTGGGCTTCAGTTCTTGGAAATCCGTCGAAAATAAAGCCTTTGGCTCCTTCGTTTAATTCAACTTCAGCTTTAAGCATATCGATGGTAACCTCATCTGGCACAAGCAAGCCCTTGTCAATATAAGATTTGGCACTAAGTCCGAGCTCAGTTTGATTTTTAATATTATACCGAAAAATATCGCCAGTAGAGATATGTACCAGGTCATACTTTTCCTTTAAAATAGCGGCCTGTGTTCCTTTGCCTGCACCCGGAGGGCCAAACAATACAAGATTTGTCATTGTATTTTCTTTGCGTTTATATACTTGAGTAAGATTTCGGCCCAGTCCGTCGTAATCAAGACCAAAGCCTACAATAAATTTATTAGGTATTTCAATGCCTTTAAAAGCTATGGGAATATGTTTATCATAGACTTCCGCCTTATAAAAAAGTGTCGCCACATGATAACTTTCCGCACCAACCTGCCTCAGCATTTTATCCAATTCAACCAGTGTGTTACCAGTATCTACTATATCTTCCAATAAAATCACTTTACGACCCTTCAGATCATGGTCGAGACCCAATAAGGTTTTCACCTCACCTGTACTCTCCGTACCCTTATAAGATCCCATTTTCACAAAACTTACCTCACAATCTCCCTGGAAACGCTTTACAACTTCAGAAGCAAACATAAAAGCGCCATTGAGCACAGCAAGAAAAACCGGATTTTGCCCGGCAAAATTGCTGTTGAGTTGACTGGCAATTTTATCTATAGCGCCTGTAATCTCGGCTTCTGATATAAAAGGCTCAAATTCGAGGTCGTGGAGTTTGATCAAAATCATCAATTTTAAAGGTGCAAAGATAAGGAATCTCTTTAAGCTCAAAAGCCTGATTTCTTCCCGATTATGCCTTGCAGAAATTATGAATAGGTTATTTTTGCGAAAAAGCCGACTTTTTATGAAGGATTACTTTTCTTCCGATTTCAAAATAGCCATTTTAGGAGGCGGACAGCTGGGGAAAATGATGCTCTACGAAACCCGAAAATTTGATATCCAAACACTGGTTTTGGATCCCAGCGCTGAAGCTCCCTGCAAAATTTCCTGTAATTATTTTCAACAGGGAGATTTAATGGATTATGATACGGTTCTGGATTTTGGCCGAAAAGCTGATGTTGTCACTTTCGAAATTGAAGGCGTCAATGCAGATGCCCTAAAACAACTGGAAAAGGAAGGAAAAAAGACTTATCCCTCTGCAGCAACTCTTGAAAAGATCCAGAATAAGGCAATTCAGAAGAAATTTTACGTAAAAAATGCCATTCCAACGGCCGATTTTGAGATTTTCGATTCCTTGCAAGATTTAAAGAATTCGGTCAGGGAAGAAAAATTAAAAATCCCATTTGTTTGGAAAAGCGCTACCGGCGGTTATGATGGCAAAGGAGTTTCGGTCATTAAGAAAATTGAAGATTTAAACGATCTTTCTGAGGGTGGATGTATCGCCGAAGAAATGATCCCTTTTAAAAATGAACTGGCAGTGATAGTAGCAAGAAGACCTTCCGGAGAAATAAAAACCTACCCGGTGGTAGAAATGGAATTTCACCCTACTGCCAACCAGGTCGAATATGTGATTTGTCCGGCCCGAATTGAAGAGCATGTAGCCGAAAAAGCTCGAAAACTGGCGGAAAAGGTTTCAGCGGCATTTGATCATGTAGGGCTGCTTGCGGTAGAAATGTTTCAAACCAAAGACGACGATATTTTAATAAACGAAGTAGCTCCGCGACCACATAACAGCGGCCATTACAGTATCGAAGCCTCTTATACCAATCAGTTTGAGCAGCACATTCGTGCTATTCTTGACCTTCCCCTGGGAAATACCGATAGCAAAGTAGGTGGAATTATGGTAAATTTGGTGGGCGCTGAGGGCTATGAAGGTGAAGTAGAATATGAAAATATTGAGAAAATCATGGCGATGGATGGCGTAACACCTCATATTTATGGTAAAAAGCTTACGCGACCATTTCGGAAAATGGGCCATGTCACCATTGTAAATAAAGACCTTGTTGAAGCACGAAAAATCGCTGAAAAAGTAAAAAACAGTATAAAAGTCATTAGTAAACAGAAATAAAATGGGAAAAGTAGCAGTAATTATGGGCAGCACCAGCGATTTACAGGTTATGCAGGAAGCTATCGATATTCTTGAGGGATTCGATATTGAAGTAGAAGTAGATATCGTTTCAGCGCATCGCACCCCTGAAAAGATGTTCGAATTTGGCAAAACTGCCCACGAAAAAGGAATCCAGGTGATCATTGCAGGTGCCGGCGGAGCTGCTCATCTTCCGGGAATGGTGGCTTCCCTTTCCCCGCTGCCGGTAATTGGTGTCCCTGTAAAATCGAGGAATTCAATTGACGGATGGGATTCTGTACTTTCCATTTTACAAATGCCCGCCGGAGTTCCCGTTGCTACTGTAGCTTTAGATGGTGCAAAAAACGCAGGAATCCTGGCTGCCCAGATCATAGGATCTTCTGACAAATGTGTCCGGGATAAAATACTGATCTATAAAGAAGGCCTTAAAGAAAAAGTAATCGCAGGAGCTAAATCCGTAAAAAAATAAAAAAAAGGACCGCCGATGGCGGTCCCGAGTAGTAAACTAAGAAAATCTGTACTTATTATTTATTAACCATTCTAAATATAAAACCAGAACCTTGCAAACTACTATCTTATAATAAGTTGGATATCAAATATCAAAGCAGCTAATTTAGTTAAAATATTCATAACATAGAGTATTTGCATTAAAAAATACTTCAAAAACAACAATTGAAAACCAATATGAGTATCCACAATATTCTACTTTTCGAATTTGATTACGCTCCATTTTCTAAAATAAAAACCGAGGATTATAAACCAGCTATTTTAAGATCTATCGAGCTGGCCAAAGCTGAAATAGATGAAATTGTTTCGAATAAGGAAGCACCAGATTTTAAAAATACCATAGAGGCTTTAGAATTTTCTGGCCAGAAACTGGATCGGGTTACCAGCATATTCTTCAATATAAATTCGGCTGAAACCAATGAGCAAATTCAAAAAACCGCTCAGGAGATCTCTCCCCTGCTTTCCGAATTTAAAAATGATGTTATCCTGAATAAGGCTTTATTCGAAAAGATAAAAACAGTTTTTGACCAAAGGGAAACCCTTAAACTTACTAAAGAACAAGAAACCCTTCTGGAGAAAAAATATAAGGCCTTTACCCGAAATGGTGCCAATCTGCCGAAAGACAAGCAACAGGAATTACGGGATATAGACAAAGAATTATCGCAGTTAAAGCTCAAATTTGGTGAAAATGTCCTGGCCGAAACCAACCGATACGAACTTCAAGTCACCGATGAAAGCAGGCTTGGAGGACTTCCCCAAAGTTTTAAAGAAGAAGCCCGGGGAATTGCAGAGTCTAAAGATAAGGATGGTTGGATTTTCACGCTCGAATATCCAAGTTACCTGCCTTTTATGAAATATGCCGATGACCGTGAACTTCGAAAAGAAATGGCTTTGGCTTTTGGTTCTCGTGGTTTTCATAATGATGAACTGGATAACCAGGAAAATGTGCTGAAAATTGCCAAATTGAGGTACCAGCGGGCGAAACTGCTTGGCTTTAATTCTCATGCCCACTTTGTTCTGGAAGAGCGTATGGCCGAAACTCCCGAAAAAGTAGATTCATTTTTAAAAGAAATGCTGGAAAAGGCCAAACCAGCAGCAGAAAAAGAATTTAAACAACTGGAGAATTTCGCTAAAGATCTTGATGAAATTGACCAGCTCCAAAAATGGGATTCTGCGTATTATGGAGAGAAATTGCGACAAAAACTCTTCGATCTTGATGATGAAAAGCTGAAACCTTACTTCAAACTCGAAAATGTGATAGACGGAGTGTTTATGGTTGCCAATAAATTATATGGCCTGAAGTTCAGTGAAGTGAACGATGTGGATAAATACCATCCCGATGTAAAAACCTTCCAGGTGACCGATGAATTAGATTATCCCGTTGCTCTTTTTTATGCCGATTTTCATCCACGCCCCGGGAAAAGGGATGGTGCCTGGATGACCATTTACAAGCAACAGTCAGTTCAAAATGGCAAAAATGAGCGTCCGCATATTTCTATTGTATGCAATTTCACCAAACCCACCAAAAAAGAGCCTTCACTTTTAACTTTTAACGAAGTGACCACTCTTTTCCATGAATTCGGACATGCATTGCATGGTATGCTTGCCAATACAACTTATCCAAGCCTTTCTGGTGCAAATGTGTACTGGGATTTTGTGGAACTCCCTAGCCAGGTTCTTGAAAACTGGTGTTACGAAAAGGAATCGCTTCAGCTTTTTGCCAAACATTATAAAACAGGCGAGCCTATTCCGGAAGATTATATACAAAAGATCAAAGAATCGGCTAATTTCATGGAAGGAATGGCAACAGTAAGACAAATTAGTTTCGGAATGCTGGACCTTAGCTGGCATGGTATAGATCCCACCGGTATAACTGATGTCAAAAAACATGAAGAAGAGGCTTTCGCACCTACCAAATTATTTCCTGAAGTAGGATCGAATTGTATGAGTACCGCCTTTTCCCATATTTTTCAGGGAGGATATTCAGCCGGATATTACTCCTATAAATGGGCTGAAGTTCTTGATGCCGATACCTTCGAATATTTTACCGAACACGGCATTTTCAGTAAGGATATCGCCGATAAATTCCGCGAAAATATTTTATCAAAAGGAGGAACCGAGCATCCCATGATCCTTTATAAACGCTTCCGCGGAAAAGAACCTCAACCCGAAGCTTTGCTAAGAAGGGCGGGCCTTATTTCAAAATAGCTGTCAGCGCAGGCCTCATCAGAAAAACTTATCCTTTCTATAACTATTGGTCGTGTTTCTTTTGTTACTTTTGATAGAGAGATGAGTTAAAAAAATGCCTGCCAACACTTTAGATCCAAGCAAATGGGTAGATCGCTATTCAGACTACCTTTTTAATTATACCATCGTTCGCGTGAATGATCGGGAGGTTGCCAATGACCTTATTTCTGAAACCTTTCTAGCCGGCCTTAAATCGGCTAAATATTTCAAGGGAGAGGCTTCGGAAAGGACCTGGCTTATTTCGATATTAAAAAGAAAAATCATAGATTACTATCGGAAAATAAATTCCCGTAAAGGGAAAGCTGAAGTTCACATAGATTATTCTGACGATTACAATGAAGGTGAATGGCTGGAAGAGCAGGTAGCAGATTTGAGCGACCGCACTGCCGAAGACGAAATGGAAAACAATGAACTGGGGCTCGCGATTCTGGAATGTCTCGATAGTATTAATGAAAAACATGCGGCTATTTTCAGAAGAAAAACAATTGACGGTTTAGATACTGAAGCTATATGTAATGAATTTAATATTACGCCGTCTAACCTTTGGGTTATTATTCACAGGGCCAGAACAGCTTTGGCCGAATGTCTAGAAAAAAACTGGTTCTAATTATGAATCGATTACGCAGGTTATTTTTTATCGATTGCTCTGAAGCGAACAGTAATTGCGATAAAGCGCAGTATGATGATGTAAAACCGCTGGAAAGAGCACGACTTCTAATTCATCTTGCTTTTTGCAAAGCCTGCAGAAAATACACTTCCAGGAATAAAAGACTCACCCGGCTTCTAAAAAAATCCCATTTAAAATCTTGCCCTGAAGAGCATAAAAAAGCCTGGAAAAAGCAAATTGAAGAAGAAACATCCCGCCAGCACTCTTAGTAGACTACTTTACCCAAAAAAAGCAGCAAAAAATAAAAAATAGGGACTGCTTCTACCCAAAACGAAGCATAATATCGGTGCTGTAAAGTTCTTGACTTCCAAAGCATTATTCCCAAAATGATCAATATTAAAGTTAAGGTTAGAAAATCAATATTCTGAAAATCCTTTTGAAATAATTCAATAAAAAAGATCAGAATTAGCAGGACAGTACCAAAGGTTTTGGTTTTTCTCACCCCTATCTTCTGAGGAATGGTATCCAGATCAGATTCATCGAATCGAACATCCCTGATCTCAAACGGCAGGGTGAGCACAACCACCAGCATAAATCGCTGGATCATATCCAAAATCAGGTGCATCCCCATTAATTTTTCAGCTTCTATTACAGGAAGAATTACAGTACTTCCCGCCCAAACAGCAGCAATGACAAAAATTTTAAGCCCGGGAAGACTTCTTAGATTTCTTTTTTTACTAAAAACCGGAAGTGCATATAAGAGGGTAAAAAGTCCCAGAATTCCGGTAGCAATAATGGTTCTTAATTGTAATTGTAAAGTGAAATAAACAAGGCCGAGAAAGCAGAAAAAAGAGAATATTTGGATCCATCTTAAATTTCTGGTGAGGCTAAGGTGATGTAATTTGGCGATCCCAGAATACTTTACAAAATTATAACCCGTGATGCTGGCGAAGAAAATAAAAGCGATGAGATCCCGGTTGAATTCGCGTCCTTCCTGAAGAAAAGAAACAAGCGTAAAAGACACTACTGCCAGCGCTACATGTACACTGCTGTTAATGTAGAAAGCAAAGAGAGTTTTTAAAAATTTCATCAGGCTAAAATACACATTAAAAAAAAGCTGCAAATCAGCTTAAAATCTTAACAACTACAAGTCGCTCAAATTGTAAAATTTTAGACTGAAATTACGTATTTTCGCAGCACAAAAACACAACTGAAATTTAAATGAGAACAGATTCTTTTGCACTGCGCCATATAGGTCCAAAATCTGAGAATTTACAGGACATGCTGGACACTATTGGAGTAGAATCTATCGAGCAGCTTATATACGAAACTATCCCTGACGATATTCGACTTTCGAAGCCCCTGGACCTGCCCAGGGCCATGAGCGAAAATCAATATGCCGAACATATCAAAAAACTTTCTGAAAAGAACAAAATTTTCAAAACCTATATAGGCCTTGGCTATCACCAGGCAATACTTCCAGCGGTTATTCAAAGGAATATACTTGAAAATCCGGGCTGGTATACGGCCTATACTCCATATCAGGCTGAAATTGCCCAGGGTCGTCTCGAAGCTTTGCTAAATTTTCAAACTATGGTAAGCGATCTTACCGGCATGGAAATCGCCAATGCTTCTCTTCTTGACGAATCTACTGCTGCTGCTGAAGCCATGGCGTTGCTTCACGCTGTTCGTGACCGCAAGCAAAAGAAAGATGATGTAAACAAATTTTTCGTTTCTCAGCAGGCGCTTCCTCAAACTATTAATTTGATGGAAACCCGTGCAAAATTCCTCGGGATTGACATGGTTGTTGGAGATCATGAAGAATTTGATTTTTCTGAAGATTATTTTGGAGCACTAATTCAGTATCCGGGAAAATTCGGACAGGTTTTCGATTATGCTGAATTTGTAGAAAATTGTAAGAATTCAGGAATAAAAATCTCCGTTGCAGCTGATATTTTAAGTCTGGTAAAACTTAAGGCTCCCGGTGAACTGGGAGTTGATGTGGTTGTGGGAACTACGCAGCGTTTTGGAATTCCGTTGGGATATGGAGGTCCGCATGCCGCTTATTTCGCTACAAAAGAAGAATATAAAAGGAATCTTCCCGGAAGAATAATTGGTCTGAGTAAAGATATGGATGGCAACAACGCCCTTCGTATGGCCCTTCAAACCCGGGAACAACATATAAAACGCGACAAGGCGACTTCAAATATCTGTACCGCGCAGGTGCTTCTCGCTGTAATGGCCGGAATGTACGCGGTGTACCACGGGCCAAACGGACTTCGTTATATCGCCGATACCGTACATTCTTATACGAATACTTTAGAGGAAAAGCTCGCTGAACTTGGTTTTGAACAATTGAATTCAGCTTATTTTGATACGCTTCATCTAAAAGCCGATTCTAAAAAACTGAAGGAAATTGCCGAAAGAAATGAGATCAATTTCTTTTATCCTGATGCTGACAGCGTGTGTATTTCTATAAATGAAACCACAACCACCGATGATCTTGATGCGATCATCGCGGTTTTTGCCGAACTTGCCGGAAAGGAAAAATCTTCGGTGGAAGAAATTTCAAAGAAATCGGCTATTCCTGAAAAGTTGGAGAGAAAAACCGATTTTCTAACTCATGAGGTTTTCAATCTGTATCATTCAGAAACAGAATTGATGCGCTATATTAAAAAACTGGAGCGCAAAGACCTTTCCCTGAATCATTCCATGATCTCGTTAGGTTCCTGCACGATGAAACTAAATGCCGCTTCAGAAATGCTTCCGTTAAGTAATCCGCAGTGGGGAAATCTGCATCCTTTCGTTCCCGTAGAACAGGCCGAAGGTTACCAGATCGTGCTGAAAGAGCTTGAAAAACAGCTAACTGAAATTACCGGTTTTGCGGCAACTTCCCTTCAGCCAAATTCAGGTGCGCAGGGAGAATATGCCGGATTAATGGTGATTCGGGCTTATCATGAAGCCAATGGTGAAGGTCACAGGAATGTTTGTTTAATTCCATCTTCAGCCCATGGTACAAATCCCGCTTCTGCAGTAATGGCCGGTATGAAAGTGGTGGTGACAAAAGCTACTGAAAACGGAAATATCGATGTAGACGATCTTCGCGAAAAAGCGATCGAACATAAAGATAATCTTGCCGCATTAATGGTTACCTATCCTTCTACTCATGGTGTTTTCGAATCGGCGATTAGAGAAATCACCAATATCATTCATGAGAACGGCGGACAGGTTTATATGGACGGGGCAAATATGAATGCCCAGGTAGGTTTGACAAATCCGGGCCGAATTGGCGCTGATGTTTGTCACCTCAACCTTCACAAGACCTTTGCCATCCCTCACGGAGGTGGCGGACCCGGTGTGGGACCTATTTGCGTGGCCGAGCAGCTAAAACCATTTTTACCCGGAAAT
The DNA here is from genome assembly GCF_003024155.1 of Christiangramia fulva. NCBI lineage: Bacteria > Pseudomonadati > Bacteroidota > Flavobacteriia > Flavobacteriales > Flavobacteriaceae > Christiangramia > Christiangramia fulva. The sequence goes on from NZ_CP028136.1 coordinate 462,663, forward strand.
CCGGTGATCAAAACAGGTGGCGATAAAGCCATTGGGGCAATTTCATCAGCTCCCTGGGGTTCTGCGCTCGTTTGCCTTATTTCATACGGCTATATAAAAATGCTGGGCACCGGTGGATTACAAAAGGCTACAGAATATGCCATTCTGAATGCCAATTATATCAAAGAAAGACTAAAAGGCCATTATAAAACGCTTTATTCTGGTGAAAGAGGTCGTGCTGCGCATGAGATGATCGTAGATTGCCGGCCTTTTAAAGAAAAAGGAATTGAGGTTACCGATATTGCCAAAAGGCTGATCGATTATGGCTTCCACGCTCCTACCGTTTCTTTTCCGGTTGCCGGGACCATCATGATCGAACCTACCGAAAGTGAAAGCAAACCTGAACTAGACCGTTTTTGTGATGCGCTCATCTCCATACGCCATGAAATTGATGAACTCTCGGGCAATAATGATAATAACGTATTGAAGAACGCACCACATACTATACATATGCTTACTTCAGACGAATGGAATCTTCCATATTCCAGAGAAAAAGCGGCCTATCCTTTGGAACATTTACATGACAACAAATTTTGGCCGAGCGTTAGAAGAGTCGATGAAGCTTACGGAGACAGGAATTTAATGTGTACCTGCCCTCCTACTGAAGAATATGCTGAAGCTTAAATACCAAAAAGGGCCTGTTGAAAAACAGGTTTTTTTCCTATGAAAAATAGCGAATTTTAAGTTATATTTAACATGATTTAATTAAATTGTATAACTAACAATAATGAAAGTCAGATGAATTGCAAAATCACCGGAACCGGTAGTTACATACCAAATATTATCACTAAAAACGCTGACTTTGACAAACATGAATTCTACAACACTGATGGCACTAATTTCCCTCATGATAACGAAACTACCATCAGGAAATTCAAGGCCATTACAGGAATTGAGGAAAGAAGGTATTTAAGTGAAAACCTGAACACATCAGATATTGCTGTTCTTGCAGCTCAAAAAGCTATTGAGGATGCAAAATTAGATCCCGAAACCCTTGATTATATCATTGTGGCTCATAATTACGGAGATGTTAAAACCGGCTCTGTTCAGAGCGATACGGTGCCCAGCCTGGCGACCCGGGTTAAATCTCATTTAAGGATTAAAAATTCCCGATGTGTTTGTTATGATGTGCTTTTCGGGTGCCCAGGATGGATCGAAGGTATGATACATGCCCAGGCGTTTATCAAAGCGGGCATGGCAAAAAAATGTATGGTAATTGGCGCTGAAGCTTTATCGAGAGTGATCGATAAACATGATAGGGATTCGATGATTTTTTCAGATGGGGCCGGGGCAGCGATCCTGGAAGCCACCGAAGAAAAAGGCGGGATCCTTGCCCATGAATCGGCTACACATTCTTTTCAGGAAGCGGAATATATTTATTTTGGAAAATCAAACCGTTCGGAAGCTTCGGAAGATGTACGGTATATAAAAATGCATGGCCGGAAAATTTATGAATTTGCCTTGATGCACGTTCCTAAAGCCATGAAAAGCTGTCTTGATAATAGCGGAAAATCTATTAACGACCTTAAAAAAATCTTTATTCATCAGGCGAATGAAAAGATGGACCAGGCAATTATAGACAGGTTCTACAAACTTCACCAGACCAAAGCCCCTGAAGATGTTATGCCCATGACTATTCATGAACTTGGCAACAGCAGTGTGGCGACGGTTCCAACTCTTTTTGACCTCGTTCGAAAAGGCGGAATTAAAAACCAGAAGTTGAATAAAGGAGACGTTGTGATGTTTGCCAGCGTGGGTGCCGGAATGAATATTAATGCCATTACCTACCAGGTATAAAATGTACGAAAACACCTTTCCGGAAAAGCGCTTTCAAAAAACACTTGAATTCCTTCAGGATTCGGTGAAACCACCGGCTAAGATCCTGGATTTGGGAGTGAAAAATCCCTTTTCCAAAATTATGTCGGAAAATGGTTACAGCGTCACGAACACTTCCGGAGAAGACCTGGACGAAGATTTTACATCAGTCCAGAATGGAGAATTTGAAGCAGTAACAGCCTTTGAGATATTCGAACATTTAATCGCTCCTTATAATATTCTGAAAGAGATAAAAGCACCTAAGCTGGTAGCCAGCGTTCCCTTAAAATTATGGTTTTCGCCTGCTTACAGAAGTAAAACCGATAAATGGGATCGGCATTATCACGAATTTGAAGATTGGCAGTTCGACTGGTTGCTGGAAAAAAGCGGCTGGGAAATAAAAAAAACCTTAAAATGGACAAATCCGGTAAATAAAATTGGAGTTCGTCCACTACTAAGAAAGATCACTCCCCGATATTACGCCGTTTACGCAGAGCGCAAATAATTTTTCTAAAATCATATCTTAGCTTCACATTTAAAAAGCATTTTCTTGAAGGTCTATATTGTCATTCCGGCGCATAACGAGGGAAATTTTATTGCACAATGCCTTCAGTCACTTGTTTCACAGACTCTTTTACCAACCAGATTAGTAGTGGTTGATGATCATTCTACCGATAACACCGCTGAAATAGTCGAAGAGTTCAGCAGGAAATTTGATTTTATTGAGCTGGTAAAAAATGAATCATCAGCCGAACATGCCCCAGGAAGTAAAGTGATCAATGCCTTTTACAAAGGCTACTATCAGCTTGACGAAAATTTTGACGTGATCTGTAAATTCGATGCCGACCTTATCTTTCCGAAGAATTATCTGGAAAAAATTGTACAAATTTTTCAGGAAGATCCAAAAGTAGGAATGGCAGGAGGCTTTTGTAGTGTGAAACACAATAACAAATGGATTCCCGAGAACTTAACGGGGAAAGATCATATTCGAGGCGCTTTAAAAGCCTACCGGAAGCATTGCTTTATTCAAATAGGTAAATTGAAACCCGCCATGGGCTGGGACACTGCTGATGAACTTCTTGCAAGATTTCATGACTGGAAAGTAGTAACCGATGAAAAACTTTTGGTGCAGCATTTGCGTCCAACCGGAATGAATTATTTTGAACATTCCGGCCATAAACAGGGCGAGGCATTTTATCGTTTACGCTACGGACTTTTGCTAACAGTCATTGCCTCGGGCAAATTAGCCGTAATGAAAATGAACCCATTTGCATTTTTGCATTATATCACCGGTTATTTCAGGGCTAAAAGTAAAAAACGACCTTTTCTGGTTTCGGTAGAAGAAGGTCGTTTTATAAGAAAACTGCGCTGGGCCAATATTAAAAAGAAACTGGTCTAAGCTTATTTTTCAAGTACTTCCAGTAATGGCTTTCCGGTAGCGGCACTAGGGAAAGGAATACCCAACAGGCTTGAGATGGTTGGCGCGATATCAGGAATGAAGCTCATTTTAACTGTCGAGCCCTTTCTGATCCCTTTTCCGTAGAAGATCAAAGGCACATGAGTATCATAATTAAACGCGCTTCCATGCGTAGAACCGGTTGGAGAATAAACAACATAAGAAGGATCTAAAACAAAAACCACATCACCACTTCGTTTTTGATTAAAACCATTCTGAATTAACGCTCCCACTCCTTTTGTGAAAGAGCCGGCAGTAAGTTCTTCCCGCGTAAAAACTTTATAGATATGATCCTGTTGCAACAAATAATGTGCTATTTTCTCTTCTACATCAGATAATTCGAGGCCTTTTTTCGCGATTTCATCATAATTAAGAAATACCTGGGAATTAGAAATATTCGCGATCAGGCTGTCACTGTCAAATTCCTTTTTTACAAATTCATCCAGGTTCATATTGTTTTTTGTCTCCTCAAAATAACCTGAAGGAACGCGTTGTGACTGAAGGTAAGAAGGAACATCTATGGCTCCGTGATCTGCGGTTAAGAAAAGGGTGTAATTTCCCGGTCCCACCTGCTTATCGAGAAATTTTAAGAATTTCGCGAGCGTGAGATCCAGCCTTAGATAAGTATCCTCAATTTCCTTGGAATTAACTCCGAAATTATGGCCCACATAATCGGTGCTTGAAAAACTTAAGGTAAGCACATCAGTGATATCATCCTGCCCAAGTTGCTCACCTTTCACGGCTGCTTCAGCGAATTCTTCGGTGAGGTCATTCCCGTAAGGAGTAGATTTAAGAATATCAAATTGTCCATTTTCAGGAGCCAGTTTTTTAAGATCATAAGGAAATACCGCTTTTTCCTTTCCGCGGAAACCACCTTCAAAGTTGTTTTCGTCGCTTCCGCTTTCAGTATAAACAGAAATATCTTTTAAAGTATTCCAGGTCTTCAAATACGATTTTGCCTTTCCTGAATTATTGAAATCCTTTACCCATTGTGGTAATTCCTTTAAATAATAAGAACTGCTTATCCAATTAGCTTCTTCGCGGCCGTTAAACCAGTAAGCTGCATTGGCAGAATGTCCGGCGGGCAAAATGGAGGCCCGATCTTTAAGAGAAACCCCAATGGTCTTCCCCCTCATTTCGGTATATAATCGGTTTTCATCTGCAAAAGTCGAACTTTTCATACGATGCGGGGACATTTCTCCTGCATCGCTGGTAGTTCCTACAGGGCTGACCGATCCATCACTTACGCAATAAATGAATTCCTTGGAAAACTTATCATACCAGTTATTGCTGATGATCCCGTGATTCATTGGCGTGGTTCCTGAAAAAACCGAGGCGTGGCCCGGGCCGGTAGCAGTAGGCACATAGTTAAAATGATTGTTTTTAAAATTAAAACCATCATTCACCAATCTTTTAAATCCCTCTTCTCCATACTGGTTCCAGAACCTGGAGAGATAATCATACCTCATCTGGTCAACAACAATGCCGACCACAAGTTTAGGTCTGGTATCGGGAATTTGGGCCTTTACTGAAAAAAAATTAACGAGTAGAAAAAGTGCTATTAAGTAACGTTTCATCAAAAAAGATTTTTATTATGTTCAAAAATACTAAACTTGTGACGCTAAACTTTAATTCAGCCTTAAATACTTTCGCGTGAAATTTTAGTATTTTAGCTTTTCAAAATTTATTGAATGACCTATCTGCACTCGATTGGTGAATATTTTTTAATGCTCAAAGGAGTTTTTGGCCGAATGACCAAAGGCTCCGTTCTAAGGAATCTCATCCTAAAGGAAATCAATGATCTTATCATGGGTTCATTGGGAATCGTTGCATTTTTATCATTCTTTATTGGTGCCGTAGTAGCCATTCAAACCGCGCTTAACTTAAACAATCCGCTGATCCCTAAATCGCTGGTAGCTTATGCTGCAAGACAATCGGTGATCCTCGAGTTTTCCCCTACATTTATTTCTATAATTATGGCCGGGAAAGTTGGATCTTATATCACCTCGAGCATTGGATCTATGAGGGTAACTGAACAGATCGACGCTCTGGAAGTAATGGGTATTAACAGCCAGAATTATCTCATTTTCCCTAAAATCATCGCAATGCTCACCTATCCGTTTGTGATCGCAATTTCGATGTTTTTAGGTATTCTCGGAGCTTATTGCGCAGCTGTTTTTGGAGGTTTTGTCACTTCAGATCAATTTGTAACAGGCCTACAGGATGATTTTATACCGTTTCATCTTACCTACGCCTTTATAAAAACTTTTTTATTTTCATTCATTTTGGCTACCGTTCCCGCTTATCATGGCTATTTTATGAAAGGCGGAGCTCTTGAAGTAGGAGAGGCTGCCACTACCTCGTTTGTCTGGACGAGTGTTATCTTAATTGTCACCAACTATATAGTCACCCAATTACTATTAAGCTGATCATGATCGAAGTTAAAAATTTATATAAATCTTTTGGCGGGCAGGATGTGCTTAAAGGAATCGACTATGTTTTTGAACGCGGAAAAACGAACCTCATTATCGGGGAGTCCGGTTCAGGAAAAAGTGTCTTTCTAAAATGCATGCTCGGACTTTTTAAGCCCGATAAGGGTACCATTGAATATGATGGAAAACCCTATACCACATTTTCTGAAGAAGAACAAAGGGAACTTCGAACCGAAATAGGAATGCTTTTCCAGGGAGGAGCTTTATTCGATTCAATGACCGTGGAAGAAAATGTCATGTTTCCGCTGAAAATGTTTACCAATCAAAGAAGGAAGGAAATGCTGAAACGAGTGCATGAAGTTCTTGAGCGGGTGAACCTTACAGGTAACGATCATAAAATGCCTTCAGAGATCAGCGGTGGAATGCAAAAGCGGGTGGCCATTGCCAGGGCCCTCGTGAATAAGCCAAAGTATCTTTTCTGCGATGAGCCCAATTCAGGACTCGACCCGAAAACGGCCACGGTGATCGATAACCTTATCCAGGAACTTACTCATGAGAACGACATCACCACGGTACTGATCACTCATGATATGAATTCGGTACTTGAGATTGGGGAACGAATAGCCTTTCTTAAAGATGGTGTGTTGGCATGGAAAGGTACCAAAGACGAGATCTTCAAAACCGATGATGAAGCAGTGACAGATTTTGTATATTCTTCAGACCTCTTTCAGCAGGTACGTGCGGCTCAAAACAATGATGATTAGAAGCTAATTTAACCGAGATCCTTACCAAATTTTTCCATTACCTCTTCTCGAAGTTTTTTGATTTCCTGCTCTTCTGATTTTGGAATGATCATAAGAATTTCATCATCTTCAATGATAATCATTTCAGAAATTTTACGTAAAGCAACCACTTTTTTACTGGAGGAAGAAATAATATTATCTTTTGAATCCTGTGCCACAACTCTGGCATTAATTGCAGTATTTCCGTTTTCATCTAAAGGTAATTCCTTTTGAATTGCCGACCAGGTGCCCAGGTCGCTCCATTTAAAATGAACCGGAATCACAAATACTTTCTCCGATTTCTCAAGAATAGCATAATCTATAGAAATAGTATCGGCAAGCTTGTAATTCTTCTGCAGAAATTCTTTTTCATCAGCAGTATTCAAAGATTCAGTTCCTTTTTCAAAAAGCTGAAACATTCCCGGCATAAGCGTTTTAAAGCTTTCAATAATATAGGAAGAACTCCAAATAAAAATTCCTGCATTCCAGGAATAGTTTCCGGCTTTAATAAATTCAGCAGCCTTTTTTAGGCTTGGTTTTTCAGTAAATGCCCGTACCTTTCTCAGCTCGTCCTCACCTTCTTTATCGTATTTTATATATCCATATCCCGTATTAGGAAAAGCAGGTTCCACGCCTAAAGTTACCAGACCTTCGTTCTGCTCGGCAAAATCAAATCCTTTTTGTACAGACGCGATGAATTCATCTTCATTATCGATCCAATGATCGCTGGGAGCGACTATCATCAGAGCATTTTCATTCTTTTTGTGGATCTTCATGGCCCCCAGCAGAATACTCGGAGCTGTATTTCGCATCTCGGGTTCGGGAACAATTTGCTCATCTTTGACAGAAGGCAATTGCTCCTTCACTTTATCTACATATTTTTCATTGGTAAGAATATAAATATTCTCGTGCGGAATAAGACCTGAGAGCCTGTTATAGGTTGTTTGAAAAAGCGTCTCTCCCACACCCAGAATGTCCAAAAACTGCTTTGGATTAGAGGCCTTGCTCGATGGCCAGAACCTGGAGCCTATACCTCCAGCCATTAAAATGGCATAATAATTATCTTTATTCGTTCCGGTCATAGCTCAGGCTTTTAACAGTTGTACTTCAGCATTAGGTTGAAAAAGGTAGATCCTTCCGGTGTCTACCTCCGTACATTCATATCTCTTAATTCTGCGGGCTCCTTTGCGGAAAGTTTTTCCATTATATATTCGGAAAATGCTTCCGGAAGGAATTTCAAAAATATAGTTTTTACCATTCTGCTCATCATATTTTTTTAAGGCTACCGAAAGCTTTGCGTCGGTATCACTGCTGGCACGCGGATTCCTAAAATGGTTCGCAATAAGCGGAAGTAACTCATTAGGAAATATCTCCGGCCTTATAAAAGGCAACATCAAACTGCGAAAACAATGTTTCCATTCTACCCCATGCGGTTTTATTCTCCTGCCGTATTTTTCGAAAGCTATTAAATGCGCCAGCTCATGAATAGTTGTAATCAAAAAACGATATTTATTCAAATTTGCATTTATGGTTATTTGCTGAGAACCGTCATGCAAACGTTTATAATCGCCATGCCTTGTCACCCGTTCATTCACGATCTTGAGATGAACCGAGCTCATTTTAATTAATTCTGATACCGGATGAACAGCATTTGCCGGAAGATATTTTCCCAGAATTTCTTTCATTTACGGAGTACTGTTTGAAACCTGCATTATTTTACCATTATAAAATCTGTTTCCTTTCAGGCTGAAACCCACGATATATTCTGCCATTTCAACCGCTGAAACCGGGGCCTGATATCCTGGGAATGCTTCATTAAGCATTTCAGTCTGGACTGCTCCCAGGGCCAGAGCATTAAAAGAGGGGCCGTTTTGCTTATATTCTTCCGCAAGCAATTCCGTAAGGGTCAGAACTGCAGCTTTACTTGAACTATATGCTGCAAGGCCTGGAAATTTCATACTTCCCTGGATGCCGCCCATACTGCTGATATTGACCACGTGTGAATCACGATCCATGTACGGGAGCAATCGCCTGGTGATCTCGGCAACTCCAAAAACATTGACTTCATAAATATTTCGGAAATCTTCAGTTGAAGTGGTTTCAAAGCTCTTATTGACAAGGTCTCCGGCATTATTAATGAGTATGTCCACCCGTTCCCAATGTTTTTCAACATGCTCAAAGACTTCAGCCATGCTGGCAGTACTGGTAATATCAAAAGAAAAAGCGGTAACATTTTCGATTTTTAGATCCTGTACAGGCTTCTCATTTCGCGAAAGTGCCAGCACATTATGCCCCAATTCAGCAAAAAGGCTTACCATTTCGAAACCCATTCCGCGACTGGTTCCGGTAATCACAACATTTTTCATTGCTCTATTGTTAATTTTATCTCTTTGTTATCTGTCCTGGCCATTTTATGCAGTCCCGGTAGGATATCTTCTATCAAATCAGCCATAAATTCAGGATCAAGATACTCAACTTCGTCATTTACATGATGATAATAAGGATAATTGGTAAAATCAAAAGAAGAGATAGTCTGGGCCGGGATTTTAAAATTACTATAGAAAGGGTAATTATCACTCCTTCTGAATAAATTGTATTCTGAGGCCTGGGGCAAAAATCCGAGTACTTCTTTCCAAGTATAATCGTTGAATTTCTGGGCAAGATTAGATTTATCATATCCCGTGACATAAACCTCATAAGATTTATTTTTCATTGGCACACCAACCATTTCGATATTGAACATGGTGTAAAGGTCTATTCCCTTTTCCTTAAGTTTCTGGGCGAGATGAGAAGATCCTTTTAGCCCAAGTTCTTCCCCCGAAAAAAGAGCAAAAATAATACTCCTTTTATTATCGCTGTTTTTCGCAAATTCTTTTGCGATTTCAAGAACTGAAACCGTTCCGGAAGCATTATCATTCGCACCGTTAGCAATAACATCATCAGCGTCGGGATTAGCTTTCCCAATATGATCGTAATGAGCCCCCACGAGGATGTACTGATCTTTCAATTCTTCATCTTTCCCCGGCAAAACAGCAACCAGATTATAACCGTAAAGATCTCCAACCTGAAAACTGTCACGATAGGTTTCAAAAAATGGCTTTATAGCATAGCTTTTGAATTTTCCTTCAATATAAGCGGCAGCGGTATTGATATCTTCTGAACCGGTTTTTCTTCCCCTTAATTCATCTGAAGCGAGGTAGGTTAAATTAGCGAGCACTTCGTCTTTTGAAACCTGGTAAGATTCTGAATTTGTTTCCTGAGAAATACAGGAAAAATTTATAAAAACACCGATAAGAAGTATAAACGGAAGTTGAAATATATTTTTTCGCATAAGCCTAAAGATAAAAAAATCCCGCGAGTAAGCGGGATTCGATTTTTTATTAAAACTCCTGATTAAGCCAGCATGGTCACAGGATTTTCCATATAAGTTTTCAGAGTCGCAAGGAATGCGGCACCGGTGGCTCCATCAACGGTTCTGTGGTCGCAGGCCAGCGTTAGCTTCATGGTATGACCAACAACGATCTCACCATTCTTCACTACAGGTTTTTCAACGATAGTCCCGACTGAAAGAATCGCCGAGTTTGGCTGATTTATGATGCTGGTGAATTCCACAATCCCAAACATTCCCAGGTTAGAAACGGTAAACGTACTTCCTTCCATCTCTGAAGGTTGTATCTTTTTGTTTCTCGCCTTTCCGGCAAGGTCTTTCACATTGTTCCCTATTTGAGTAAGGGACATCTGGTCGGCAAATTTCAAAACAGGAACCACAAGTCCTTCTTCAACAGCTACCGCCACACCCATATGGATATGTTTGGCATATTTCATACTTTCCCCGGTCCACTGGCTGTTTACCTGCGGATGCTTTCTAAGAGCCATAGCCGAAGCTTTGATCACCATATCATTGAAAGACACTTTCACGTCAGGCATTTCATTGATATGTTTTCTGGATGCCATGGCATTTTCCATATTCACTTCGATAGTGAGATAGTAATGCGGTGCAGTGAATTTTGATTCTCCCAAACGTTTTGCAATGGTCTTGCGCATTTGAGAATTCTTGATCTCTTCGTAGCTTTCTTCCCCGGCAGGAACATAAGGCTGTACCGCAGCCGTAGTTTGTTTTGCAGCAGTTTCCTGAGTTGCGGCAGCAGTTTCCTGTTTTGGAGCAGCTTTGAAATTCTCAATATCTTTCTTAACAATCCGCCCATTTTCACCCGAACCTTTCACTTCAGAAAGGCTTATGCCACGATCTTCGGCCATCTTTTTGGCAAGTGGCGAAGCGAAAATTCGTCCGCCGTCTTTGGCAGCCGATTCGGTTTTTGTTGTTTCAGTTTCAGCAGGAGCCTGAGAAGGTTCTTCGGCTTTAGGTTCTGCAGTAGATTTTTTTGCTTTTTTGGCACCACCGGAAGCCATAATTTTTGAAACATCGGTTCCTTCAGGGCCAATAATTGCAAGAAGGCTGTCCACTTTGGCAGATTCCCCTTCCTGAACTCCAATTTTCAGAAGTGTTCCGGAATAGAAAGATTCGAATTCCATGGTGGCCTTATCGGTTTCAATCTCGGCCAGGATATCTCCCTCTTCCACTTTATCGCCTTCTTTTTTAAGCCAGGAAGCGACGGTTCCTTCTTCCATGGTATCACTAAGGCGAGGCATATTGATTATTTCAACACCTTCCGGAATTTCCCCTTCTTCAGAATCATCTTCTTTTTCGACAGATTCTTCAGATTCTTTTTCTTTAACCTGAGTAGCCTGTGTTTTTTCTTCAGAAGATTCTCCGCCTCCGGCAAGCAAATCACTTATATCTTCACCTTCTTCGCCGATGATAGCGAGAAGTGCATCTACCGGAGCTCCTTCCCCTTCTTCTACACCTATATGGAGCAGCGTACCTTCATAAAAGGATTCAAATTCCATCGTAGCCTTATCGGTTTCGATCTCGGCCAGGATGTCGCCTTCTTCAACTTTATCTCCTTTTTTCTTAAGCCACTTCGCAACCACACCCTCTTCCATGGTGTCGCTCAATCGCGGCATCTTGATAACTTCTGCCATAATTTTAATCTAATTTATGTGCCAGGAAAGGATAATCTTCCTGTTGGTAAACCACGTCATACATCACGTTTTTATCCGGGAAATCTGACTCATCGGCAAATTTCTCACATTCAGCAACTTTTTCCTTGACGCGCTTTTCAATTTCTTTGATCTCTTTATCAGATGCATATTTTTTCTCCCTGATCACATCAAGAACCTGAGTGATAGGATCTAATTTCTGATATTCCGCAACCTCTTCTTTTGTTCTGTACTTTTGAGCATCACTCATGGAATGACCCCGATAGCGATAGGTTTTCAATTCAAGAAAGGTTGGACCGTTTCCTTTTCTTGCACGGGTAATCGCTTCGTCAAAAGCTTCGGCAACCTTTACAGGATTCATCGCATCTACCGGCCCACAAGGCATCTCATAGCCATTCCCGAGTTTCCAGATATCGGTACCTTTTGCAGTTCGCGCCACAGAAGTTCCCATTGCATACCCGTTATTCTCTACACAGAAAACAACTGGCAGGTCCCATTTTACGGCCATATTAAGGGTTTCATGAAGTGATCCCTGTCTTGCAGCCCCGTCACCCAAAAAGGTAAGTGTCACAGAATCTCTTTTGAAATATTTATCGGCAAAGGCAATTCCTGCCCCCAAAGGGATCTGACCTCCTACAATTCCGTGGCCGCCATAGAAACGATGTTCTTTAGAGAAAATATGCATGGAACCACCAAGTCCCATAGAAGTACCGGTTTTTTTTCCGAAGAGCTCGGCCATTACCCTTTTTGGATCCACTCCGAGGCCAATTGGCTGAACATGGTTTCTATATGCAGTGATCATGCGGTCCTTTTCAAGATCCATCGCATGCATCGCACCAGCCAAAATAGCTTCCTGGCCGTTATATAAATGTAAAAAACCTCTTACTTTTTGCTGAATGTAAACCTGGGCTAATTTATCTTCAAATTTGCGCCAAAACAGCATATCCTCATACCACTTAAGATACGTGGCTTTTGTTACTTTCTTCATCTAATCTACTTTATTTTAAGGCCAGACAGATTGGTTTTGCCAAGCGGATAACAAAAATACTATTTTCAGTAAGAAACGAAAACAGTTTTACTGCAAAAAATCACGAAAACCTTATAGACTGGAATTATCGAAGACTAACGGGAGCAGGTCTTTAATAGAATTGGCTTTCACCACTTTCCCGCTTTCACCCATAAAAAAGATCCCGATAGGCTTTTCCTGCTTCACTTCATATTCAATAAGAGCCTGCCTGCAGGCACCGCATGGAGGCACCGGGGAAATTACCTGATGCTTCATGGATTTAGCAGAAATCGCAATCGCTTTTATTTCGGCCTCAGGATATTTTGCTCCTGCCGCGTAAACCGCGGTGCGCTCGGCACACAAACCTGAAGGATAAGAAGCATTTTCCTGGTTACTTCCCAAAATCACTTCATCATTATCGAGCAACAGTGCGGCACCTACTTTAAACTGAGAATAGGGAGCATAGGCCGTATCGCGAACTTTAATTGCCTGTTGCATTAATTGCTGCAAGTTACCAGGAAGCTCTTCCAAAGAATCGTAAACCTCCAGGTGTGAGGTTATAGTTAATGATTTCATGTGTGATAGTTATTTACTTCAGGACCATTCAGGGACAATTCGCCTGAAAACTTTGCCTTTATCAGCCAAAAAAAATTGGGAATACAAGATAAGAGAAAAGCTCTCTCAAGCAAACCACCCGCAGCAATTTTAATATTTAGAGATTAATTGGTATAGCTGTTTCCAAAATTAAAACTTAAGCCAAATCGCAAGGTTCCTTCCAGAGGGCTGGGGACAGAAGATGTAGAAAATAAATAGGACATATCAATAACCACCGATTCATAAGCAAAACCGGCCCCTACGGAGAAAAATTTTCTAAATCCCTTTTCCTCACTTTCATTAAAATATCCTGCCCGAAGTGCAAATTTGTTTTGATACCAGTATTCGGCTCCAAGAGCCCATGTAACTTCCTTAAGTTCTTCAGAAAAGCCATCAGGTGCATCGCCGAAAGACTTAAAAATTCCTTCTATCGAGCCTATTTCATTATATTGCTGGGTATCTTCTCCATTAATTTTGCCATCTCCGTTGAAATCTTTAGGAGTTGGCACGAGCAATTTATTGAATTCAAGATAAGTAGCCAGTTTATTTTGGGGATCAAAAATAAAGTCAAATCCTGCACCAATACCCAGGTTGGTTGGAATGAAATTTTCCTGACCGGCATTATCAAATTTTATTTTAGGCCCAATATTAGAAATATTGGCGCCGAGCCTCCAGACTCCATCAAAACTACTATAGGTCATTTGCGGACTCTCATAATATCCTGCGATGTCAACGCCAAAAGTTGAGCCCGCGATATTTTCATTTCCTCCCAGGTCCAAATCAGATCGAAGATAACGTCCGGCCACTGCCATAGAAAAATCTTCACTAAGTTTTAATGAATAAGAAAGGTCTAAGGTGAATGAATTCGGGTTTACCAAAAGTGCGTCCTGCTCGAAAGTATCTCTTCGCTCAATCGAACCAAGGCTAAAATAACGAAGACTGCCTGCAAAAGCACTTCTTTCATTTAGCTTCTGAACATAAGTTACGCCTCCAAGAAAAATATCATTAACGATCCTGCTTAAATACGGGGTATAGGTGACACCCGCTCCATTTTCATAATTAAAGAAAGCATATTTTGCAGGATTCCACTGCTGAGAATACACATCTGGAGATGATGCCACACCAAGTTCACCCATCCCGGCAGACCTTGCATCAGCCGCGATCTTTAGGAAAGGAACTGAGGTTGTTATTACCCGATCTCCTTTTTCCTGAGCAATAAGAGAATAATTTCCAAGAAGAATTACTCCAGTAATTAAATATGTAATTTTTTTCATTATAGTAGTTAATGATAAACAAATATATAGTAATATTCCTGTTAAGAAAGAACTGAGGCTTCAAAAAACTTCCCTAAACTATGATAAAATACGTAAATTCTGGTTGAAATAAACTTGGTTAAATAGTATAACTGCAAAAATTTTAATTTATTGCTTCATATAACACAAAAGCAGCCTTTGCACTTTAAGCAATAATTTCAAGCTTAAGCTTTATAAAGTGAATTTCTTCCAAACCCTTCCTAAAACACTCACAATAAACCATCTGCAATGCCGTTTAGTGTATGGTATATCAGAGAGTTATGCTAAATTGAGCAGTTTTATAATAAATAAAATAAACTTGTACATTTGGCGTTAATTAGTATATTGCAGGGCCTAAATTTCTATCATAAAGGAGAAAGACTATGAAATCGAAAATAGCTTTAAAAGCCATTATTGCTGTTGTTTGTGGCGTTAGCTTAGTAAGCTGTAACAAAAACAATTATAAGAATACCTCGCGTGCCACGGGATGGGATATTAATTCAAAAGACGGAGGTTTTCAATACAATACCGACTATAAAGAACAGGATGCTGCCCCCGGGCTGGTTTTTGTAGAGGGGGGAACTTATACTATGGGACGTGTACAGGACGATCCCATGCATGATTGGAACAACACTCCTACTCAACAACATGTTCAGTCCTTTTATATGGACGAAACCGAGGTAACCAATAAGATGTATCTTGAATATTTAGACTGGTTAAAAAGTGTTTTTCCGCCTTCTCAGGAAAATTACAAAAATATATATACCGGAGCACTGCCAGATACCCTGGTTTGGAGGAACAGGCTTGGTTACAATGAAACCATGGTTACCAATTACCTTCGCCATCCTGCCTATGCTGAATATCCTGTCGTGGGAGTTAGCTGGATACAGGCGGTGGAATTTAGCAAATGGAGAACAGATCGTGTAAATGAAGCCCGATTAGAAAAAGAAGGATTCCTTGCCGAAAACGCGAGGTATAATTCAGAAGATCAGTCGGCTACTTTTAATACCGATACTTATATCGCCTCTCCAACTAAGGTATATGGAGGCAATACCGAATTACTTGACGGGAAGAAAGTTCAGGACCGTATGGAGAATACCGACGAAAATGGAAATCCCGTAAAAGAGGTATATCCCGGGAGGGAAAGCGGTCTCCTTTATCCGGAGTATCGTCTTCCAACAGAAGCAGAATGGGAATATGCGGCTCTCGGACTTGTTGGAATAAGAAATTATAACATTTATCGCGGAAGAAAAAAATATCCATGGGATGGCCAATACACCCGTAGTGGTGAAGCGAAAAGAATGGGTGACCAGCTTGCTAATTTTAAACAGGGAGATGGTGATTACGGCGGAATTGCCGGATGGAGCGACGATGGTGCAGATATAACTGCCGAAGTAAAATCTTATGAACCCAATGATTTTGGTCTTTATGATATGGCAGGGAACGTAGCAGAATGGGTTGCCGATGTTTACCGACCTATCGTTGATGATGAATTCAACGACTTTAACTATTACCGAGGAAATGTCTATACCAAACATGCCATTAATGAAGATGGAACGGTAAAAGTCGTGGGTACTGAAGATATTGTGTATGACACGCTCAGCAATGGGAAACTTGTCGCAAAAAACCTTCCGGGAGAGATCGCCCAGGTGCCGGTTACCAAGGAAGATACCTACATGAGAACCAACTATACTGAAAGTGATCAGAGAGATTTTCGTGATGGAGATAAAAGTTCAAGCAGATATTATCAGCCTTTTCAGGATATAGATGATCCCTCTAAAAGAATGTACAATTCCCCGACCTATGATAACTTTAAATTCAGCGACAGTTCGGCCACTCCTACATTAGAAGAAAGAGGCTACGACAAAGAAAGAAGAACTACACTAATCAGTGACGAGGTACGAGTTTACAAAGGAGGCAGCTGGAGAGACAGAGCCTATTGGCTGGATCCCGCACAAAGACGTTTCTTCCCTCAGGATATGGCTACCGATTATATAGGTTTCAGAAACGCTATGTCCCGGGTTGGATCTAAATCTTTAAATAAAAATAAAACTGCCAGAACGACTAAGTAACCCTAGCAGTTACCTAAAATTAACTTAAAGCCCTAACTTGTTTAGGGCTTTTTTTATAGTTTTAGTTTTATGAAAACAGCCAGATTACATCAACGTTTCCTCCTTTGCAGTGGAGTTGATACCGATACCCGGAAAATTCGAGAAAACAGCATTTTTTTCGCACTTAAAGGCGATAACTTCAACGGAAATGTCTTTGCTGAAGAAGCGCTTCGTAAAGGCGCGAAATATGTGGTAGTCGATGAGAAAGAATACGCTAAAGATTCAGAGGAATATATTCTAGTAAAAAATTCCCTGGAAGCACTTCAGAAATTGGCCATTTTCCACCGTAATTACCTTAAGATCCCTATTCTTGCGATCACAGGCAGCAACGGAAAGACAACCACCAAAGAACTTATTAACGCGGTACTTTCAAAAAAATACAGAACTATTGCGACCAGCGGAAACTACAATAATCATATTGGCGTCCCCCTTACCCTGCTCACGATGGATGAAGAGACAGAATTCGGTATTGTAGAAATGGGTGCTAATCATATACTCGAGATCGAATTTCTCTGCACCATCGCCAATCCCGATTACGGCTTCATTACCAATTTCGGGAAAGCCCATCTGGAAGGTTTTGGAGGAATCGAAGGAGTTATAAAAGGAAAAACTGAACTTTACAAACATCTTCAGGAAAGGAATAAACTTATTTTTCTGAATATCGATGATGAGATACAAAGAAAACATTCTAATTACAAGCATACTTTTTCTTTTGGCGAAAACCCGGAAGCTGATGTTCAACTGGAATATAAAAAAGGAGAAAAGGCTGAAATTATTTATAATAATACCCTTTTTACCAGCCAGTTTTCCGGCAGCTATAATGCCAGGAATATTGCAGCTGCATTAAGTATCGGGCTTTATTTTAAGGTAAATTTTGATGAGATCAGGCAGGCAATAAAAGATTTTAAGCCCGGAAATAACCGTTCTGAAGTCATTCCGGCAGGAAGCAATACCATCATTATGGATGCTTATAATGCCAACCCTACCAGCATGCACGCTGCGCTTGAAAATTTTCAGAATCTAAAAACCAATAAACAGAAAATTGCCATTTTAGGAGACATGTTCGAACTGGGAGATGAAGCTGCTACTGAACATCAGCTCATCGTGAATCATGTGAAGAACAGTAATTTCTCCGAAACCTATTTATTGGGAGAAAATTTCAGAAATACTGAAGTTCAAAGTGATTTTATTTTCAAATTCAAGGATATTGCCAGTTTAAAAAAACATATTGAAGAGACCAATTATGAAAATTGCTATTTCCTAATAAAAGGATCGAGGGGAATGGCCCTGGAAAGATTGCTCAATTCATTAAAAAAATAAGAGACTAAAAAAACGGCTGAAATCAGCCGTTTTTTAGTTTATTGTAACACGATGAAAGCCTCTATTTGTTCAAATAGCCTTTAAATTTTCGTGGCTGATTTTGGCAGCTTCAAGAGGAGTATGATTAAAGGTTTTATCCTGTTCTACTAAATAATGCTGCATTCCCGCAAGATCCTTATTATTAAAAATGCGTTTGAAATCTATAGTCCCTGTTCCTACAGGTGCAAATCTTCCCTGATCATCCATGTCTTTAACATGCCATAATTTAAATCTACCCGGATACTTTTTAAAATAAGCTACAGGATCTTCACCGGCTTTGGTAATCCAATAAAGGTCCATTTGAAAATTCACATATTTAGGATCGGTATTTTTAAGGAAATAATCATAAGCCTTAATGCCGTTTTCATTTTCTTTAAATTCAAAATTATGATTATGATAAAGCAATTTTAATCCTTTTGCTTCCGCTTTTTTACCAAGCGTATTAAAAATATTGGTCAGAGTCTTCACATCATCTTTCATTCCCATACTTTGCTTTTCCTGATCATAAGTGAAATATCCCATGGGTGGCACGGGAAGAACAAAATATTCAAATCCGGCATCTTTCACGTCCTGCATCATTTTATCGGCATTTTCAAGAGTAACAGATCCCTGATGAGTGCTTAAGGGTATAAGACCAAGTTCATCCAGATATTTTTTGAATTCTTTTGGCTCCATTCCGTAGAACTTACCATTTTCGTAACCTGCTGCTTCAATGTATTTATAGCCCATATCAGCAACCTTCTTCAGCGTTTCTTTAGGATTATCAGCCATAGCATCTCTGACTGTATAAAGGGCGAGACCGCCGAATCTTTCCTGTGCAAAGGAATTTGTAACCGAAAGAAAAACACCTAAAAGAGCCAGTAAGCCCCATTTTTTAAAGTTTGTCATCATTTTATTTTGTATTAATAGAAAAAATTGAAATCCCTGATAAACATAGATTACCAAGGATCTCCTAAAATATTAAAATTTCTTCAGATAAAGGCTATCAGGCTCATTGATATGATTGAAAAGATCCAAAATATCAATTCTGCCAGTTCAGTTTTAAATTTTGAGCCTCCGTCAGTTTAACCGAAGTGCCAAATTTCTCCCCCTCCCTATCAAACATCGACTTCAGCCATTTCACCTGTTCTGAATTCGCATAGTGGAGACTGAATTTTTTCATTTCCAGCGGGATCATTTTAAGGGATAGCAATTTTCCATTTTTATCGATTTCAGGAAAATACATTAAAACTATAAGTTAGGAAGTTAAGGGGAGTTTTAAAAGAAGGGAACGCTTAAAAAAATGTAATAAAATTTCAAGAATATCAAAACAAAAAAACCCACAAACTCAACGTTTGTAGGGTTTGGTATAATATTTTCGTGAGTGATACTGGATTCGAACCAGTGACCCCTACCCTGTCAAGGTAGTGCTCTGAACCAACTGAGCTAATCACTCATTCACCCGGCAAATATATTAAAAAAGGTTTCGCCTGTTTAAAATTTTAGAAACAAAAGCAAAATCCTTTTATTAATTAGCAACCAGTGGTTGATCTTCCAATTTCACCTGTATAAGCTTAATATTCTCTTCCGCTTTTTCTATTGCTTTCTTAAAAGTATCAGCTTTCTCAATCAATCCGTTCATTGCTAATTCCTTGTAATGTGCGATTCCTGTTAAAAGGTTTCCGCAATAATTTTTCCAATCACGAATTGTGCGACTCGTAGGTTCGGAAATTTCAATTAGCTGCTCTTTCAGAAAATCGAGATATAATTCAAGTTCTTTGATAAACATATGCGGCCTGTTGCCCTGGGTCAAATGATTTTCACGTCCGTAGATATGATCAACCATCTGTTTCAAACTTAGAAGTTTTGAAAAATTCACAATGTTAGGCCCCGGACAAATGGTTACCGCCTGCTGCTTCGGAAGAAAAGGTACATTATACAAATGTGGCGCAGCATTACTGAGCCCAACACAGAGGCATTCCTTTCCGGTTATTTTTTGATATTCCTTTTCATATTCCTCAGAAGAAAGCTGGCTCTCTTCTAATTGTTTCAGTTTTTTTCGCTGGTATTGCTTAGAAGCTGTACAAATAGGTTTATCTGAAAATTCGGTATTCGAGACCAGATATTTTTCGGTACAAGGGCTGCCTGGCTTTTCACTTTCCATCCGGTCCAGCCTTTCTTTTTCCCCACTGGTACCTTTCAGGTAATTAAAGGCAACGCCCAAAGGTGAAGCATTGCTTCGTACCACATCATTTTCTTTTGATTTAAGCAGGAGTTGAAGAGTTTTTTCATCAACCGTAGTTGCTTCGGGGCAAAGCAAAAATGGTGTTCCCCAGCCGGTACTGTCGACTTCATAATAATCATGCAAAAATTTATCTTCAGCTCCGGTACCTATTCCGCCCTGCACGGTAATTTTGATAGGATGAGGCTCGTCAAAAACTTTTTTGCCTTTCTCTGCCACAGCAGAAGCATATAAATCGAAAAGGCTCGAAACCAGTTCTTCTTTTTTCTCTTTAAACTCTTTTAAAATGCTTCCCATGAGAATTCCCGGCGTCGCAAAAACATGTCCTCCACAATTCAGTCCCGATTCAATTCGAAATTCACTAACCCAAATTCCCTTTTTTGCGAGATATTTTCCCTGGATCAAAGCAGAACGATAATCGCTAACCTTAATGACCACTCTTTTATTGAATTGGCCATAATCAACAGCATCAAATTCGGTGAAATTCTCAAGATAATTATAGAGCCTGGGGTTCATTCCGGCAGAAAAAATAAGAGAAGAGTTTTTTAGATCGCTTTCGGCATAAGCTTTTAAAGCGGTAAGTGCATCTGAACCATTTTCTATAAGTGCTCCTTCCTTATCTAAATTATCCTTATCAACTTTGGTCATAATATTCACCTCAATGGCTCCCGGAATCATTTCATCTTTCAAAGATTTCGCTACCACCGCCTTCTCGTGCGGGTCACCTAAGGACATGAAATATTCATACTTTTTCTTCAGACCGCTGTTTGCCGGAAGCATTTCAAAATACTTCACCAGGTCTGATCCTAACTCGAAGGTTGAACTCTTAATTTTTTCAAATTCCGAATTAACCAGGCGTTGCATTAGATTTAAATAAGCCTTTATGCGCCTTACCCGGTAATTGGTTTCATGTTTTCCAATAGGAATATAGGGTTCCTCAATCTTTTTTAGATAATACCTCCGCATGGTTTCCAGCAGATTATCTTCTATTATGGAAATTGCTGAATTAATTCCGAAGGGACCTACTTTAATGGGTGTGTCTATAGAAAACGCCAGTCCCATCACGGGAATGTGAAAGTTGTGAGCTGAAATTGCCTGCATTCTTTTAGTCTTTAATCAGCAAATATGACCAACTGCAGGCTCAGATTATATGATAATGGTCATATCTATCGGTTTTTTTTGCCAGGAGAGCTCTAGAATAATAAAACACAAAAGGCTTCCAGAAATGGAAGCCTTTTTTAAGTTCTGTGGGCGCGAAGGGATTCGAACCCATCTCGCAACCCCTATATTTAAAGGGATGAAAAATCAATTCCTCAATTTGTTGACCGATTTGTAGACCATTTTTAGAAACCTTGACTTTCTAATATTTAAAAGTAGCAATTAAAATTAAATAACTTTAAATGAAATAAAGGAAACTTAAACCTCCGTTTGTCCTTCAACGTTTCCAGGTTAAATTTAAATGTACCTCGAATAACCAGTGACAAAAAAATTCTAAATTAAAAATTCTGCACGCCGTCATAATTAATTTAGAAATGCCCAAAGCTTACATCCATATTGAATTTTATTTCTACCTGGCATTTCTATTTTTTTATTCATTCAGTAAATAGAAAGAAGACAAATTAACCCGTTATTAACCGATTAGTTATAGAGTTGTAAGTCTGATTTTCAAAAATTCCAGCTTTTGATCAAAGATATACTTCTCCTGTACTTTGTCCTGGTACGGGGGCAGGCCCACTCCGGAAGAATTAAGACAGGATTTTCGGGCTATCTCCAGGAAAATCAGGCCAGATTGGGATCTTTCAACTCCCTTTATAAAAGAAAAATGGAAACAAAATGAAAAACAGTATTTTTATCCTTATGGTGAAAAATAATTAAGTCCTAATTTAAGACCACTTTCATTTTTTCTAAAGCCTCCCTCAAGCCTTTTGCAAGTTGTTCTGGCTCCCCTACCGCCCAAAAATGCATATAAAACAGTCTTGGCTCCTCATGTAGCATATGATTATGAAGAGCTGTGATTTCAATATTATTTTTAGAAAGGGTAGCAATAACGTCATTCACTTCGTTTTCTTTCATTACAAAATCACCAGTGATGGCCGCGGTTTGCTCATCAAGACCTTGAAAGCCTATGGAAGTAGCAATACCATAAGTTTTAGGTAAGGTTAAATGTTCCATTTTGATGGTTTCCTTTCTTGGGAAAGTAAATTTAATAACATCTTTATTCTCTGTACCTTCACCCAGTATACTCTTTACTGATGACCAATTGAAATTTTTGCTGACTTTTTTCACCTCTTCGTCCTTGTCTTCTTTTTTTGTTAATGGTGTTGCTGTTAACTCAAAAGCACTTTTCATTTTCTTTGAAAGTTCTATCGCATTACCGGTCCCTGCAAAATGCATATAAATTAAACGCGGTTTTTCTCGTAATAAATGATTATGAACAGCCGTGATATTGATACCATTCTTTTTAAGATAAGGAAGGACTTTTGATATTTCGGAATCTAACAAAACCATATCACCCATAATTCGAGAACCATTTTCAACTGGCAAATAAGCGATCCAGGAAGTATAAGCAAGTGCAGGGACCACAGGAATATCATCTAGTTTAAGTTTTATATCTGTGCGCGGAAAAGTGATTTTATAAAATCCATCTTTATCATTTAACTCTTTTTTCCAAAAACTATTGAGACTATCCACCGGAAAATCACTAATTCTCTTCGAGCTGGAAGTAGGAGATTCAAAATTTTCTTCTTTACTAATTTTCTGTTCTGATCTTTTTTCAACAGAATGGTCGTCACATGAATTAAAAAGCAACACCAAAAAACTAACCACCAATATTCTTTTCATTTTCAACAATTTAAAAACAGGATTAATTTACGAAAAATTAGGCGCTGTTTCTTATTCCAGTCTCAAAAGGGAATGTAGCTATACAAGAATCCCAGGACAACACCAAAAATTATATGACCTATAAGACTTCCAACAGGTGTCATTTTTCCAAAATTTGTTGCCGCTATTCCAGGATCCTCCTGATGACCTTTTTTTATGGCGGGATGAACCGCACTCAAGGTTGACATCATTAATAAGGCTAATATCCAAAGAATGATTCCCCAAGCCAAGCCCGTAAGCCAGTTAGCATCAACAGAAAATAAAACTGTGCCATATGCCCAGGAAATACCTAATAGGGCACCATTCATTAAATGGATTGCCATACCCAGTTGGCGGGAAGATTTAGAATGTGGTGGCATAAAAAAACTACCAAGCAAATCCAGGAGATCCATACGGGTCATACCCATCTTTTTTCCCATTATTGTGACAAGAGTAAAAATTATTGTGGCTGCTATTCCCCAAATAATTGCAGCACCCCAGTTAATGCTGTCGAAACCAAGGGCAAATATCCCCCATACAGCAATGATCGCTGGTATTCCCATACTAACCATAAAACCTGCTACTTCTAAAAATTTAGAATTTGAAGATTCCTTATAATTAAATGTTTCCATAATTTTAATTTTTATTTCTTGATCTCTCTGATATTTAAAAGTCCGAATACCTGTAAACTTTTAATGTCATTTTTTTGACCTTTCAAAGGTTTTATAAAAACTTTAAAGTTTTATTTTTTGAAGAATTTCTGCTAGATGTATCTAAATTAGTTTTTTTACCATTCCTTTAAGAAAATGAAAGTTTTCTTCAATTAAACTTTAAATAACCTAACGCCTCCCAATAAAAATTCAACAACATGAAGGAGCATTCTAAAATCTGGTACCTGGAAAATTTTTAATTTTTTTTCAGAATTAAACGATAAGCAAAGAAGCTTTATTTGTAAGAACACGGTAATGAAAACCATTGGCAAAGATGAAACGGTATACTTCCAGTCAAGTCCTGCAAACAGCGTATACTTTCTTAAAAAGGGAAAAATAAAGATCTCTCATTGTAGCCCGGAAGGAAAAGAGTTTTTAGTCAGCATTCTAGAACCGGGGGAAATTTTCGGCGAATCCTTCCTAAATCCATCAAATTTCAGAAAAGATGCGGCTATTGCTGAAGAGGAAGCTACTTTTTGCGTAATGAGCAGTAGTAATATGAAAAAACTTCTGCTAATGGTTCCTGAGCTGAATTTAAAATTCACCCAACTCATTGAAAGCCGACTAGAGAAATTACAAAAACGGCTTGAAGATGTTTCCTTGAAAAGCAACAGGGAACGAATTTTAGAATTTCTTAAAGAATCGGCGCTTCCCATGGCCGAAAGATTCGGTAAGAAACTTGTCATTAATAATAACCTTACTCACGACAAAATTGCCCAGCTGACTTCTACTAACAGGCAGGAAGTCTCAAGTGTTTTCAGCTCCTTAAAGAAAGAGGGAATCATAGATTATGACAGGAAAGAAATTCATGTTAAAGACCTTGAAAGGCTATTGCAACTTACCTAATTCTTTATCTATAGCGCGTGTTTTTCTATAGGTTTCGTCC
Source organism: Christiangramia fulva (assembly GCF_003024155.1). Lineage (NCBI taxonomy): Bacteria > Pseudomonadati > Bacteroidota > Flavobacteriia > Flavobacteriales > Flavobacteriaceae > Christiangramia > Christiangramia fulva. The sequence goes on from NZ_CP028136.1 coordinate 487,286, forward strand.
AATAAAAGGAAGTGTGCTTTATCCAATCCTTTTTGAGCAGCTTTAAACTGAATTAGGAGCTTGTCGGGATCTGTATCTTTCTCAAGCATTTTTATGAGTCCGCTTATTTGCCCATTTATACTTTGTAGCCGGGTCTTTATGTCTTTACTTAAATCTCTTGGAATCATATTCTTGTTATTTTTCACAAGATACTCTAGCAATAAGGGTGTTCACTGGATTTTTTACAAATTTTTAACAGCACCCCGAACCGTCCTGTATTGGTGGGCAGGCTACTGAGCCATAGGAACAGAATACACAGCAATCTCCTTCTTTAGGTTTTAATACCTCTTTACAATTTTCACACTCATAAAAAAACTGACAGGCAGTGGTGGGCATTGTTTCTTCCTTTCTGTAATTACAATGTGGGCAGCTTATTTCGGACTTTAATTCTACTTTCATCTTTTTGTTATTAAACCATATGTGGAATATCAGAAGCCATAGTCGGATAGGTGTAGATCATTTTTTTTAATTCAGCAACTTTGATTCCAGTCTTTATAGCGATAGCAAATATATTTATGATCTCTTCGGCATTGGGACCAATGATATGAGCACCTAAAAGACTGTTGGTATTTTTATCAATAATTGTTTTAAATGCATACTGTTTAACATTTAACCTCTTGGCATTGAACCAGTTTTCGGCCGATTGATAATTTACCTTATATTGGACTTCTTTATTTCTGGCCTGTTCTTCGGTAAGACCTACACCCGTGAGCACAGGCAGTGTAAATACAACCGATGGTGTAGGAGGATAATTCACCTCTTTTTTATTTCCTTTAATGATATTTGAGGCCACGATGTGCCCTTCCATAACCGCTATGGGTGTTAACGGAAGCCCATTCGTATCGGCTGAATCTCCTGCGGCATATATTTTTTTATTCGTGGTGTTTTGCAAAAAGCTGTTTACTTCAATTCCTTTTTCGGAATAAGCGATATTTGCTTTCACCAGGTCAAGGTCAAAAATAGCAGGGGGTCTTCCTGCCGAATTGAATACAGCCTCGACTTTGAATTCTGACATTGTTTCGCCTGATTTGCCGCTTACTAAATAATCATCATTTTTCTTTTCTATTTTCAGAACCTCTGTTTCTAATATAAGCTCAATTCCCAGGTCTCTAGTGGCATCAATCAGATGTTTGACAATGTCCTGCTCGAAATTCTTCAGAGGATGTTTTCCGCGGTGAACAATAGTAACTTTTGAACCACAACGGGCTGCGATATGGGCAAATTCAAAAGCTATATAACCGCCTCCAATAAAAAGCATTGAGCCTGGCAGATCCTTCATATTCAAAAATTCTGTGCTGGAGAGGGCGAAATGTCCGCCTTCAAAAGTCAATTCTCTGGGTTTGGCTCCAGTGGCAATAACAAAATTATTGGCTGTTATGTGATCTTTTCCAAGCTGAAGTGTATTTTCTGATATAAATTTTACCGCGGTATGATAAGTATCGATGCCATTTTGCTTATATCCCTTTTCAATCTTTGGAGGCATGTCATTTACAAAAGATTGCTTAAATGCCATAATATCTTTCCAGTTAACCTGGGGTACAGTATCTATTCCAATTCCCTTGAGTCTATGAGCGAAATCACGGACTTCGGTAGCTCCTATAATAACCTTTTTTGGATCACAACCCCGGAGGGCACAGGTACCGCCGTAGGCTAATTCATCAGTAATCCCAACTTTCAGTCCGCCTGCAGCACATTTATTGGCGACCGTCATTCCCGCCATTCCTGATCCTATTACAAAAACATCATATTTTTTCATATATAATCTTTTAATCAAGTTCTTAAATATAAAAGGCAAAAAAAGGATTAGTTTTTCTTCACCACCTTATAACCTGTTCTATTAATGGCTGCGACAATCTGTCCAATACTTACCTTAGTCCGGTCAAATTCCACTTTGGCAGATGCTTTCTCATAAATAGCATCAACAAAGAAAATCCCTGGTAGCTTTTTGACCTCAGATTCCACATGGGCGGCGCAACCATTACACGTCATCCCTTGTATATTAAAAGTATTGCTTTGCAAATCAGAATTATTTACTACAACAACCTCCTTATTATTAGAAGGGAAGAAAATACCAGAGTAATATGGAAACGCGACGGCTAAAGCTGCGAAAAGACTGGCACTTAATAAATAAGTCTTGGTTTGGTACCATTTTGGCTTTGCATTTATAGCACAACACTCGTCTGATTTTTGCCGCTGATAATAGTTATACCAGGCGTAGCCTATGGCAAAAATGGCTAACACTATTAAATAAGGGCGATAGGTCTCAAGCCATGATAAACTGCCCGCTATACCACCAATTCCAGCGATAGCTGCGATTACAGGTGGAATACAACAGGAAGAGGCAGCTAATGCCGCAAATATTCCTGAAACAGTGGCTCCTTTACCCCTGTAGTTCTGTTTTTTCCCTTTATTGGTGGTTAGAAAACTCATGCTAATGATTTTTCTGGATGAGCAAGAATGAGTTTAAAAAAAGGCCGGAGCATTGTTAAGTTCTCTTTCTTTAAGGAATAAAAAATTGTTTGCCCTTCCCGTCTTCCTTCTACAATATTGCCATCTTTTAATTTTCGAAGATGTTGCGAAACTGCCGGTATGCTCATTCCCAAAATATCGGATAAATCACATGGGCAAAGTTCCCTTTCTTCTTCTAGAAGAAATAAAATTTTCAACCTTACTTCATTTCCTGCTAATGCAAGGATCTTGCTAATTCCGGTAAAACTTGCGGCTGAGGAATTGATCATTTCTTTACACTGGTTAATTTGAGTGTAATTTGCCTCTACCCGGGTACAATTTAAATCTGTCTTCATCTATTTCAATTTTTACAAAAACGAATATATTAATTTATTTATTATTTAAGCAAGTATTTAAATAAAAAATTAATACCAAACTGTAAAAAATTAAATTAAATTCTATATTTGCTTCACTATTTTTAATCAATCTAAATAATAATAATGAAATATTTTACTTTAGCAGTCTGCCTGCTTATTAGCCTGTGTGGGTTTTCTCAATCTGAACTAAAGGGGGAAATTAAAAATGATATAAATGAACCTATTGCCGGCGCCACGATATATCTGGAAGAACTACAGAAAGGGACAACTACCAATTTCGAGGGAGTTTATAATTTAAAGGATATACCCCCGGGAATCTGGACTGTCACAATAAGAATGTTAGGATATCAAACCAAAAAAGCAAAGCTGGAATTTACCTCAAATTCGGTAGTAGAATATAACACTATCTTACAAGATGACTATGGAAACCTTGACGAGGTAGTTATATCTGCGAGCCGAAATCCTGAATATCTTTCAGAAATTCCCGCATCGGTGACGGTTGTAAATTCAGGGAAACTTCAAGAATTTTCTACCTTTACATCGAACATTAATGAAATCCTAGCTTATACCGTACCCGGACTTGCTGTAAGCACAGGAACTTTTTCCAACTGGGGACAGACTTTAAGAGGCCGGTCATTACTGGTGATGGTAGATGGAATTCCGCAATCCACTCCCCTGCGGAATGGACAATTGGGAATCAAAAGCATTAATCCAAATGATATCAAAAGAGTTGAAGTAATAAAAGGAGCTACTTCTATTTTCGGAAATGGAGGAAATGGAGGTTTTATAAATTATATTACCAAAGACCCAAATACTTCAGAAAAATTCAGTGGAACCAGTAATGTTTGGGGTACTTCTCAGCTTTCCGAAACAGAAGATGCCTTTGGGTATGGAGTTTACCAATCTTTGACCGGTCAGTTAAATAAATTCAATTATTACGTAAGTGGAAGTTTCGAACAAACTGGGAATAAATATGATGCTAATGGTGTTCCCCTTCTCCCAACCTATGGCCTGGATAATACCAAGATCTACAGTACCTATGCTAAACTAGAATATCTTCTTTCAGAAAACCAGAAATTAACACTTAATGGAAACCTCTATAAATCGCTCCAGGACTCCCCTTTTATTCCAGTTTTTGCGGACATTCAGGTTCTAAATGAGGAAGGAGATTATTCCTTAGAACCTGGATATGGTATTGATGGATCTATTCCTGGAGAACAACCAACAGGTTCCCAGCTGATAAATGGCCGGTTAAAATACAACCTGAACTCTATTTTTTCAGGAACTACAGATTTTGTAACCGATCTTTATTATTCTAAGGCGGAAAGTATCTTCTTTTATTCTGATAAATTTGAAAATGGAGGCCAATCTGTTGTCAATTCAGAAAAATATGGCTTAAGGCCTAATTTCAATACTCGAATCAACTCCTATGGAAATTCAGAAATCTCTTTAATCTATGGGCTGGATCTTTTAAAGGATAGAACCAATCAGGGCTTGTTAGACGGAAGGCTTTGGGTGCCAAATATTGAATTGATGAGCTTTGCGCCTTATTTACAAACCACCCTGAAGCTGGACCACAGATGGGTATTCAAGGCCGGGCTGCGCTATGACGATTTGAAAATGAATATTGCAGATTATAATACCCTTCCCTATTCGCCTAAGGGAGATGGAAACTTTAATCCATCTGTTTCTGTTCAGGGAGGAGAATTGGCCTTCGACAACCTTGCCTTCAATTTAGGACTACGATATATTGAGCACCAGGAATTTATCCCCTACATAAGTTATTCCCAGGGATTTTCAATAGCCGATCTCGGGTCTATTCTGAGATCTGCAACAGCTGAAAGTATCGAAAATATCCAGTTAGAACCGGCGGTCACCAATAATTATGAATTCGGATTTATTTCAAACTTTAATAATTTGCGTGTAGAAGCCGTTTGGTATTATAGTACTTCAAATTTAGGTACCGGAGTTGTCTTTAGTGATGAGCTAAATTCATTTGTGCCTTCTGAACAGCCACAAAAAATATACGGTGGAGAGCTAGCCATAAATTATTCTTTTCCTAATAACAAACTTTTTTTAGGAGCTACCTATTCTTATGTAGAAGGTCTAAAGCATCCTGAAGGAGAGGAAAACAACTTAAGCTATGTTGGCGGAGATGTGATTTCAGCTCCCAAATTCACAGCGAATATCACCTGGAGGCCAATCGAAGACTTAAGTACCTCCTTAAACGTAATTCACCTTGGGGATCGAAACCGATTTGATCCTTTTCAGGACGCGGAAGGAAATTTCGTCTTCAGGCATACTGAATTTCCGGTAAAAGGATATACGCTGGTCAATCTTTCAGCGACTTACGAGATAAAAAACAACCTGGGTATTTCTCTGGGTATTAATAATCTTCTGAATGAATTCTATTTACCTGCACGGTCACAATGGGCGGCACCATTAAGGTCCTTTACCGTCGCAGGAGAAGGAGCTAATGCTCGTCTTGGGTTAACTTATAATTTCTAAAATATGAGATTGCCGTTGCTTAGTCATTGACATGTTTAAGCAACGGCTTTTCTTCAAGAATAAACATATCTTTTGAATCTGTCTTTAAAAATAGCCCGGAAAATTCACCTTTATTTAGGATTGACCTGTGGCCTTATAGCTTCTATTTCAGGGCTTACTGGTGCTTTGTATGTATGGCAGCCTGAAATAATGGCCGCATTAAATCCGCAATTGCTGAATGTAGATTCTTTCAATGATATTTCTGAAGAAAAACTTTTAAAAACTTCCCAGACACTTTATAAAACTCATCAAGATTCAATAGGGAAAATTTTCCTCCCCTACAGGGAACAGCAAAGCATTTCTATTATTTTTAGGGATGGAAAAACATTTTATTATCATCCCAGGACTGGCGAGCTTTTAGGAGAAAAATCAGCGTCTATATTATTTTTTGAAGATTTGTTGAGGATCCATCGTAGCCTCGGCATTCCTAAAATTGGAAAATACATTGTTGGTGGAAGTGCAATTTTATTTTTTCTTTTTCTCCTCAGCTCCGGATTTTTTCTATGGTGGAAAAAATATAACCTGAATTTTAAAAAAGGAATTAAAATTAAATGGAAACGAAATAAAAAAAGGTTTAACTACGATGTTCATAAAAGCCTGGGATTTTTCTTTTTTATACCGCTCCTGATAATAGCATTTTCCGGAGCCTATTTTACTTATAACACTTATTACAAGAAAGGTTTAAAGGTGTTGGATAGCTTTCAAAATATCAGCCTGGATAAAAAAATAACGCAAGAAAACACTCTTGATATTCATCAATTACTGGAGAATCCTAACAAAAGGTATTCACTCCGTGCAATTTATTTTCCAGAAGCTTCAAATCCAGCATATCAGTTTAGGTATATTCAAAACAGATTCATTGTGCCAGGACTGAGAAAAACCAGGGAATTAAAATTAAATGAAATGGGAAAAGTCCTTTCTTCCACTTCTTTTTATAGTGACCCCTTGAGTGAACAAATAGCATTACAATTTTATCCAGTTCATATTGGGGAAATAGTCGGATTACCTGGAAGGATTTTGGTTTTCATCTCAGGCTTTATTCCTGTAATATTATTTATTACTGGTTTAAGGTTTTATTTCTGGAGAGAAAGGAAATAAAGAAATTTGCTCCTGATAAGGTCAAAAATTTTGTTAAGTGTCAAAAAAAAGACATTATTTTCCTTGATTGGGTATTATTTTTAGAAATCATCAAAATTAGATTTTTATGCACATTAAAAATAAAAAGGTATTAATTACAGGGGGCAATTCAGGTATAGGAAAAGCTATAATAAAAGAATTAATTCATCATGGCGTTAAAGAAATAGCTGTTTTTGCAAGAAACTTAAACACTCTAGAACGGTTAAAAAGTGATTTCCCTTCTGCTCAATTTCTCCTTTTAAAAGGAGATTTATCTTCTACAGAAGATTTGAAAAAATGTATTACCGTTATACAAAGTAATTGGAAAGAATTGGATATACTAATCAATAATGCTGGTGTGGTTAGTGCAGGTTTACTTTCTGAAGTAAGTCAGGAAGATATAATTCAGCAAATAAACGTAAATCTTACCGGTTTGATTCTCTTGACCAAAAAATCCCTTCCACTTTTAAAACAAAGCCATCAAAGTGCAATTGTGAATATTTCATCCGGCTATGGTTACATTGCAATGCCCTTTTATAGTGTTTATGCTACAACAAAAGCGGCTGTCAGACAATTTTCTGATGCAATGAGAAGAGAACTCTACCAATATCCTATACACGTAATGACTGTATATCCTTCGGCAACTAATACCAACATGATGAAAACAGCTGAAGTTGATGAAATGGATTCACCTGAAAAAGTTGCAAAACTGGTTGTAGAGGGGTTAATTTCGGAAGAAATAAATGTGATTTTAGGAGGTGAGGAAAGAAAAAAACAGATTGAATTAAACTTTATGGATCCCAAAAAAATTGATGAATTGGCGGCAGAAAATTATGAAGCACTTAAAAAAAGAACCAAGAATCACCGTGCGATGTAATTAGGACCTAATAATGGATCGGAAACTATTGTAATGCTTTCAGGAATGTAAATAACGAGAACGATCTTAATAATTACGATTTGTAGGGATATATAAGGCTATTAAAAAGGATTATGAAATTTAAAAATAAAGATCTTCAGGAAGAAATAAAAAGAGGGATGCAGTTAGCGGCCACAAAACAGGATTTAATGCCCGAAAAAGTAGGTCCAAGAATGGCTCTCATTTATAAAGATATTCAGAACACTTTACGTGTACCTGTAGTTAATTCAATTTTTCGAATTTTAGCAAACTATCCAGATTATCTGGAGCAAAGATGGAAAGAAGTAAGCCCCGTTTTGCGTACCATGGCATTTGAAAAACAAGCGGACGAAATCCGTGAAATGGCTCTTATAAACGAATTTTCCACTTTTCCAGAATTGTCTTTAAAAAACCAGACTAAAATAAAGCAGTTAATAGCTTTTAATGATACGATCTTTTATGTTCTACCAAAGCTTTTAATAATTACAGGTCTTTTTTATGAATTAAGTTACGGGGCTGAAAAGAGAAATAGATCAGAACCTGAAAATGAAGATGATTATTACTATAAAATTCCCTTTGGCATTGTAAAGGGGACAGAAAAAGTACCCTTGATAGATCCCGGGAAGACAAGGGGAAATATCATAAATGTTTTTGATTCTATTAAAGAAGTTCATGACTATCCGCTCATCTCATCGTATTACCGGGGTATTGCAAATTGGCCTGAATTATTACAGGAAATTTGGGACAGAATTAAATCGATGGTGGGAACTCCTCCTTATGAAAAACGGAAGCAGGAATTGGTAGTATTTTCTACTAATGGGTTACAAAATTTACAGAACGTAATTAAAACTCAACATATCATAATGCCAGAAAAAGAAAGTGAAGAAATCAGGCATATTCTTTTAGCATTTCAACAAAAATTCATCCCCGAGATGCTATTGGATTTAGCCTTGATAAAGGCTAACCTAGGTGGTGGAAAGCCAGCTATTCAGCTAAGCTTATAGGTGTAAAAATAGCTTCGTATCGGGATTTAATCCTTCAAGTATACTTTCTGAAGAAAACTGAAAATTTGCATATTAGGGAGATCAAACTTTTCTGCAATTTCCAGTAATTCTTTTTTGAGACAATAAAGTTGAATCCGAAATATACGTTAACGTGAATATAAAAAAAATTCTCTTATAGAAAAGCAAGATATAAAAGGAAACCATCAAGTGGAAACTCCATTTTTTTTTACTTTTGCATACACCCAATATGATGAAAAAAATAGCAGTCATATTTTTATTTTTCGCTTTTACCGCGAGACCTGTATATGAATTTGCCTATTTAACCTATTTTAAGCTGAACCAGAGCGAAATTATCAGAAACTTTTGCGTCAATAAAAATAAGCCCGAACTTCATTGCAACGGTAAATGTCATTTAATGAAGGAATTATCACTGGGATCTAAAAGTGATAAAAAACAAAATACAATTCTGGCTGAAAGTTTTCTCCCACTATTTTTTCAGGAATATTCCTATAAATCTCGCCTATATATTTCCGATTTTTACCGCTGCGATAATTGGAGATTTTTACCCAAAGATTACTCACAAATTCAAACTGTACCTTCCCCCCCTCCAAAAGTTTAGTGCATAATACAGAACAAAAAAACAGAGCGTTTATTGACGCTCTAAAGGAGTATGCATTAAAATATAATTATGAATAAAATTTTTATAATGCTTACAGCCATTGTTGTAAGCATTAATGCCTTTGGCCAGAATAAATATTATGGCCGCGTTATATCAGAAAATAAAGCGGGATTATCGGGAGCTACCATAACTTCGGTTGAAAATCCGGAGAATGGTGTTGTTGCAGATTTTGATGGTAATTTTGAAATATTACTCAGAAATACCAATAAAGTAAAAATAAGCTATGTTGGATTCGAGTCAAAAATCACAAAACTTACTAAAACGTTTAACACAATTATTCTTAATGAGGCACAAACGGGCCTGGAGGAGGTTGTGATTTCGGCCAGTAGAGAATTACAAAAACGATCGGAAGTTCCTGCTTCTATTTCAACCATATCGGCCAGGCAAATCCAGGAATCAAAGGCATTTGGATTGGAACAATTAGTAAATGAGGTACCCGGAGTTTTTATGTCCACATCTAAAGCGGCCGGAAATGAACAACATTTTATGTCGGTTCGATCTCCAATTTCAACCAGGTCTATTTTTTTGTATCTTGAAGATGGACTTCCCATAAGACCCACCGCGGTTTTCAACCATAATTCGTTATTGGAAATCAATAATACTTCCCTTCAAAAAATAGAAGTCTTAAAAGGTCCTGCATCTAGCATTTATGGAAGTGAGGCTATTGGAGCAAGCTTCAATTTTATTACGCAAGATCCAACTTTTAACCCTTCCGGAAGCCTGGGATTTCAATTAAACGATTTGGGGCTTTCCAGATATGAAGCTGAATATTCTCAATACTTAGGCAAAAAAGTGGGGTTTTATGTTGGATCGCAATATGTACAGAGGAAAAATGGGCCTATCGAATATAGCGATTATGAAAAATTTGGTCTGACTTTTAAATCTAAAGTGAATTTTTCCAGTTCCCTGGAATGGACCAATGTACTGGATCTAATCAATTATCGGAGTGATATGACAGGTTCTTTGGGTGAAAATGACTTTAGGACAGGAGAGTATCTTAGCGACCAAACTTTTACCAATAGAACCGATAATTCTCTGCGCTTAAGGAGTACGCTGGATAAAGAATGGAATAGCAAAAACAAGACAACCTTTAATTTCATTTTTAGAGATAATACCATGGGGCAAATCCCATCTTATAGAGTTACTCAATTTCGTGAGCAGGGTCAATTAACCGGCAGTGGATCTGGAGAAATAAACTCCAATGGATTTAATAGTTATGTGGGTATAATTCAGCACAAAACTGATTTTAAATTTTGGAATTCTACCTTAATTACGGGAGTTTCGTTAGATTATTCACCGCAAAAATATTTTGCCAATCCTATCCAGGTACAGGTGGATGTTGAAACACACAAGAACACCGGCTATACAATCGATAAGAATAATTTTCTTTTGAACTATCGCGCTAATATTTTAAACTATGCGGGATATGCCCAATATGAAATTAGTCCTATTCAGAAATTGAAAGTAACCGGGGCGATCAGGTTCGATAAATTTCAGTACGATTATAATAACCTTATAGAAGATGTTGCAGGACCGGAAGATGCTATTACCAGATACCAAAATTGGTCTCCCAAAATTGGTTTTAACTATAATTTTTCAAAAGCGCTGGGGATCTACGGAAATTACGCGGTAGGCTTTACTCCGCCGGAGACTTCCAATTTATACCGCAATAGTTTTGTAGGTGCGGGAGGCAGGGTGTTTGATTTAAAACCCAGTAATTACAATAACTACGAATTGGGAGGATATTTTAATCTTCCATCGCGGGTAAAACTTGACCTGGCTCTTTATATGCTAAATGGAAAAAATACTTTAATAAGTCTGCGAAATGGAAATGATGAATTTTATTACACCAATGCCGGAAAAACCAGATCGTATGGGATTGAATATGGAGTAACTTATTTTCCAGTTTCATCGCTTAGAATTACCCACAGCGGAAGTCTAGCAAGGCATCGTTACATCAAATTCTTTCAAAATGGTGTGGATTATTCAGGAACAGACAGAGAAACGGCTCCACGATATACAAGTTTTACTGAAATTTCCTATCATCCTTCATTTTTAACCCATCTGAATATTAGCGCTAATAATACCATGGTTGGAAGATATAATACAAGTTTTGAAGGACAGGTAATTTCCGAAGATGGGGGCCACTCTACGGCAACCTATAAAGGCTACAGCATTTTCAATCTTAAAGCGAGTTATACTTTAAAAAGGTTTGAATTTTGGGGACAGGTTCTAAATATTTTCGACAGCCTGTATGCAGTAGAGGCCTCTTATAATATTTATAGAAAAGAAAACAGTTATACTATTGGAAATCCAAGAGCATTTCATCTGGGAGTAAAATATAATTTTTAAGAAATAAATGAAAAATAAAAAACTGAACAGCTGGCTCTGGAGATGGCACGTAATAGCCGGATTAATTTCCCTTCCATTCGTGCTCATTCTCTCTATTACAGGTGGAATTTATCTTTTTAAGGATAATTATGAAGCTCCACATTTGGCAAAAATAAATCAGATAAAAGAGGTAAAAGGCCAACCTTTAAGCTTTCAAAAGCAGTGGGAAGTAGTTCAGAAGAAATCCAGTAAAAAGCCCGATGAAATTATTTTGAATAAAAATAATGTTCAGGCTACCAGATTTGCATCAGGACAATTCGCCACTAAATCTACTCTTTACCTTAATCCCTATTCCGGTGATATTTTAGCCCAGATTAGAGAAAAAGATTCTAAGATGTTTAAAGTACGTAAGCTACACGGCGAACTTCTAATGGGAAAATTTGGCACCAAAATAGTTGAATTGATAGCTTGCTGGTTAATCGTACTAATTATAACCGGAATTTATGTTTGGTGGCCAAAAAAGAAATGGTCGTTGAAAGGTGTTTTTCTCATCAGGAAAAAGGAAGGAAGACGGAATTTTTTCCGGGACTTGCACGCCGTAACCGCATTCTGGTTTTCTGTTCTTTTACTAATGATTTTAATGGGAGGTTTGCCCTGGACCGATGTTTTTGGCGACTACTTCAAATGGATGCAAAAGGTTACCCATACGGGGTACCCGGTTACCTGGCAGGCAACAAATGTTCATTCTAAATCTTTTGGAATAGAGACTATTCCTTTAGACAGTGTAATAGGTATAGCAAAGGGAATGGATTTGAAAGGGGAAATTCATATTGGACTTCCCTACAAAAAAACTGATGTTTTTACCGTCTCTAATACTGTGGGCGATCCGCATTACCTGGAAATACATCATTTAGACCAATTTTCAGGAAAGGAAATTGTTTCTCATGATTGGAATGACATCGGTGTGCTAATGCGAGGGCGATTATGGTTTATGGCTTTTCATCAAGGCCAATTTGGACCCTGGAATAAATATTTAATGCTTCTTACAGCTATAGCCTTATTCACATTATCCCTTTCTGCTTTTTTATCTTATTATTTACGCGACAAAAAGGGTTGGGGAATACCTAAAGTACCTAAAAATTTTACAGTTGGTAAAGTAGTCATAGGTTTAATAATTCTTTTAAGCCTTCTTTTGCCATTATTTGGTTTAAGTGTATTGCTTATAATAGTTTTTCATTATGGAAAAAAGCTCTCAGCGAATAAAATATCCTAACGAATTGGAACTATCCCAGATATCGTCAGGCGCAATAGTGAATTTACAGATTTGCCGGTTTATGAATTTTACTCTTTGAATTTTATAGTTATTTTAGCTAATGGTTATGCTTCAATATACCAACTACCGGCTGATATTTTTTTAGACTTTAAATTAAATTGTACTCCTTAAATTCCTAAATTGATTCTACGAGAATCAATTTTAATATGCCTACTGTGGCCGTCGGTGCTGGAATACTTGTATAATCTCTTCCAATTTTCCCACAATTTCCAAGGGCTTTTCTTCCTGTATAAAGTGCTTGGAACTCAACTTGTGAATTTTTGATAAGCCAGCAGCCTTTTTAATTTCCTGTCCTTTTTCTTCAAGTTTTAAAAATGGACCATCTGCACCCCATATAGCCTGAATAGGATAGGAAACGTCTGTTATTTCTGATGGGCACCTATCATCCCCGTGATATTGATCTATCATCTTTAGAAATTCCCACTCTTATATTGTAAGCGCAAAATGGTGGTCTTTCCGGTTTAGAAGAAGTCATGGAAAATAAGGTCAAACTTCCCAAAAACACACAACTGTAATGACAAAAGGAGGAAATCATTCTCAATTTGGATATCTAGGGCATCTTCTTACTAATAATATGCCACCATTAATTTGGTTCACCAAAAGTTTCAAACTCTTAATCACATGTGGATTTTTTTTAATGGAATACATTTAGAGAATTAGAGGAAATTCCCTTCTCATAAATATCTTCAAAACTAGGAGTTACGAGCTATAATTATTCTTTTTTCAGGAATTTTCAATTTGGATGTATATCGTCTGATAAAAGTTACAGTTTTTCCATTCATTTGAATACACCATCCTTGCCATCTCCTCTCCTTTTTTAAGACGCAAAATACCAACATTCAGAAGTTAGCCGGGCAGCATAAACCACTCGGCTACGCACTCCCTTTTTATATGCCCTTTGACTAATTCTGAATGTTGAATCGTATCTGCATCAAAAAAGGATAACAGCGATGGCACTACGGGAAGTAAATTCTAACATCTTCATCATGAAATCATTTCAACTGCATATCAATTCCAGATCAAGAAATTTCCAAAATCAAAAAAGGAAAAACGCTCCAGATACAGAAAGTAAATTTTTTAAACCTACCCGTGGGTACTTACGGGAACACTTTTTATTAATCTTAAATTCTTTAATCATGAGTACTATTAGAAACAAAGTACAGCTCATCGGAAACGTAGGGAACACTCCCGAAATCCGAAACCTTGAAAGTGGTAAGAAAGTAGCTTCTTTCTCCATGGCCACTAATGACCATTACCGCACCACCAGCGGAGAGAAAATTCAGGAAACCCAATGGCACAACCTGGTAGCTTGGGGAAAAACCGCTGAGATCATCGAAAATCACGTAGGTAAAGGCAAAGAAATTGCCATCGACGGAAAACTCTCTTCCAGATCCTATGAAGATAAGGAAGGTGTTAAAAGGTATGTAACAGAAATAGTGATTTCTGAAATTCTATTGCTCGGCAGCAAAAACCTTGATGAGAATCATGATAATGTATGAAAAATAAAGAGGGCGAGACTTGTTCACGGTAGCGCCCTCTTTTTAATTAACCCTTAAAAGAGTAAATTATGAAAACCAAAGTTAACGAAATTTCGATCAAATACCTCGGGAATTTTAAAATCGCAGAGGCCCCTAAAATCAGTTCCTCTTTTGATGCCAAAGAGGTGTTTTTTAATTCCTGGGACAAAGACCGAATTGGGCTGCAGGAAACCTTCAAAGTAATGCTACTCAATAACGCCAACCGGATTAAAGGAATTTTTGAAGTCTCCACGGGAGGCATTACCGGCACCCTTGTTGACCTGCGTATTGTTTTTGCCGTAGTTTTAAAATCTATGACCACAGCTATTATCGTGGCCCATAATCATCCTTCCGGAAACCTCCATCCCAGCCAGGCCGATAAACAGCTCACTAAAAAAATCAAAAACGCATCGGAATTTCTGGATGTAAAACTACTGGATCACCTGATCATTACTCCCGACGGCGATTATTTTTCCTTTGCCGATGAAGCAATTCTATAGTTTTTTAAGTTCGACTATTCATTTATGAAAGGGATTTTTACTAAAGATCCCTTTTTCTTTTTAATAGTCCTTTCCTGTTTTTACTGCAAAACTCATAATTCTTCGCTTAGAAAACTCTTAAAAGCGACTTTTCAATCTTTTAGCTTAGTTGGAAAATCCTAATTTCCAAAGGCTTTGAATTTTTGCCTCCGGCAAAAAAGGAAAAGCAAGAGGATAACCCGCGACGCGAGGTTATGAAACATTTTTCATTTGAGTTGCACTCAAATGGGCGCTTTTAGTTCTATCTAAAATAAAACACATCAAAAGTTGGGAAGTTTTTCACGCAAAAATTGTCTCAGCCCCTATAAACAGGCAAATTTTTCACGCAAAATGGATGATTCTTTAAAAAAAGAAAAGTTTAGAAACCTGAGTTTTAAAAGCTCTGTAGCCGAAAAATTCATTCGGTACAGTAAAGAAATATCCAGGTCCCGTTCCATGACCCTGCTTTTGATGCTGGAATTTTTTGAGTTTAATAAAATCGCACCAACTGAATCCCTGGGCCCACGAATGCAGACCCTCGAGTCCGTCATCAAAAAAAGGATTAATGCACTTATGGCCATCATCCGTGATATCGAACAAAATCAAACCATCCCCACCAAAGGAATGCTGGAAGCGCTCTTTGAAGAATTGCCGGGACAAAATCCTAAAAAGAATATTAGTTCCTTCCAGGAAGCTTTTAAGAATTTAAATGCTAAAACCACCACGGTACCCCTAAAACCAAAAGAACCTGATCATAAGGATATTCGTAAGCTGCTCAGGCATATCAAAACCGTACAACCAACTTTCGGAAAACCCTTTCTTAAAATTACCATATCTCCACAGGAAATAAACCATTTAAAATCTAAATACCATGTATATCACGATTAGTCCTCAAAAACTCGGTGACTCCTTCTCCACCAGCGTCACCGATTTTATCGAATACCTGGAAAAAGAGAACAAAGATCTTCAACCGGATCACCAGGAATTTTTCTTTTCTAAGGACCAGGAGCGAATTTCACCCAAGGAGGTAGTCCGCGCAATAGATCACAACACTTCTAAATTAAAATCTACGGAACCCCGCTACTATTCCTTAACCGTAAATCCTTCCCAGCGGGAACTGCAACATATTGGCAATGATCCTGAAAAGCTAAAAACCTATGTGCGATCCCTTATGAAAGATTATGCCTCCTGTTTTAATAGGGAGATCAACGGGAGGCCCATTCAGTCCTCAGATGTCCTGTATTTTGCAAAAATAGAATATGCCCGCACCTATAAAGGAACCGACCGTGAAATCCGCGAGAATGCCCCTTTTTCTAATCGTATCGCCAAACTCCAAAATGATATCCGTAAGGTGGACCGCGGAGAATTAACAGGATCCATCAAAGAACTGGAAAAAGAAATCCTGCGCTTGCAAAAAGAAGCGCCCCATAAACTGGAAGGCAAGATAATCGAACAGGGCATGCAGAAACCCGGTTCCCAAACGCATGTGCACCTGGTGGTAAGTCGTAAAGACCGCACCAATAGCGTCAGCCTCTCTCCCGGGAGTAAATATAAAGCCTCAGAGGTGGTCCTTCAGGGACGTACGATAAAACGAGGCTTCGACCGGGACCTGTTTTTTCAAAAAGCTGAAGAGCGGTTTGATAAACAATTCGGATATCGTAGAAATTATGCAGAAGCTTATAGCTCCCGCAAAAATCTTTTGCATAACCCAAAACTTTATTATTCAAAACTCCTGCGCTTACCTGTTTCTGAACGTAAACTTGCCATGCAGCTGATTAAGCTGCCTGTACAAAGTCTGCCCCCTATTCCCAATGCCAAAATCCGTTTTGCTATTAAACAACTTCAAAAAGCACTGGAAGTCGGTATTCGCTCTGGATCGATTGGTTATTAAACTTTTAAATATGGCCTTACATTTACTTTTAGCTTATGCTGTCTGCACTATCGGCTTTTTAACCCTTGAACGGATCTATAACCGTGGGGTTTGGCTGAACCTGGCCTTAGCGGGTATCATTTTCTCCCCGACCTATTTCCTGACCCAAAAAAATATTCTTATTTGTTTATTGCTGATCTTACCCCTGCTTCTTGAAATCCTTCTTATCCATGGTTTCCGAAATCAGGATCAGGATGAAAATCTTGCTCCCAAATACAGGGTACCCTTCTTACTTCAAAATGGTTCTTTTAAGATACAAAATCTCCGGCGCGGGGTTTCTATCACAGGGGCAGCTGGAAGCGGAAAGACTGAAAGTGTCATTTATAATTTCCTTCAACATCTTCACCGCCACCAATTCTGCGGGATCATTCATGATTATAAAAATTTTGAACTCACGGAATTAGCCTATCCCCTATATCGCAAATCCAATATTCCTTTTTTTATCATCTCTTTCGATCCTATTTTCCACCGGGTCAATCCCATCGCTCCACCCTATCTTCCTGATGAAGAAAGCGTGAATGAAGTGGCCCGGGTGCTGATGGAAAACCTACTGGAACAAAAAGACCAGTATGCTTCTGGCTCTACCCGTTTTTTTAACGATGCGGTGGAAGGGATTCTTAGTGGCCTAATCTGGAAACTCCGTACCTACCACCCTGCCTGCTGCACCCTGCCCCATCTGATTGCAATTTATCAGCTGATGACCAGCGAACAGCTGATAAGGTTTTTGAGTTCCGATTTTACTTCCAGGGGGATGGCAGACGCTTTTATAAGTGGTATTGATTCTGAACGACAAACGGCCGCCGTGAAAGGTACCCTGGCGAACGCTTTTAAAAAAATCAGTACCCGTAAGATCTTCTTCACCCTTTCAGGAAATGATATTGCACTGGACATCAATAATCCTGAAAACCCCGCGGTGGTATCTATTGTGAATAACCCTAAACTGGATGCCGCCTATTCTCCGGTTATTGCCACTATCATTCATATTATCATCAAACAAATGAGTGTTCGTGGGAGGGAGAGTTCCTTTATTCTCATGGAAGAGGCTCCTACCCTGCGCCTGTTAAATATGCACCGGGTGCCTGCCACCCTAAGGAGCTATGATATTGCCACCCTTTACGTCATGCAGGATAAAATCCAGAATGACCTTCTTTATGGAGAAAAAGCCAGTAAAGCCATTCTTAGTAATCTCTCTTATCAATTCTTTGGAAAAGCCAATGACCCGGCCACGGCCCGGTATTATGAGCAATTTTTCGAACTTACGCATAAAGAAATGATTAGCGTTAGTGAGAGTCGGTCCATGAATTTCGATACACGAATCACCCGCTCGCAACGCGAAGTTTCCAAACGAAGAGCGGATCTTTTTTTTCGATTAAAACCGGGGCAATTTGTGGCCTATGCAGATGGTAAAGAAAAGCTTATTCAGTTCAAAAGGCAGCGATTATTAAAATCACTGCCTTCCCTATTCCGACATCCCGGTAGGGAGGATATCGAAGAGAATTTTAAGAAGATTTACCTGGAGGCCTCGGCATTAATTAATTCTTTGTAACCATCCTTTTTAGTGTCTGTATGGTTTATTGATTTTATTACTTCGGAGCGACATAGAAAGATACCGGCTTCCATTTTTCTCATTGACCATTATTTCTAACTGTTGTTGTTTGGTCACAGTAAACTTTGGATAAACGATCACAAATCCTTTGGAATGCCCCGCCGGAATAAGATCTGGTAATTGATAGGTAAAAATCGGATCTATTGGGATTTCCTGGTAAGAACTTTTTCTTTGTTTACTTCCCTGTAAGATCCGAAGGCCAACCTGGTTGATCTCAAAATCAATAGCTGACCGGTTACTGATTTTATAACGAATATAAACGCTGTTACCTATATAAGCTATCGCCTTCACTTCAAATTTGATATGTCCTTTTCGGGCAACCCCTAACGAGGACCTTTCTTTAGCCTCCATTAAATGTTGGGCAAGAATCGTATTTAATGAATCAGATAGCGACTTTTTTGTTGATACCACTGATCGGTCTGGGCGATCGCTGGTCTTCTTTTCTTCCATAGCCTTTTGATCACTCCTGATATAATAGGTGAAAGTCGGAAGGCTGTCCCTGAATTTTAAAATAAATGAATGAAATCCCCCATCGGCCGTTCTTATAAAAAGATTACTGGCTCTTCCCTGCCGGCCCTGCAAAAGGCCGAGCGTGTCACTCGCCTGCTGGTTATAACTGAAGACAAAATCTTCGGAGCCGGAAATAGCACTGGAAATCGGGGATGGCAACACCACCGCTACATTCTGTCTGGAATTACAGTACAATACTGGCGGATGCTGTGCTATACTTATTTGAATCCAAAAAAACGTCATTGATAATAAAAGATTTTTCATAATGCTGGTTTTAAGAGTAATTGATATTGGTGAAGGACTTTGACTTTTACATTTCGATTGTCCCGCTGGAAAAGACCTTTGATCCCCCTTACCTGCGGTACCCCCGAAATATTGATATCCTGAATGACATCGTCTAAAACCTCAGTGGTAGCCCGGCTACGGAAGCTGTTTTGGATATAAATCCCCTTTTGACCGTCAGAAATATCATAGGCTTCCAGCTGTTGCGATAACTTTCCTTTTGGGTAAATAGTCAGCATCAAACGATTAGCCTTAAAACTGCACTGTCCATAAAGGATCGTATTTTTCTCCAGGGTATCCCCGGAGGCCATAAAGGAGTCCAATAGACGAAGCTCTAAACGCTCATCTTTCCTGACCACCTGGTCTTTATTTACGACCGCCTTTATTGGGGGTCTATCAGATTTGTTTTTTGGTGAGGGACTCGCGATAAAAAATTGAGCATGCCCCTTTCCGAGGAATGCTTCCAAGATTTTAAGCGGCATCAGTGAATCAGAAAGCTCTGGAGATTTTTCTGTTTTCTCAACAATCGTTTCGGGAATGTTATAATCATATTCCTCAGGGCCAGTGGCCAGAATACTATCCATTAATTTCAGCTTCTCTTTTTCCTTTAAATAAGGATCATAGGTTCCCGAGGAATCCAGAAGACTCTCATCATAAATACTGGGAGCCAGGGAAGGTTTTTTCTCCCGTAGCTGATCTATTGCCTTTCTACGGCTACTAAACTGCTCAGGCTCCTTCTCCAGTCTGGGAACAGAAGTTTCCTTAAGCGATGGGGTGATTTCCTTGGTATCTCCAAATACTGAAATCCAATAAAGGACCATCAGTAACAGGATGATCAGAATACATCCTCCAAAAACTACTTTTCGTTTATTTATTTTCATTGGGTAACTTTTTTAAACTGTTTTCAAAAAAATCGATGATCAATAATCCATGCGGATTATTGGGGAAATTTCGATCCACACGTATAAGTTTTCCGGTTGTGACTAACTCGTATCGATCGGTAATACTTCCACGGTTGATCTCAAAATGCAGCGTGGTCCTAAACTTAAAGGGACTCTTTGATAGATCCAGCTCAGAATGCAGGTCGGTTACTTTTTGAACCAGTGAATACTGCAAAAGCCGATTGTAAACGCCATCGGCCTTTTTCTGCCGGTAAACTTCATCTACAGAACTGTTCCCTAACCAAAGGGCTTTTTCCAGGCTCGATTCGTAATTACTGGTATTGAGATCGAAGAAATACCGATGAAAAAGATCCAGGTGAGCCCGGGCTTCTACTTCCAGGTTTTCCCGTTGGTTGACAAGGGAAAGTGGTACTACACTCCCATCTCCATTTACAACAAAAGCCTTATCCAGTAATTCCCGGTAGGCTTTACGGACCTGTACCAGAGAAATTACACTACTGCCAAAGGAAATGAAGATCACGGTCAGCACCACGAATCGATTAAGGCGCAGGACTCGATAAATATGCATATATGGTGTTTTCATAAATTTGAATTTAACTGGCGAAAAGTCGGAAAGTGAAACTGATCGCTTTTCGGTATAATTTGAATTTAAGTAATACAATAAAACAGATGGAACCTAACTGGATCACAGGGGCCAGAATAGTTCCGTCCACATCCTCTCCTACCAGGTTCGGCCAAAAATCAAGGTTGATGGCCCTGTAGAGTTCGTTGATAAAAATATTGACCAGAAAAAAAGCTGGCACTACCATATAAACCGCTGCATACAACCGAAAAAAACGATAGCCCATTTCCCGGAATTTCTCAAATACTGCCAGAGATAAGACCAGAGGAAAAAAGAGCTGCAGTAACCCCAGCAAAAAGAATCGTTCGGCTAAAAAGAGCGGATAGATGAAAAGATCCATGATCCATAAAAACAAGCCGAGGATAAAGGCTACCACTTTCATCGGATAAAAAGGAGTGACCAGGTATTCGTATAGCATGCCGAGGGCTTTACTCCCTGCTTCCACCAGGCCCAGATCCTGCTCGATTTCCACATCCTGAAGCTGTAAAGGAATGAGTGCCGGAGCGGTATCCCTAAAATTCGATTCGATACTCACGAGTATACCGTCAAAAAATCCTAAAATTTGTGAAGAAAAAATGACCAGTAACGTCAGGGTAAAGTTTTTAATCAAATCGGCAGGTTGCAGTCCCCAGGTATAGCCATCACTGGAGACCGCCCCTTCCTGGTATTTCTTTAGGATATTGACCAGAAATAAAAGTACAGCCAGTGTTTTTACCCCGGTAAGGGTGTACTGTGAAATATCCGTCTCCTTGAGAGTGGTAAATATGGCATCTATGTATTCCAGACCCAGCTCCATTCTATTTAGTATTTAGCGGGCCGACCGTTAATAGATTCCTTAACCTGACGAAATTCTATAATATGCTGGTAGCGCTTCTTCTTAAGACTGATCTCCTGGATCATTTCTCGTGAGCGTTTTCGCTGAGCTTCCAAAATGGACAGCCGCTCTGCATCGGTCATTTCCAGGTAATTGCTAGTAAGCAAATCCTGCATAAACTGTAGATCCTCCAGGGCGGTATCCATTAAAGTATTAAAGGATTCACTAATGATGGTGACTTCATCTCCATGGATATAGGGAGAGTTTAATATCTCCTGTAGATCGCTACGAACGGTAGTATAGAGTTCTTCATAATTGGAAATAATTTCCCGAACGGTTTTCAGTTGCTGAATGACCTGGCTTACCTGCTCGATCCGTTCTTTTTGCTCCTGGAGAAATCTTACTGTTTGTAACAGCTGGGAGGTTTGCTTGGCAGACTCTATAAGCTGCTGGCCAAGGGCTAAAAAGTTGGTGTTGTCATAGACGGGCATGCCCTGGGCAGCCAGCCTTGAAAAACTTAAAAACACCATTAGGCTGAGAATAAAAATTCGTTTCATAGTCACTGGTTTAAAAATTGAACAATTGCTTTTTCCATAGAACCATGGGCTTTATAAAGTGTCATGATCTGCTGGTTTTCTTTTCCATCGGTCAGGTATGCCGCATAGACCTCGGGGGGAACTTCCAGGCGGAAAACATTGCTTTGTTTTCCGATCTTAATAAAGACTTCGGTGTATTTGCGGGGACCGGTAAGGTTATTGCGGATGGAATGAAGCTGGTTCAGATCATGAGCGGAAAGATTCAGCCGCCTGCGAAGTGCTTCATAGCCTTTTTCATTATGCAAACTATAGATGACCTGGGTATTCTCCAGAATACTGGCCGATGCCGCAGTTTCCGGTAACTGGTTGATAGATTGGAGAATGATCCCGATAGCGCCATTTTGTTTTCGGATGGCCTGGTAATAGAATTCAACGCTCTCCAGTACATTCTCAAATTTCAGTTGTTTGGCAAACTCATCAAATAAAATAATGCCCCGCTCTGAAGGGTTTTTCCAAATGGTACGCTGGATAGCCGACTTGATAAGCATGAGCATCACCGAAAGCACAGCACGGTTATCGCGAACTTCATCAAGTTCAAAAATGATCAGTTTTTTATCTTCCAGTTTATAGGACTGATCCTCCCTGGTCTCGAATAAAAAACTATAAATGCCATTTTCTACATATTCCGAGAGTAAATGCAGGAACTGTTGCGGATCGAAAAACTGTAGCGATATACTCAGCTTGGACTCTAAATGATCTGATATCTCTTTGACATAATGAAAGAAACTCTCCAGGGAATGGTCGCTAAGACATTCCCGGTAATAGCTTACCAGGATTTTCTTAAGTGCCACCTGGCCCTCCCTGGCGACCTTAAGTCCGGAAGAAGTGAGCTCAAGTAAAAATCCGGCCAGATCTTCAATACGCTCCGGACTTAGGTCATCTGGGCCTGCCATATAAAAGGGGTTTATGCCTAAATTTTTTCCATCTTCATACCTTAATACTACCTGGTCATCGGGGTATAACAGCGCGAATTTGGAATAGCTCCCTCCTAGATCTATGATGACCAGCCGGGTCCCGTTTTCAAAATATTGTCTTAGAATATTATTGGCCAGGAAGGATTTTCCTTCTCCTGTGGGAGCGAAAATGGCAAAATTGCGTGCTTTTATTCTTTTCTTTCCCTCATCCCAAACATCTTTTCTTACCGGAATATTCTGAAGCCGATCATTGAAAATAATGCCTGCCCCATCACTGGTATAAGAGGTATTATTTAGCCATAGACATAAGCCATGGCGCAAATCACTCACATACAGGTCTTCATTGCAGAAGCCTGAAGAAAACCCGAAGTAGCTGGTGAGAAAATATCGCTGGAGCTCTTTTCCTGAAGGTTGATAGGGACGAATATCCAAATCTTTTAAAGCTCCTTTTAATTGGCCTCCAAGCTTTGAAAGTTGCGATTTCTCTTCACTCCAAAAAAGTACATTGAGTTGGCCTCGAATTATGCGTGCCTGGTCGTCCCGGTTTATCTCGCCAAGGATCTTTTCGATCCTTTCAAGAATGACTTTATTCTGAGTTCCGAAACGAATACTCTTGGAAAGTTCTTCTCTTCTTTTATTGAGGATCGACAACCAGTGGGATCGGTCATCGAGGTACATAATTTGATTTACCACATGATTTCTGGAAAATTCAAGCCCAAGATTATCGATAAACCCCTGGTGAAAGCTAATGTCTCCCATGGAAAACCGCGGGTTCATGCGGCTGGTGGAAACTCCTCCGGAAAAGCACAACTCGCTATTGACTGCCAGCATCCCGTATGGTTTTTCACCAATCTCCAAATGCAGCTGACCCGAGCGGATGTCGGTATCCGCATCCTGTCCAAACCCATTGAAATAAGAATCGGTGAGTTTGATAACTTCTTCTGCTTTCATCTCCTCCAGATCAATAAGCGCTGTGGTATTTAAAAAATTGACCGCTTCATGAACTGCCGCCTCGAAAAGCTGACAAGAGCCATCAGCCGTAATCGGGAACTCCTTTTTAATCTTTAAAAAAGGATTCATCACCGCCCCTCTATTGAATAACCGGTTGGAAGGCCAGCAGAAAAACAAATAGGACTGGTGGGAAAGAAACTCCCGGCCGTGAAAATAATTCGAAGTTGCCCGGGCCAGAAAACTTTCACCAGGGAGTCGCTCCCCGTTAAAAGCTTGTTTTAAATACACATCCTGCTTATGAATAACGGTTCCTGAAGGTAATCCCTTAAAGGCCTGATGCCACCAGGTATGTAGTTTTTCAAAATCGGTCTCGGAAAGGGAATAGATTTCGGGAAGCCTCACCCGGTAGGCTAAACAAAAATTACCATTGCCCAGAAAGACCGCATCTCCCTGTTGGCTGATAATAGGATAATATGCATGGAGATTAATTCGCATATTTTCCAAGACCTAATTGTTTGCAGGAAATGAATGCTATCCCCTTGCCGGTTAGCATCCCTGAGCGGAATGTTTTTAACCGTAGTAGGGAAAAGTACAGCGCCGTGTTCCAAAAGAAACAAAAGACCACTGCCATAAATCCGAAGGAGAAAATGACCACCAGAAGAGATAGGATCACCGAACTCATAAGTATAGCGAAGCGCTCAAGAGGGAGGCCATAAAGCAGTGCCTTTTGCCTGATACTACGATAAATTGAAAAGCTCTTCATCAGACAACAATTCCGATCAGGTAAGTAAAAATTCCAACTACTGCTCCGGCAATTAAGACAAACACCAGAACACGGGTAATTCCCTTTTTCAAATCGGCATTCTCTCCGAAAAAATGTCCGGCGTTGAAAAGAAATCCTACTAAAAAAATAACACCCAGGATAATGGGAAAGACAGCTCGAATGGTATCGGAAATATCCGAAACAGATTGTTCAATCCCGCCGATCTGCGCGAAGGACGGGATTGAAATCAGGGACAAAAAAAGTGTGAAGGTTTGTTTGATTTTCATGGCTTTAGGTTTATTAAAGAATAATTCAAACCTAAGAACCTGCCTCAAATCCTTAGACCGTGGTAGTAGAATTTAACCATCCGGAATAGATGAAATTTGAAGATTCTCAATTAAATCTGCGAGAGACTACCCATTGTTTAATACAAGAGGAATAGCTAATAAAAATAAAAGCCTTTTTGAGGTATTTAGTGTATAAAAAAGCTATAGGATTGCGGTGAGTTACTAAATAGACAAAGGGAACAATAAATTCTACTTTAATGTTCCCTTTGATTTATCGCAGATCCAAAATAGCATTACCTATTTTGTTCTAAGGGTATATTCTCAGCTTCATAACGAAGCACCCCTTTGCGACAGTTATAAATATAACCCTTTTACTTCTTTTGTAAAAATAATCACTTCGTATTTTTTAGGATCATTTCCAAAAAGGTTTAAATGAACTTTAACCTTAACTCCTATTGTTCTCTTAAAATTTAACCTCCATCCATAAAACCGGGTGTTGACTGGCCTGTTCCTCTTTTTGCTTTAGCGTCGTTAAAATTCTCCATTGATTTTCAGTACCCGGCCAAATGGCACGACGATCGATGCCACAGCGTTTTATTTTTGAATACATCCCAGGACTGGCAAGCAGATATACCTCTTCCTTCAAATTGAGACCCCGACCATAGGCCCCCAGGCTATAATAATCTTTATCTTTTCCATGGTCTTTGGCTGCAAGAAATTGAGGATGCCGGGAAATAGATTTAAGATCAGTATCCTGAAGAAGTGGAGACAGTGAATAGCAATAGGAAACCGCGAACAGGCTTCCCAATACCAGAATATGATCATTCCCCTGCTCCCGAAGCTGTTGATATACCCTGGCAACCGCCTGGCTTTGTCGGTATCTCTTCTTTTCTAACTCTTCTTTTAATTCTATTCCTGCGGTAAATTGTACCGCCAGTATCCAGAAGCTTTCCGTTTTTCCGGTGATTCTAAAAGCGGTGAAATCGCGATCAAACAGGAAGGCACCTGTGCTCTCTCTTTCCTGGTTATAGATGCCCATTGAATCCAGCATAATTCCTTTTCTGACCAACACCGCCTGATCCAGCCCACGATCGTCATTTCCTTGTGAAAACGAGAGATCGCGGTAGGGTGCGATTGGATAGTGTGAAAGGTATTTTTCAAGAAACACCTTTACCGCCGGTTTACTTTCTACCTCTTGAAGCACAAGTACGTCAGCATTGGTCTCGGCTATGATCTGTGCTTTATGATGGATGGATCTGGTGGGAAGCGGCCGATTTTCTATTTCAATCCATCCCTGCCAGTTTGTAATTTCTCCTGCCCTGGTTGCAAGCTCATAGTGTTGTGGTTTCATGGCCATGACCATTCCCTTCCGGTTCAAATAACCATACCTGAAAGGATCCTTATGCTCAAAGCCAAGCAGGTAAACCAATTCCCGGATGCGTTCATAACGCCGGTTTGATTTGGTATTCATCAAATTGTCCAGTTCCTCCCTCCAGTTACTATGGTTATGGCTTTTTGGTTTTTCAAGCAGCTCGCGATGCCTGAAGAAGAGATTTTCGATATTGTAAAATGCAATTTTCATGTTATTTTCTTTTATCAGGTGTTTCGCTGTCAAAAGCGATGAGATTAAAAAGATGCCGCATCCGGCTTCTTACCCTGCTGCCATAGCGCTCCTCCATTTCGTCGGCATTGAGGTTTGTGGTCGCATGGGTTTTTACTTTGTTGGACAGGAAAAGTTCATACCTCGAGAGCATGATCTCTCCGATCACATTGCAATCTTTCCCGTAGTACCGTCCTGCGGGTTCCACTCCCATATCATCAAAACAGATAAAACTATTGTTTCCATAATCTTCAATGGTTTTGTATCCCACATGATTGAACCCAAACACAATATTTCGGCAGGGAATGACTTCATACTTGCGCTGGTGAGGCACCAGATGCCTTAGCAGTTTCATCAGTGTGGTTTTTCCACAGCCTACAGGACCACTCAGCAGCAATCCTTTATTGGGATCCAAACCGTATTTTTCGCAGTTGACGGGGTCGCGAATGGCATAGTTGCAGAGTTTATGAAGTATCTCATGATCAGCAGGGTAAATCCTGAAATGTCCGCCGAACAATTCCCTGCCTTTCCTTTCGAAAAATTCCAGGATCTTAGGAAAATCATAAACGGCCTTTTCCCCGTCAAAGGTTCCCAGGATATACTCTACCCCACCATCTGATATTTTACAGGGGTTGATCATAACGCTTGGTTTTTTTAACCTGTAGGTAATCTTCTCTGGGCTGAGATTTGGCCTTCTTCTCAGTCTTCATTTCCTGGTACCATTCTTCAAGGAGATCGTCCACATCCTCAAAAGTTTGCTTCTCGGGGTAATCGAGCGAAACCCATCTCAGAAATTCTTCAGTGGCTTTTTCGAGGTTTTTCCTTTCAAAAAAATCTTCAATAGTTTCTTTTTTTTCTTTCCAAAGCCTTTTAATGTTTATATGTTTATTATATATGGACAGTTGTTCCGTATTGGGACACCGGTGTCCCAATAGAAGACAAGCCTTGTCATCAGGTTGTCCCTCTAGCGGGACACCTATTTTAAGGTTTACAAGAAGCCTCACACGAGATCCTGCCATGGCATGGGAAGGCTTATATTTTAAGTATCCCCATCGGTGCATTTCTCTGATACACCGGTGATAATTGGAAGTTGATCCCATACAGGCATCCTTCATGACCAGTTTCCGGCTGATCGTCAGCCATCGCGGGAAATGTTCTTCATTCCAGCGCCTAAAAAGGGCCATATACAAACTGATATGGGTTGGATGAAGACGGGGATCCCGGCCGAAATGTGCTAAGACTTTATTCAGATGAGCGATGTAATTCATAACCTCCTAAAAATTATGATGGATCTTATTAGCCGTTAATACTTCTTGGATATCCGATGCTTCATAATAAATAATCCCTCCAATTTTGGTATACGGAAGGGTGCCGTTGACCCTAAAGTTCTGAAGAGTTCCAGGGGAGATCTTAAGGAGTTCCATGACTTCGGTTGACTTTAACCATTTTTTGGTGAATCCGCCCTGCTGTTTGCTGAGCATTGCTTCGATCTCTGTAAGCATTTCTTCCTTGAAAGCTTGGAGATCCTCGGTGGTAATAATACTTGTTGGCATTGTAAAACGAGTTTTAAAACAATCCCACCGCAAGTTTCATTTTAAACGATGGGATTGAAGTTGATTTGACTTTCGTTCTACAAATTTGCAGGCCGATAACCTGAATTATTCACAAGGAGGTTCGGAGTACGAAAAAATTTAACAGACAATGATCATGCAATCCTAAAGAACCTTTTAACACCTGAAAATGTATTTTATCGTTTATTTTTAGCTCACATCGAATAAATTATTCCTGATACTATTTTTCGAGTTCCTTTAAGGAATGAGGCGATTATTTATTTTTTTCATTCTTTTTATCCATTTTATAGGATTTACTCAAAATTCATCCTCAGTTCCTACCTATACCCGAATTATTCCGCCACTACAAACGGATCTGAAATCGTCTTCCATAATTTTTAAATCTTCCAACGATTTCCTACAGGTTCATTTTCCTTCAATTCGTTCCTCTGAATATAGTATTTTTCCTACAAATGATTTTGTAGTGATTCTGGCCGATATGAAACTTTCAAGCAATGGTGAAATCTATAGCTTAGAATTAGATCCTTCCTTTTTTATTTATAAACAGACTGGTAATGAATTTGATTCCCTAACAGTATCTAACATTAGAAAAGACAAGGTTTTGTCCGCAGATTATATTGAGAAAATATCTATTCCCACGCACCATAATTTAAATAAAATTGAACCACAATTGTTAACTTTTGATATACATTACAATTAGTTATGTTATTTTATATCTTTTACTAAAAGAATTAGCCATTATCTTAGGACATTTATATCAAAGTTAATTTTTTATGCATTTCATCGATTATTTTATCCTTTCGTCGATTATCCGATCCATTTTATTTTTCTTCGCAGTCTAATTTTTTTAACTTTTTTTTAATATTTGTTTATTTAAATCTTACATGATGAAGAAAATTACTCTTATTTGTTTTGCAATTATGGCAATTGCATTTTCAACTAATGCCGTAGCTCAGGATAATGCCTCTGCTTCGGTAAACACGACTGCTAACGTAATCACCCCCATTACAATTACTGGAGGTTCGGCTCTCAGTTTTGGTGATATTGTAGGTACATCCAGTGGTGGTACAGTTACTGTTGCTACTGACGGTACAAGAACAGCAAGCGCCACCGACCTTACCATTACCGGTACTCCGGGAACGGTTTCTGCTGCATCCTTTACCGTAAATGGTGCAGATGGTTATACCTATGCCATTAGCCTACCTTCTGCTTTTGACATTTCGAACAGTGGTGGTACGGCTACCATGGGAGTGGGCACTTTTGTAAGTAATCCTGATGCAACAGGTACCCTAACTGGTGGAACTCAAACTGTAAACGTTGGTGCTACTTTAACAGTGGGTGCTGATCAGGCTCCTGGTGTGTACACTAACGCAACCGGAATGACTCTTACCGTTAACTATAACTAAGTGTTTTCATAAATAATTGTCGCGGCATTCCCGCGGCAATTATTTTTCATATTAAAGTTGTTGATGAAGATGAGAATGAATTGCAATACCCAAGCCCTATTAATACTTTTTTTTCTAAGCCTAATCACTTTTAACCTTTCCGCACAGGGAGACCTTTTGATCTTTCCCAAGCGAATTGTCTTTGAAGGCACTCGCAACCGGGTCCAAACCCTTAACCTGAATAATAGCGGGACCGAAACTACCACCTACAGAATTTCGTACATAGAGATAAAAATGGATGTAGATGGTAAATTTCAAAAAATAACGGAACCTGATTCCTTGCAATATTTTGCCTCCCCTTACCTTCGCTTTTTTCCCCGTAGCATCACACTGGCACCTAAAGAAACCCAGGTAATTAAAATTCAGTTAACAAAAACCGGTGAATTACAGCCCGGAGAATATCGTTCCCACCTTTACATACAGGCACTACCTAAGGAAGACGCCCTTGAATCTCCTAAAAAGGGTAAAACTGAGGGCATTAAAATTAATCTCACCCCAATCTATGGGATAAGCATTGCCAATATTATACGAGTGGGGAATCCAAATGCGGAAGTAACTATTGAAAATACCAGCTTTGAAAAATTTAAGGGTTCCATTCCCATCGTTTCTATGGATTTTAGGCGTAAGGGGAATGCTTCAGTTTACGGTGACATAATTGTTAAACATATTTCCCCCGATGGAAAGGAAACCGAAGTTGCAAAAATGAAAGGATTTGCAGTGTATACCCCAGGCTCGCTTCGAAAAACGCGGATTAAACTCCTTGCTCCAGAAGAAATAAATTATAATAGCGGTACACTGAAAATTTCCTATTATTCACAAAAGAAACCAAAAGAAAAATTTGCGGAGGCCACACTGGATCTATAATTCCACTTCCATAACGGATAAAATGAAAATGCTCTTCTTATTTTTTCTATTGCTCCAGGTTTCAGCCGTGTCTGCACAAAATATCTTTATTTCTGTGACCCAGGAATTGAACTTTGGTGATTTCTATCTTTTAAATTCCTCCCAAAATGCCACTATTCGTGTAGCTCCAACGGGTGAATGGTCGAACACGGGTAATGCAACCCAAATCAATCCAAATCATAGTCCTGCCATTTTTTCTATTTCTACAGATAGCACAACCCCTATTATGGTACAGGTCCATACCACACCCGGAGTAATGACAAATTCCGAGGGGCTGCAAGTAGAACTTCTTTCAGAAGAAACCAATACGGTATATACCCTTCAAAAAGATCATTCATTGGAAATCCCGATTGGAGGAATCCTTAAAATCCATAATGGTGAGGCCCTTAATGGAACTTTTTCAGGAAATCTTTCGCTCTGGGCTACTATCATAAATGAATAGCTTTGACAGCTGTCAATCGAAATAATCCTTTTTCCAGTCCTGGAAGGCATCAGATCTCTTTCAGGTTAATTGCGTTCCTGTTTTTTATTATCTGTTCTGCACCCAAAACCTTAGCTCAACAAAAAAACTGTGATGAAGTATTGTTGTCTTTAAATGTAGAATCAATGCCCGCCACTGAGATCACTTCTTTAATTTGCGGGGATCAGGCATTAATATCCATTACAGAGCTATTTCAATTCTTACAAATTAAAAACAGCTTAAGCGATGACAATTCGCAGATCAAAGGCTTTTTTATAACTACTGAAAATAATTTTACGATAGATACTAATCAAAAACTGATAAAATTTAATGGAAAAAGTTATGTTCTTGAAGAAGGAGCCTTGATTTCAACAAAAACTAACCTTTTTTTGAAGCTGAATTATTTAGGAGATATTTTTGGTTTAAATGCAACATTTAATTTTCGAAAACTCTCCATTTCCATAGAAACCGACCTGGAATTACCTTCAGTAAAAGCAGCCCGATTGAAGATGCGAAGGGAAAATCTTAATAAAATCACACATGAATTCGATGTTGATACTTCTATCAAGCGGGATAAGAAGCCTTTTCATTTTGGTGTTGTAGATTGGAACCTTCTCTCCCATCAGGACTTAAATGGTTACCGCTATAACTGGTTTAATGCCGGGTTTGGAGCTATGCTGGCTGGAGGTGAATTAACAGGAAGGTTTAATTACAATTCTAAAAAGAAAATAACTTTAAGAAACCAGTTTCTAACCTGGCGTTATGTTAGCGATAACAATTCTCTTTTTCAACAAATTCAGTTAGGTAAAATAGTCCCCAATTCTACAGCTTCACTGTTTAACCCGGTGGTGGGATTTCAAATTTCCAATATCCCTGCCACGCGAAAAAAGAGCCTTGGAACCTATACAATAAGTGATTATACCCAACCCAACTGGATTGTTGAGCTATATATCAATAACACCATGGTTGATTATACTCGTGCCGATGAATCGGGATTCTTTTCTTTTAAGGTACCTGTTTTTTATGGAAGTACCGAAATTACCTTAAAGTATTTTGGTCCCTTCGGAGAAGAAGATACCGCATCAAAAATATTGACAATCCCTTATAATTTTATGCCTGCCGGTGATTTTCAATATTCCCTCTCTTCAGGTATGATTGAAGATGGACAAAAAAATATTATCGCCAATCTTCGCACCCAATATGGTTTGTCCAGAGATATCACCATAGGTTCGGGGATCGAATATCTCTCTTCCTTAAAAGAAGATCCGTTTATTCCTTTTGTTAATGCTTCGGTGAGACTGCCAAATAATATCATTCTTTCAACAGAATACATGCACAAGGTGGGATTTTTCGGAAATCTTAATTACAGATCAGCTTCCGATTTCAGGATTGATCTAAAATATAAAAAGTACAGGCCAGGACAGCAGGCGATACCCTTTGGATATCTCGAGGAAAGAGTTGCCGAAATTTTTATGCCGGTTAAGGGTGCACTTTTTTCGGGTATTTCAAGGCTTTCTTTCCGCCAAAATTTTTTAAGAGAAAATAACTTTATCAATGCTTTATGGCAACTAACCGGAAGAAGTTTGGGTATGAACTATAGCCTCTCTACCGAAGCCTTCATTAGCTCATTTGGCAATAGCCAATTTTACAGTAAATTACAAACCTTTATACATTTTCCAGCGAATTTTTTATTCTCACCTCAAATTCAGGTTGATTTAAGGGATGGTGAAGTAAATTTTTTAAGAGGTGAATTAAGAAAAAAATTATTCAATGAAGCCTTTATTATTGCTTCCTATAACCAAAATTTTAAATATAACCAGTTTTCCTTAAATCTGGGATTTTCACTGAACACCAATTTTTCACGAATAGGCATAAATAGCTCTTTTGAAAACAGGAATATTTCTTTTTCAGAATCCATTTCCGGAAGCGCCCAGATTGATGTTATGAATGATTATTATAAAATTTCTTCAAGATCATCGCTTGGTCAGGGATCGGTAAAGTTTTCCGCCTTTTTGGATATTAATAATAATTCCATGAAAGATCCTCTTGAACCGATCCTCGACGGTTTAGAGATTATTTCGTTAGATGGTACCCCAAAAGATAAAAAGAACAAAGAAATCATTTATTCCCACCTGGAACCTTATAAAACTTATAATTTCAAAGTGGAAACAGCACAGTTAGAAAATATTGCCTGGATAAGTGAAATCCATTCCTTGGAAATTGTTTTAAACCCAAACCAGGTCAAGAATGTGCAAATACCTATTAAAGTTGTGGGTGAAATTTCTGGATATGTTATGGATAACACAGCAAAAGGTATTGGCGGAATAAAAATCGCCATTTATAACAGGAAGGGGGAAATCATTAAGACCCTCCTGTCTGCACCCGATGGATATTTCAATTTTCTGGGTCTGCCTTCAGGACATTACAGCGTCCAACCACTACCCTCACAATTAAAAAAAATAGGTTTTTATTGCAATGATAAAATCCCTTTTTTAATCGAAAACTCTGTGGAGGGAGATATTATCGACACTTTAAATTTTCGGTTAGTTGAAATTGAAGGAGGATAATTATGCCAAATATATATAGAGTCCTCATTGTAGACGATGATAAAATAATTCAGTTTATCCATGGAAAATTACTGGAAAAAAATAATGTCTCAGTAGAAAGAACCTTTAATAATGGAAAGGAAGTTCTAAATTATATTCGATTTAAGGAAACCGCAAATTTTCTTATCCTACTAGATTTAAATATGCCTGTTATGGATGGATGGACCTTCTTAAAAGAAATCGAAAAGTCTCCGGCATTCAGTGCTCTGAAAATTATTGTTGTTAGTTCCTCCACAATTGATAGTGAAAAGGTAAAGGCAAAAAAATATTCGCAAGTAAAGGCTATTTTTGAAAAACCTATTAATAAAAGCTCGATAGATATAATAATAGACCTTATAAAACCTACGGTAAGTTAAATATTTCATTCATCATCCCGTTGCATTTTTTGCTCAAGGTAAAGCATGAGTTGTGGAAGGTATTTTATTCGCTCGCCTTTCCTGGCTTTTATCTCAGACCAGGTCTTATAAGAATTTTGAAGACGAATATTAAAGAAGTCTTCAAAAGAAGAGATAATGTTGCTTAAGTCTACAGTACCATGGTTGATGTCTCCACTGGCATAGAGCGCATAAATTAGTTCTACAAGAGCGGTTTTGGAACCCGACCACATGAGCAGCTTATGGGATTTTTGTAGTTGAAGGGTTTCATGGCCGGGCTGGATCTCTTGTAAGCGCTCCCTGATATAATGAATAAACCGGTACATGGCCTGTACCTTTGCCCATAACATATCGTGGGAGGTCGAAAACTCCGGGTATTGATAATAATTGATGGTTGGGGTAAAGGGAAAATTATTTCTATAATTCCTGGTAAAGAACTGGTGATCCAGATAGGTATGATCCTGCTCCATATAATGCACAAAATCATTATTACGGGTAAAAAATTTATTGATCTTTTTGATTTCCTTTTCCAGATAGCGAACTTTAGGTTTTACCCCGACTTTAGGAATATCAAGCTCGCAACTTCTTACCTCGGTAAAATAAATGAGGTAGCTCATGGGGTAAGGCTTGATATTTTTAAAAAATTCAATTTCGACAGCCTTATCCTCAAAATCCTCCTTTTCTACAAAGTTCTGAAGCTTTGTCAAAGTTGTATTACACAACAATATCCCCTTCTCTGCTCTCTCTAATATGGATTGTCCCGATTTGTTAATGAGCTCGAGTTTCGTTGTAAAATTATCAAGCAATTCCTCACACATCCCTTTTGCATTTAAGGAAAACAGGTAATAACGTTGTTGGGCCTTTTTCAATGATAGGTGTTATGGAGCTTGGGGCATTATATTTTAATCCTTTCGAAGCCAGTCTAAAGATTCAAGGGCAAAATTATCTCGCGCCTGCAGATACGCACATTTTGCCATAACGGTAGCGCCTACTTTACGCTTTTCAAAAGCCGCTGTTAATCCAAAATCAATTTTCTGAACTCTCAACTCTTTTGCTCGTAAAATAGTTTGAAATAGTAATTGGCGATATACATTAAAGTCCCTGCTATAACGATAGTCCATTCCAATCAAATCTGGAACATAGCTTCCCGTGCTGTTTTTATAACAGAACATAACCCCGATGACCTCCTGGTTTTCTTTTAATACGACTTGAATAAATTCCCAGTTTGGATCCTGGTTCATTGTTTCAAACAGTTTAAAAGGATACTCGAAAGTGTTAAGAGCCGGGTTATTGTCCTTTACTTCCTTGTACAGGTCGAAATATTTTTTCAATTGGGCACTTGTGACCCTAGCATTGATTTGAATTTCGAAAAAATCCTGAAATTCCAGAATTTCCTTTTTTAAGTGGCGTCGCGATCGACTACTCAGGCTCATCGCATAATCTTCAATCGTGGTCCAATCGAAATTATCGTACCTGCAGGAATCCGGCATATCTACTTTCACGAATCCACGATTATGGAAAATGTCACTAATGTCTTTATCTGCGGGATCAAAATCTCTCAGCAGGACGGTTTCCGGTTGTAGCTTTTTCTCCAGAAGTTCCATTTCCTTTAGGAATTCTTCTAAAGCTTTTTTCCATTTAGGATGGTTTCGGTCTAGAAACAAATGATCCCCTTCGGTTAAAAATGATCCAAGGCTTAAGGTGTAACTGGTGTGATAATAAGGATCTTCTTTCCGTTTCTCCTCCAACTCCTTTGAGACAGAAACCGGTGCGAGCATGTCTTCTTTCCATAGACCATAAGTAGCGAAACTCAGCAGTACCAGTTTTCCTTCTTTATCTTTCACCTGAAAATAATAAAACTCATAGTTATGTTCGGGAAGTTTATTCCCACTGAATACTGCCTCCAGAAACTTCATACCTTGCCAATCTATTAAACCGTTTTGGCCGATGGTACAATTCCAGGTCCTCTCTTCCATTTCATGAATACCAGAGTAGACCTCGCATTGAAATTCTTTTTTCGTTGTACTATCTTTTTTGGTCAAATTCAAGTTTCTACCGAAGGCAAAATTCACCCGGTCCAGATCTGTGTTGGTGTCTTTAAGAGCCAGGTAGAATTCCTCATTTAAGACTTCTGTTAAACCTCGAATCTCTTCTTCCCGATTATGACGTGAAATAGTAATTCGTAGTCCTGTGTTTTTTACCGGAACTGCAGGAAATATTCCTGTGTTCACGTAATAGCCCCGGTTGATCAAACGGTTCACCAGGTTAAAACCGGTAATTGGCATACCCGTACCTATATAAAAGACAGGGGAGTCATTTTCTGCTATTAGCGGTAGTTCAGTTTTATTAAGACATTCATTAAAATAGGAAGTTTTATCGGCCAGCTCTTCCTGTAAATCATATATTTCATCGGAAAGGTGAATATTAGCAGAGGCAATAGCAGCCCCCACAGAAGCAGGCTCCAATTGAGCAGAAAAGGTGAGAGGACCTCCAAAATTTTTCACCTTATTAAAAATCTTTTCATTGGAGGTTACCATAACAGCTCCGCTTGCACCAAAAGTTTTACTTAAGGTACCGAATAAAATCACCTGTTCTGGTAGATCCTTAAGCACACTCATAACATAGCCGCTTCCATTTTTACCCTTCCAGCTCATCCCATGCACATCATCAAAATATAATCGAAGCTGCTCATATTTTTGAGTTAGAGCTGTTAGCTCCTCCAAAGGTGCGTAATCCCCGTACATCGAATATATACCATCAGCCATATACCATATTCGGCGACATTTATCCCGTAACTTCTTAATTTTATCCTCCAGCATATCCAACCGGCTATGCCTGATCATCTCTACGGGTACGGACCTCAACTTCAATGGTTGAACAGCGTTTTGAACGCTCCAATGCACCTGGTGGTCAAGAACTACTCCATCCCCATCTTTAACTACTGAGGGTATTACCGCCATATGTCCCAGAGTACTGTTTTTAGTGATTATAACCGGCCTTCCGTAAATCATTGCAACCTTTTCTTCCAGCTCAGCGTACAAAGGGTGAGAAATATAAGATTTGGAAAGAGGGAACTGAGTTCCATACCTTTCTATAGCCTCTATAGCCGCAGCTTTTAGCCTCGCATCCTGCTCCAATCCAAGATATCCCGTGGTTCCGAAATGGAAAAGTTTTTTACCCTTTGTTTCAATATAACGGCCGTTAAACTTTTTTCCCTCTGCATAAAGATGCAGGGCTCCTTCTTCCTTGGCATTGGTCATAACTTCTACAACAGTGTCAAGAAAATTATTGTGCTTTAATTTAGCCATAACTCACTATTTTTAAAAATTATAGTAAAAGCTATAAAACAATTTTTTTCAATCCTATTATTGAGGATTTTTAAAACCTATTGGGCAACTACTTAACCCTCAGAGTCAAATTTGAAAAGAAAACCAGACCTATTGATCAATTTTTACCCGCGTTGAATATCACTTGACTGTTTTTGACATCCCTTGACGTTATTTTTTTATTAAATTAGTTCAAAATAGGTGCTGGTATGGGACTGATTAATAAATATGCAGAATTTTGGAGCAGGGACGGAATTCTTTTCTTTACCTATAAGCCCAATATCCATATAGATCTTAAAGCCGCAGAAATAATTGTCAGGGATCGAATCAGGTTTCAAAATGAAAAATAATTTCCCATTTTATGTGATATGCGGCGGTTACAAAGCGTAGAGAAACCTGCTCGGGATTATTTGGCTGAAGAAGGGTCTTATCTTGCTATCGCCGTGGCCCTATTGGTTAAAGAGCTATTCTCAGAAAAATTAAGTGATATCTTTCTACAAACAAGTAAGCCCAGCGTCCCTACCCGCAGGTTTGTTTCGGAGGCCGAAGCGATTGCATTTCTAAAGCAATTCAAATAAAGCTGACGAAATAATAAGATTAATTTTAATAAAAAGATGTTATGAACGGGCAATGGAATCATAACAAACTTGAGGAGCTATGCGACTTCATTATCGAAGTTATTAAAGGCAATTTCACCCTCCAATTAAATCCTGCTAATTCAGGATTTCTAGAACCATTGATAAAACTTCTCAATATAATGAACGAAGAGCTTAACACTCTTTTTCATCATACACATTCAGAAAAAAGTTATCCTCAGGTAAACCTCATCACCCTATTTATTAACCTGAATCTTGACATTAAGTATATTTCGAGCCAATCCCTAAAATATCTGGAATTGGAACACGAACCTAAAAATTTAAAGGCCATTATTTCCGAGAAGTCTTTTTTGAAGCTTGAAAAACTATTCAAAACTTTAAATAAAAACTTTGCTAAAAAAAAACTTAAATTGGATTTTCTAAACGGAAAAGGTTTACTTTTTAAAACCCAGGCTGAACTCCACCTCAAAAACGATAGAGTAGGAGAAAATGAGATTTTAATCAATGCCTATAAGATCGTTTATCAAAACGATAGACTAGAAAAGTACCGTAAAAGGGTTCATTCGAAGAAAATTAAATATCCTACAAGAAACAGGTCCATTTTACTCCAGGCTAACAGGGAACTGATTGAGAAAATTCATACATACCTTCTAGAAAACATCGATCAAAAATTTCCCGGCATGGAGGGACTAGCCACAATCTTCAGAGTGAGTGAAAGCAAAATAAAAAAAGGCTTCAAACACTATTATGGCACGAGTATCTATAAATTCCTTCAGGAAAAACGATTGGAAAAAGCACATTTATTATTAACCGAAACAGAAAGACCTATAAGCGCCATAGCCCAGGAATGTGGTTTTGTTAGCCCATCACATTTCTCCAGGTCATTTAAAAAGAGGTTTGGTTACTCGCCTTCAGACGTACATAGAAATCCTAAATAATGCCCTCTTGATCAACAGGTTAACCGCCAAAAGCAAAATTCTTTTAAGACCTTTACCTCATAAGTTCATCTTAAAATTCACAACTCATAAAAATATTATTGCAATGATCCAGTAAAAGCCTGACTGGATAAATAATAGGCAATTGTTTAATTTAAATTTTTAATTATGAAAACTAAAAAGATTTTTTTACCTGTTTTAGTCCTTCTTGGCACTATAGCAATGGCTTTTAACACAGGAAATTCAAAAGTTTCTCCTATCCAACAACCTAAGGATTTCATTGAGGTAGGAGGTGTTCGGCAACCTATTGCCGAACAGGAATGTCAAGGCGAGGGATTTACGTGTAAAGTAAAATTCGAAGAAGGCGGTACAGAGTATCCGGTATATGACGAAATGAACGATACACAACCGAAACAAAGCGGTTCAGAGGATGCGACCCTTATTAACCCATAGCCCATTAAAAAAGAGATTTAATTTTTCTTCTCCAAAGTTATTGGTTAGTAAAGAACATCACTCCAGGTTTACGCCTGAAGTGATGTTTTTTATTTTAGTTGCAATAACCTTCAGGATATCCTGTAAATTGTTGAAAACAGTCATCTTTTAAATATTTTTTGGCCGCTTCATTAATATCTTCGAGATTTATAAAATATTCCAATAAGGTTCCATATTCCAAAACTTCCGGGATTGAATTCTCTTTATTTTCCTCTTTATTTTGTAAATATTCAGGCCAAAAATTAAAATATCCAAAACTTTCAAAGCGTCCTTCATAGAATAAAAGCTCATTTGAAACCGTAGTTTTAAACCATTGCTCATCCACACCTTGATCTCTTAACTTTCGGAACTCTTCAAGAGCGGCGGTCCTCATCCTTTTTTCATTTCCTAAATTACTATCAAAATGTATTTGAAATGCATAAATATTATTCTTGTAATCCATCCAGGCTCCACGAGCATAAGGTGAATAACAACCATCACGAAGACGATCATAAATTTTCTTATGTAACGCGTATGATAGAATTCGAAGCTCTAATTGTGTTTTTAGATTGTGAGACACTTTAATCGGAAAATATAAGCTTGTAAAAACTTGATTAATATTCTTATACTCAAGATTTTTTTCGATTTTTTGCAAAGGGAATTTAAAAGGATCTTTTATACTGATAGAATGATTTTCGTCAGTAGGGAAAGTAGATAAAGTATTTGCCAGTAATGCGGAAACTTTTTCTTTATCGAAGTCACCAGTAACTATAAAAGTGAAATTATCTATTCCTGAATACCATTTATCCAAATTACTTAAAATTTGATCTAATTTTAAATCATCCAAATCTTCTATTTCCAACTCCGGCAACTGTGGATACCAAACATGCTTAAACTTTTCCATTAAGAATTCCTTCGACCCCCTTATGTCTTTACCTTTCAGTTGTTCTTTCTTTTTGACCTTCCATAATTCAAAACCTTTTTGATCCTTCCCCGGTTTCTTCAAATAGAGATAAAATAAATCCAATAGGTCAGGTAAATCATGAACACTTGATTCAGCGTAAATCTGTTGACTTTTATAGTCCATTTCAAAGCGGAGTTTTATTTCTTTTTCCCGCTTAAAACGGTCAATCTGAAATTTATTATATCCTCCTACACCTAAATATTCCAAAACTTCTGGTGCTACAATCGCGGTTAGATACTCTTTCCTGTTTTCCAGGGGAACCTGATTGGAGCGAAAGGCACTTATATACACTTTATTTTTAAAAAAGGTTTGACGAGGTTTAGTTGGTTTAAGTAATATTTTAACTCCATTTGGAAGATGGAAAGATGATACCCCAATCATATTTTCCTCTATGTTTGGTAAATCAGCTACCTCAGACTGAAATACTTTAGTCTGATTTTTAAGGGTCTTGATTGACATCTTTCTTTCCCAAGGATTTATCGACATCGTATCAACTTCATCTATCCATTGTTGGATGGTCTCATGGTTCGGCACCTCTTCCTTCCCTGATTTAAAAAAGATGAAATTGGTGTTTTTTGCAATATTCCCTTTTGTTTTAGCAAAATCAGCCAAGTCTGAGAGTTGTATCTTTTGCAATACGGATAATACCACACTTACCTCTTCCTCTGTATTGGGAAAACACTTGTTGTAAACAAAATATTCTTTTAATCTAGTGGCTTTAGAGGCATTATCCCTGAGCTCATCATTTTTGTAAATACTCAGAACCCTCTTTTTCGCCATAGCTAATTCCTCATCAGTAAATTCCATGTTCATCTGCTTCCATGCGATTACTCCTTCTTGAAACTGGGTCTTTTGACTCTTGGAATCCTCTGCCCCTAATGAAATTTCCATTGAAAAAGCAGCGAGCTGCCGGTCAGGTAATAGGTTTACTCCATATTTAGCAGCAAAACCCGAAAAGGGAGGTGTAAATTGTTGCATTAACTGTATTCCTCTGGAATTTATCATCATTGTGTAAAGAGATTGCAATAACATCATTCGATAATCTTCAATAGATTCCGGCTTATCAAAATTTCGCCAAGAATGAATGATCTTAACCATTGATTTCCGGTCAGTACTATCAATTACAGTATAAAAATGGTTTTTACCGTCTAAACGAATCTTATTTTTCACTAAATAATAGTCAGCATTTACCCGTTTTTCAGGAGTTCGCAAATTGGAAAATAATTGTTCAATTTTCTTTTGCGTGCTGTCCAACTCAATATTTCCAACAATAATTGCAGCCTCCAAATCCGGGCGGTACCATGTTTTATAATATTGGTTAAACGCGTTTAGTTTAAATTCTTCAAGATTTTTGAATCGTTTAGAATTGGGATAGAATTTGTAACCGGTGCCCTCCAGCACTTTTTCTTTCATTTTTTCACCTATCCATTTTTGATAGAAATCAAAAGTCCTACCTTCTCCCATGATTGCAGCACTTTGTTTTTCTATATCTTTTGGGCTCCACTCATTCCCCTGTGCCCAATCTTTAAGAAGAAGCAAACTTCTATCTATCGCCTTTTTGGTTCCGGCTGGTATTCTTGCATAATAATTGGTAAAGCGAGCGGATGTCACCGCATTACTATACCCCCCTACTTCCTTGATAAATTTATGAACATCCGGAAAATTCCTTGTTTTTCCTGCTGATAAATGCTCTATAAGATGGGCATACTCTAGCTGATCTTCATTTTCATGAGTGCGACCTGCCTTAACTACCAATTCCATTTGTATCTCCTGCTTGGGATCATCGTTTTTTAATAGATAATAGGTAAATCCATTTTTCAATGTTCCATGCCGAAAGATTGAGTCTGAAGCAAAAGAAAAACATTCTTGCTTTTCATTCTTACTCTGACCTCTGGAACCAAAGCTTATTAAACATAGTAAGCTTAAAAGGTACACGTAATGTCTTTGCAAGGGATTCATCAATAGCCAGGATTTTGACTTAGGTTCGGATTCTTTTTCCTTTCTTCTTCAGGAATGGGGTATAACACATCAGTAGATTCCCAATATGGGTTATTTGAACCCAACACTTCTTGGGCTTTCCCGGTTCGTTTCAAGTCTAACCACCTATGCCCCCATTCAGCAAATAATTCTTTACTCCGTTCCGCCAGAATTTCCATCAACAAGTCATCTTGTGTAATTTCTGGTTGTGTATCGGCTATAAGATCTATTCCTGCTCTATCTCTAATGGTATCCAAATCCTGCATAGATCCAGCAATATCACCTTTTTCGGCCCTGGCTTCTGCCCGAATTAAATACAGCTCCGCCAAACGAAGAACCATAGAATATTCCTCAATCGGAAATTCAGTACTGCTCCAAATTTTATACTTATAGGCAAAATGAGCCTGTTTTGCCTCATTATAGCCGATCCAATTTAAAAGCCTCCCGTCATTTGCATGAAAATTTTCCACAAAATTTTCGTCTAATTTTACCGCGGCAAGAAAGGAAAAAATAGGATGGATGATAAAGAAATTTCCTTCGTAGGTATTAGAGGCATACCCCCCGCCTCCAATTGGAGAAATTTGCCATATAGCTTCTTTACTATTCGCCAGAAAAACTTCATTTAAATCAGTTAAACCATACATGGAGGCTTCCTCTATTACTTTAGTGCTCATCATTTCTGCCTTTTCCCAATCCTCCAAATAGAGATAAACCCTTGCTAATAAAGCTATGGCTGCGAATTTATTCACATGGGTTCGCTCCCCATCCCGGTATTCCGGATTTAATACATCAACTGAAAATCCAAGATCCTCTATAATATTATCCTGCACTTCTGATATAGGTATACGTGAAGCCAAACGGTTGACATTATAATCGGTAGTAAGAATTAAGGGAACATCACCATATAAATTTACCAGATAGAAATAGGTGAAGGCCCGAATAAATCTTGCTTCCCCTTCTAATTGAAGACTCAGATCGGGAGTTATTTCATTAGAATTTTCTAGGCCCTCCAAAAGAGCGTTTGTCATATAAATGATGTTATAAGCACTGGCCCAGATATAAAGATTATTGGTATTATCAGGCAATATTTCATTTTGTTCGAATTGCATCCTACTGTCATTTCCAGTATTAATATTGTGGATACGGTCAGCAGAGAGGCCAGAAAGTACAGTAACACTACTGCTATAACCGTTGGAAAAGGCGGATTGAAACAATTCATTATAAATTCCCTCCATAGCACTAATTGCTGTAGCATCACTACTGAAAACTTCTTTCCCTACCAGTTTACTATCAGGCGGTTTTACTTCCAAAAAATCTTCACATGAGATAAGGAATAATGGAATTACTAATAAGATAAGGTGATATTTAATTGATTTCATAATCTTCATTTTTTAAAAATTAACTTCTATACCCGCTGTAACACTTCTGAGATTTCCGATTCCTACTGAATAGGGATTTTCTGCATCCATCCCTTCATAAGAAGTTATCGTCCATAGGTTTTGACCATGAAGAAATAGACTGCAATTTTTCATCCCTATTTTCGAAGTAAAATTTTGTGGAAAATTATACGCCAGAGTGAGTGTTTTCAACCTCCAATAAGAGGAATTTCTATAAGGAAATGTAGAATTATAAGCATAAGTATGGGCTTGCTGGGATGCATAGGTTTGTGATATTCGTTGGAATGGCCCTTCCTCTTTTAAAGCCGACAGTGCATAACCCAGGGCATTCCCTCTGTTTCCATATGAAAATTTGGGAATTATTCCTTCCTGCTTAACAAATTCCCAGAGGAAATTGAATGAAAAGCCCCCTAACCGGAAATTATTAATTATCCCGCCATAAAATTGGCGGTTCCGGTCTTTGATGACAATACGATCTTTATAATCATACCTCCCATCATCATTAACATCCCTGACTGTGTAAAATCCGGTTTGAGGGTCCAGACCTGTATACTCATATAGTAACTCAATATTTAAAGGTTCCCCCACGCGGTAAGTGTTCGCATAACTAGATTCCTCTATTCCAGGATAACTGACCAATTTGTTTTTCGGAAAACTTAAATTTAAAGAGGTTTCCCACCTAAATTTTTGTTGTTCCATAGGAATTGCATGTAATGAAAGTTCCCAACCGGTATTCTCAACCGTTGCAGGCAAATTAGCCTGAACTGAGGTAAAACCGGTTAGATATGGAAGTGGGTAACCTACCAGCTGGTTTGAAGATCTATTTTTGTAACGGCTAAGACTGAAACTTACCCTTTCATTCCAAAATCCCATTTCCAGGGCAAATTCCAATTTCTTGTTTACTTCCCAAGAATAATTCGGATTGGCTAAACCTGAAGGGTATAAGCCACCAGGCCCTCTTGTTGCCTCATATGCATCTAAATATCCATAATCCCCAATTTGGTCATTACCCGTGGAACCATAGCTTCCTCGCAATTTTCCAAAACTTAGAAAGGGAAATGTCTTTTGCATAAATCCTTCATCACCAAAGATCCAGGCTGCACCGACAGCACCAAAATTGGCAAAACGATTATTGGGCCCAAAACGAGATGATCCATCACGCCTTCCGGTAAGGTTTAAAAAGTATTTCTGGTCCCAGTCAACCCCTACTCTTGAAAAAACAGCATCATAATGATATTCGGTGTTAGAGCGATTTCCATTAGTAATTTTTTCTGCCGCTCCAATATTCCCAATGAGTGCTTCCGAAGCATAGCCTTCTGCCAGGAAACTCTC
This sequence comes from Christiangramia fulva, assembly GCF_003024155.1. Lineage (NCBI taxonomy): Bacteria > Pseudomonadati > Bacteroidota > Flavobacteriia > Flavobacteriales > Flavobacteriaceae > Christiangramia > Christiangramia fulva. Next base: position 532,224 of record NZ_CP028136.1, read on the forward strand.
GTGAAAGCTAGTATTTTCCTGGAATGTAGCTCCCAAAAGTGTTTTCAAATGGAATTTATTAAAGGAATTCTCATAATTTATCTGAGGTTCGATTATCCATGATTTACGATCGGAGCGTAAATGAAACGATTTATGGGTTATGGCATCCGCAGGATTGTATGAGCGCTTAGGTTGTTTTCTTAATTCGTCTGATGTATATATCGTATATCCTAAACTGCTTTTTAGCTCCAAACCGGGAAAAACTTCGTAGGAAAGAGAAACATTTGAAATCAAATTTTTTGTTTCTTTATTATTAGTATTGAAATTACCTTCCAGAGGATTTTTTAATCCTGCAGCTCCCCAGTCTTCCCAATTCAAGCTACCATCTTCATTAAAAACTTCGGGAGCATTAGGAGGGAGAAAAAGTGTTGAATTATCGTATCCCAAGCTTCCCACCAAATCATTACTATCAACCCCGTAATTCAAAGTAACACCCAATTGGAACTTATTCTCACTGGAACTATGGTTCATATGGATATTGCCCGTTATTTTTTTATAATCATAATCGGCCGGATAGATTGAGCCCTGGGTAAAATAAGAGCCGCCAAAGCGGAATGAAGTTCTTTCATCCCCACCGGTAAAACTAAGACTGGTATTAGAAGTCTCAGCAGTACTGCCGTAAAGGAAATCCTGCCAATCTGTGTAATTTTCCTGATCCCATAAAATAAGGTCAGGAGCATTGGAAGCTGTTGGTTGAATAGAATCATTTTCAAAAGCTCTCTGCCTTACCTGAATATATTCTGGAGTGTTTAGTAAATCCAATCTACCTGGAACAGTAGCTGCACCATAATAAACCTTTGCCTGCAAACCTGTGCCAAGCGTACCTTTTTTCGTAGTAATAAGCACTACTCCATTAGCCCCCCGAGAACCGTAAATGGCGGTAGCATCTGCATCTTTTAGGATTTCAATACTTTGAATATTGTTAATGTCAAGGTTATTTAGAGGGTCTATTCCTACGTAAGAAAGGCTTGAATTAGTCTCTACGGGCGTGGAGTTAAAGGGGACCCCATCAATGATATATAGGGGATAATTACCCTCCTCCCGGAGACTATTAATACCCCTTATTCGTATAGTGGAGGCGGCACCGGGTTGAAATCCACCAGAAGTGACTTCTACGCCCGGCATCCTTCCCTGCAAAGCCTGTAGCGGACTCACCACCGGCTGATTCTCAATTTCCTCTGCAGTAACTCGTGAAATACTTCCAGTACTTTCTCTTTTAGTGGTGTTATAGTATCCTGCATTAATCTCTACCTCACCAAGAGAGGCGATATCTTCCTGTAATTGTACATCTACACTGGTCCTTCCCTGTAAGGGGACTTCAAGTTTTTTAAAACCAATAGATGAAAAAACGAGGGTATCGCTGGCCGCTGCCTGTAGTTTATAGATACCTTCTTTATTGGTGGTAGTACCGTATTGTTTATTCTTTACGAGTACGGTAACTCCCAGGAGTGGTTCTCCTGTTGGGCCGGTAACCTGCCCGGTTACCTCTTGCTGAAATGCAGATTTATAAAATTTAGGCGTTGCCGCCTTTGCCTGGATCATGGCTAAAAACACCAAAAATCCCATGGCAAGTAGGAACATGATGATTAACATGGCCCTCCTGTAAAAATTTTTCATAATTTTACACTGGTTAAAATGAAACATTAGTTTTATTTAAGCTTAGGCCTTCCCTGTACGACGCCAATCTCGAGGGAAGGCTTTTTGCTTTTACCCGCACAAACGAGTGTTCATCTTTCTTTTTTAAATGCCCCTTATGGGCTTCATAAGCATTTTTTTAACTGACTAATTCAAACTATTTGGAGCAAAAAAAGCATCCTGGTTCCTACAAAAATCCCAGCCTTCATCTTCCCTTATTGCGATGAAAAGCTTCCCACCCAAACTACCAATACAGTAGGGATTTGCATTGGCAACCCACGGGATTGTTGTGATTTGACCTGTTCCCGCAAACAGGAATTAGAAACTACACTTAAAAAAGTGCCGGCCACCCTGGCCTATTATGTAGGGAATAATGCTAATGCGAAATCTTTGGTGAAGAAACATAAGCTTTGAGAAGAAAAGTAAGCGCATAAAAAATGGGCGCGAAACTATACTTATGCCAATAAGGTACTGGTATACCGTGCAACAATAAGTAAGCCCACGCCCGGGTCGTGAGCATTTCACCTATCATCTCGTTGCTAAAATTACCAGTTTTAATTGGCGAGACTCTAAGCGAATGCTTCTAATATTATCTAAAGAAGAATCGCAAATTTAATATTCTAAAATCAAATATAAGAAAAGATTTTAATTGTAGTTCATTTAGGCTACATTATTTTTTCAAATTTTATCAAACTTTCCCTTTCATGTTATTACAATGGTAGGGAACAATTTAGATAGAAATTTAGTGGCCTTTGGGAAAAAGGTTAAATATTATAGAACTAAGGAAAAAAAACTCAGTTTAAGGGGATTGGCAAAAAGGTGTGATGTGGAACATAGCAAAATAGCTAAAATTGAAAAAGGGCAAGTAAAAATACAATTACCTACCGTCTTTGAGCTGGCGAAAGGATTAGAAATTCATCCGAAAGAATTATTTAATTTTGAGGTTAATTTAGATTAAATCAGAATTTGGATCACTGTATTTATCTAAAATATCACCAGTAATAAAACTTCTTTTTCATACAATCTTGTTGCTCTCCACATCTTATTCTATTTCTACAAAAAATCTATAAAAGGCATAAAAAGCAAAACGACGGCCTACCTCCTGCCGGTTGTTCCAAAATCTCCAATGGTGAAAACCAGAGCATATTGAGTTTGGCTATTTCGGAGTGATGGTGCCACTTTAAGGATTTATTCGCTTTTTTTTCTCTCCTTTTCCTGTTCTTTCTCTTTTCTATTGTCCCTATCAGGATCATAGGTCTTATACATTTTTCCCATTTGCGACAAATATTTTTCAGGATTAGGTGCGCCGCGATGGCACAATACACAGTTTACCACCTGCACCTGTTTGGGTTTTGGATCGGGAAAGTAGGGTTGAAAATAATTGGCGTTTACCTCATTGGTCATTTTAATCATTCCACGTGCAATTACCTTCTCGAGTTTTTCATCACTGGGAAAATCTAATTTGGTGGGATCTTCTTTACTTGGTGTATGACAATAATTGCAGTGTACACTAAGGGAGGTTTCATAATTCTTCATAAGCCCCATGAGGCTGTCTTTTGTAATATCCTGCGGAAGAACTTTAAGGTTTTTCCACCGACTTTGAGTTACAACGTATCCTTTGTCGGGATTATGAGCAGCTTTGAAAGCATAAAGTCCCAGCACTGCCAATGAAATTGCGGCAGCAGAAAAAAACCAGGTTAGTTTTTTTTTAAATTTCATAATGATTTTGTTAAAGAAATTCCGGGATTAAGTTATTCAAAATATATTTTAGATTTAGTTTAAATAATTTCATTGGGAGTTATTGGTTGGAACCGCCTCGCCAGTTGGCAGAGTAATGGGACGCGGATTTGTCGGCTAACCGATTTTATTTGTCATGGAAATAATTTAGTTCTTTTCTCTAAAACCCGCCATTTGCGGTAAACGATGTTATAAGCTGGTGCGACATCTATGTCAACCTTAGTTTTTAAGAATACAAAATTCGAGTTACAATAAAATTTCTTACTATAAGTTTTTAGTTCTTCTTTAGATGGACCTGGATTCCAATTCCTAATAAAAGGGTATGGCTTCCAATATATTGATTTTGAGTCGTAGAATTTAAGTAGTTAAGGAATATTTCATAAGCTACACTATTATTTAGAAATATAGCAATCCCACCTTTAGCCGAAAATTCTTGTGAATTATTTTCATTAATTAAACTAAAACGATAAGAACCCTCTATAAAAGGGTTTACCATTTTTTCTTCATCTAAAAAATAAAACCTTAAAAAAGGTGATACCAAGAGCCTTTTAAAATTTGAATTTCCATTATCTGATTTGTAATGATTAAGGTCGAAATCCAACCTACTACCAAATGCGAATTTATCCCAAATGAAATAACCTATATCAGGTGATAAGTTAATATTAAATGCCTCCGAATCAACTGCACCTTCTGGTTTACTTTTTGAATAAGAAAAAGAAATACCACCTCCTACAAGCCAGTTATTTTTAGTTATTTGCGCATTTAAACTTAAGGATGTTACCAAAAGTAATAATGAGATAATTTTCTTCATATAAATTAAAATTCGAGGAATTTAATTATTTGTAAGCGTGGTAATTTGTTTTTGGGATTTTGAAATTTTAGCCATTTAATTAAAATTTGTAAAGATATCAGTTCAGGAGCACTTGCTTATAATGGTTCGCGGTTACAAGTTGCGGAGTAGGAGCCAAGATTAGTCGGCTTACCCATTTTCTTTCCTGGTATCTAAAATTACACTTTTTCTACAATTACCCGTAATTTGAGATGAGCTGTTGGCAGAAATATGGTTAGTTGTATTATTACTTTTAATAAATCTGAATTTATTTAAATTGGATAGCTATTATTTAATTAAATCAATCCTGATCTGTTAGGATTTTCATTTTTCAAAGGTCACAAATTTTAATGGATCAGGATCTTCAGGTATGCTTGCATAAAAGATATTTTGTATCTCAAATTTCTTACTGCTTATAATATTAATTTGTAAATCCCATTGTTGAGATAAATCACGAGTTGGAGTAAGTTCTATAATATTATCTCTCAATACGTAGATAAATTCTTCTTCTGTCGAATTTCTAGCATTTAAAATTAACCTGTTATTATCAATAAAATTTAAAGTATGAGTTTCGGAAAATGGTAAAGTCTCAGTATAAATTCCCAATAAACGTTCGTTATTATTGTCTTCTTCCTTGCTACACGAAGCAGCAATTATTAAAATTCCGATGAAAATTAATTTTTTTAGTTCCATACTCTCTTTTTTAAAAGATGCGAATAAGTCCCAAAAGTTGCGTCAATTTAAACTCTATTCTTTTATTTTAATTTTTTAAAGAATTTTGGGATAACCTTATTTGTGTTTCAAAATCAGGATTTTATCATTGAGTTACCAATATTCCAAAAAAATTATCTAGGTTCTTTGTAATTCTCAACCGTTGGCGGTTCGCAAGTTGCGGGAGTGGGACGCGGACTTGTCGACTTGACCATTTTTTCCTGGTTTCTAAAATTACGCTTTTTCTACAATCACCCGAAATATGAGATGAGCCGTTGGCACAAGTATGGTTAGCTGGATTATTTCTTTTAATAAATCCGAATTTATTTAATATGGATAGCTGTTTTTTAATTAATTCAATCCTGATCTGTTGGGATTTTCATTTTTCAAATGTCACAAATTGTAATGGATCAGGATCTTCAGGTACTGCTTGTCATAAAGTCGTAAGGTTTGGGTTGTGAATTGCTTTCAGAATTGTATTTTTAATCAGGATTCACAGGTATGGAAACTACAACACCACAAGCCGAAAAGTTGTGAATTGCTTTCAGAATTGTATTTTTAATCAGGATTCACAGGAGAAGAATAACGAAGTATATGACAAGCTTTGTTGTGAATTGCTTTCAGAATTGTATTTTTAATCAGGATTCACAGGAAAGAATGAGATATTATTCCCTTCTTCCTGGTTGTGAATTGCTTTCAGAATTGTATTTTTAATCAGGATTCACAGGCTACCTGTCTTAATGCTAATCGTTGCTCTTGTTGTGAATTGCTTTCAGAATTGTATTTTTAATCAGGATTCACAGGGAGGTATTAAAAGAGAAAAGGCAACCGATAGTTGTGAATTGCTTTCAGAATTGTATTTTTAATCAGGATTCACAGGGAAGCGTAACGGTGGCGTTATGTTCAGTTTGTTGTGAATTGCTTTCAGAATTGTATTTTTAATCAGGATTCACAGGGAAATGTTTTTGAAAGAACTGACAACTACAGTTGTGAATTGCTTTCAGAATTGTATTTTTAATCAGGATTCACAGGTGAAGTACAATAAAGACCTGCTCGAAACATGTTGTGAATTGCTTTCAGAATTGTATTTTTAATCAGGATTCACAGGGATCAGTTCGCGCTCCCGCAGTCAAAAGCCGTTGTGAATTGCTTTCAGAATTGTATTTTTAATCAGGATTCACAGGACAGAACCCAGGAAGAAATACAGGCCGATAGTTGTGAATTGCTTTCAGAATTGTATTTTTAATCAGGATTCACAGGTTTTGCTTTAATAGGGGTAGCTGTTGATGTGTTGTGAATTGCTTTCAGAATTGTATTTTTAATCAGGATTCACAGGAAGCCAAAAAGAATGGTAACGTAAAGCTTAGTTGTGAATTGCTTTCAGAATTGTATTTTTAATCAGGATTCACAGGGCAATTTTTAAAAGACAATGCCGAAAGGTCGTTGTGAATTGCTTTCAGAATTGTATTTTTAATCAGGATTCACAGGCCCCTACTCCTGTTAACCCTACAGACGATTGTTGTGAATTGCTTTCAGAATTGTATTTTTAATCAGGATTCACAGGTCAGCGTGGTTTTACCCTAATGAAAATACCGTTGTGAATTGCTTTCAGAATTGTATTTTTAATCAGGATTCACAGGGCTCTCCACATTCATATTATCGGCAATCCGTTGTGAATTGCTTTCAGAATTGTATTTTTAATCAGGATTCACAGGAGAAATTTTCGGCCATCAGTTCCAGGGCTGTTGTGAATTGCTTTCAGAATTGTATTTTTAATCAGGATTCACAGGTTTTGGTTTCAATTCTTCTCTTACCTACTAGTTGTGAATTGCTTTCAGAATTGTATTTTTAATCAGGATTCACAGGGCAAGGCTTAATTGTTCTATGGCTAATTGGGTTGTGAATTGCTTTCAGAATTGTATTTTTAATCAGGATTCACAGGCAGATAAAAAACGTTCTGCTCTTTCAATAGTTGTGAATTGCTTTCAGAATTGTATTTTTAATCAGGATTCACAGGTGATCTGCATACATAGTGTCTAAGTCATTAGTTGTGAATTGCTTTCAGAATTGTATTTTTAATCAGGATTCACAGGTTTCAAATTTGTAGGTACCAAACTTTCAGGTTGTGAATTGCTTTCAGAATTGTATTTTTAATCAGGATTCACAGGGTGTGAACTTTACCATCGATAATATCGAAGTTGTGAATTGCTTTCAGAATTGTATTTTTAATCAGGATTCACAGGCCTTCATATTAACGGTAGCCGAACGGTAAAGTTGTGAATTGCTTTCAGAATTGTATTTTTAATCAGGATTCACAGGAATCCAAGATCAAATAACATCTATTAACTAGTTGTGAATTGCTTTCAGAATTGTATTTTTAATCAGGATTCACAGGTACGGACTTGGACAAACGGGTGTATTGGAAGTTGTGAATTGCTTTCAGAATTGTATTTTTAATCAGGATTCACAGGATCACTTAAAAAATTCCTCGCTTCAGCCAGGTTGTGAATTGCTTTCAGAATTGTATTTTTAATCAGGATTCACAGGACACTTCTATGGCCGGTGCAAAGTATGTAAGTTGTGAATTGCTTTCAGAATTGTATTTTTAATCAGGATTCACAGGAGAGCATTTTGACGGTGCGACCCTCACCGAGTTGTGAATTGCTTTCAGAATTGTATTTTTAATCAGGATTCACAGGTTTTTCCTGCTGCTTGCCATCACCTATCCAGTTGTGAATTGCTTTCAGAATTGTATTTTTAATCAGGATTCACAGGAAAGCAACGGTGGAATCTGCTGTCACCTAAGTTGTGAATTGCTTTCAGAATTGTATTTTTAATCAGGATTCACAGGTCAAAGGGATTTACTTAGTCAGCCTGTTAAGTTGTGAATTGCTTTCAGAATTGTATTTTTAATCAGGATTCACAGGTTGAAATATCGAAGCTTTCAAACATTGACGGTTGTGAATTGCTTTCAGAATTGTATTTTTAATCAGGATTCACAGGTGTGGTACCTATAGGATAGATGCCTTTTCAGTTGTGAATTGCTTTCAGAATTGTATTTTTAATCAGGATTCACAGGTAAGTCCCAACATATATTATTCATTTCATGTTGTGAATTGCTTTCAGAATTGTATTTTTAATCAGGATTCACAGGTCACCAGGTAACAGAAAGGCAGGAAAAAAGGTTGTGAATTGCTTTCAGAATTGTATTTTTAATCAGGATTCACAGGCTTAACCCGGCATCAATCATAATTAGAACTGTTGTGAATTGCTTTCAGAATTGTATTTTTAATCAGGATTCACAGGATACCGTATTCAAAGCCATACAGGATGGCGGTTGTGAATTGCTTTCAGAATTGTATTTTTAATCAGGATTCACAGGCATCCTGCGACATATCGCCTCTTATGGCCTGTTGTGAATTGCTTTCAGAATTGTATTTTTAATCAGGATTCACAGGAATGTTAGGGAATTACCAGCCGCCGACCCGTTGTGAATTGCTTTCAGAATTGTATTTTTAATCAGGATTCACAGGCTTATAAAAGAAAACAAACAACCTGCCTAAGTTGTGAATTGCTTTCAGAATTGTATTTTTAATCAGGATTCACAGGTGTCTATTCATAAGGCTATCTGTTTTGGTGTTGTGAATTGCTTTCAGAATTGTATTTTTAATCAGGATTCACAGGTCTGAAAATGGCATTGAGGAAAAGATTTATGTTGTGAATTGCTTTCAGAATTGTATTTTTAATCAGGATTCACAGGAAAAGAGTTTGCAGTAATGCTAGTTGTTGTGTTGTGAATTGCTTTCAGAATTGTATTTTTAATCAGGATTCACAGGATTTTTTCAATACTATTTCGAGCTGCTGCCGTTGTGAATTGCTTTCAGAATTGTATTTTTAATCAGGATTCACAGGTTTAGAAAAAGACGGGACAACCGTTTTTGAGTTGTGAATTGCTTTCAGAATTGTATTTTTAATCAGGATTCACAGGTTAGTAAATTTTTGGCCGAAGTAGAAACCTGTTGTGAATTGCTTTCAGAATTGTATTTTTAATCAGGATTCACAGGCACGGGAAGCCTTATACTCGGTATATTCCAGTTGTGAATTGCTTTCAGAATTGTATTTTTAATCAGGATTCACAGGCTTCATACATGATGATCTTGTTCAAACCTAGTTGTGAATTGCTTTCAGAATTGTATTTTTAATCAGGATTCACAGGAAAAGTAAAGTATAGGGTTCAAAAGCCTCAGTTGTGAATTGCTTTCAGAATTGTATTTTTAATCAGGATTCACAGGGAGAAAAAGATGGTGCTGGAAGGCCTTTCCGTTGTGAATTGCTTTCAGAATTGTATTTTTAATCAGGATTCACAGGTAACAGGTTTGAGCTTATCCCAGAAAAGGAGTTGTGAATTGCTTTCAGAATTGTATTTTTAATCAGGATTCACAGGAGAACGGGCGCGAACTATGAACGCCGGAAAGTTGTGAATTGCTTTCAGAATTGTATTTTTAATCAGGATTCACAGGTATGATTCCCGCCCCCGGCCCAGATTATAGTTGTGAATTGCTTTCAGAATTGTATTTTTAATCAGGATTCACAGGCGGAAACTGGAAATAAATGACTTCCAGAAAGTTGTGAATTGCTTTCAGAATTGTATTTTTAATCAGGATTCACAGGTTACTATGGAAGCGACTACACCCATAATTAGTTGTGAATTGCTTTCAGAATTGTATTTTTAATCAGGATTCACAGGTAAAAAAGAATTAAAGATGAATAGAGAAATGTTGTGAATTGCTTTCAGAATTGTATTTTTAATCAGGATTCACAGGAATTCCCGAAGATGCTATTAATGTAATTAAGTTGTGAATTGCTTTCAGAATTGTATTTTTAATCAGGATTCACAGGGTACCCGGCGTAAACGTCTGGTATCCTGATTTTTAACCTGTATGTTAGGATTTTAAAATGAAATGGTAAAAGTAGGTTTTGATTTGGCCCGAGCCGTCTTTTATGATTCTAAAATAGTTCAAGCTGTTGGGTAGGTTGTTCAGTTTCAGCTTCTTCTTGTCCCTGAAAAAGTTCGATCATCCCAAATTGTTTATCAGTTATCTGCATAATGCCAACTTTCCCTTTTTTAGGTAAGGCTCTCTTTGTCCTTTTAATATGAACTTCAGCATTTTCCCTACTGGCACAAAATCGAAGGTAGATAGAGAATTGAAACATTCCAAAACCATCATCCAGAAGATCTTTTCTAAACCTGTTTGCCGCCTTTCGTTCTTTCCTGGTTTCAGTAGGAAGGTCAAAAAATACGAGTACCCACATGCTTCTGTATTGATTTAATCTTGAAAATCGGTAATCCATAGTAACTTTGTCAGATCGAAATGAGTCGAGTCCTATTCATACACCGGATACAGTATTTTTCTACTTAATCCTGAAAAACATTCATACAACGAATTGGTAGTCCGGCTCATCGCAACCATCAGGGGGCTCAGTTTTCCATCTATCATTACATCTAAAACCGGGATCTGTAGAAGCTGTGTCTTTAAAAACATATTCAGGGTTTTAATATCTTCGCCTGTAGCCACTATTTCATAAACCAGGTCATCTACGAACGGCCGGTAGGGTTCCATAATATCGTCGGCCAGACAAAAAGCATTGTATTTATTTCGGTGAAAGATGCCCACTCCTGGCAGCATTCCACTACTGATAAGGGCGCGTGCCGTCACTGCTCTTAAGATCGCATAGCCATAGTTTAGCAGGTTGTTGGGCGGAATTCCTTTCTGATACCTGTTGAAATCTTCTATCTCAAACAGGTTCTGCCAGTAATGAGCGGCAGCTACAGCTTCATGGTTTTCCGTATCTCCGCTTTTTACTTCCCGGCTCCAGCGCTCCAATTTCCGGTGATTCTTTCCTCTGCGGTACAAATGTCTTGCCTGGTTTTCAATTTTAGCACTAACAGTTTGTTGCCATAAATTTTTTTTGAGTGGAAGGCTAGCACTTAATTGGTGTCTTATTCTTTCGGTTTGCTCCGTATGCCCATTCAGCGGTTGCAGCAAAGAGGAGGGGAGGTGTTGCTTATCGCAATTCACGACTGCCGCTTTGTTCTGAATAAGCTTTGTGAGCAAACCATTGGTAAGAGTGATCTGCGGATTTTCCAACACAAGCATTCCCACATCTTCTATCGGCACGGTCTTATCCTCTTTTTCCTCCTCCGGAAAGGAGATAACCAGTTGCTCATTTTTAGTGCTGAGGTAAGCCGGATTGCCGAAAAAGAGGGTGCGCTTGATCATAATTTTAAACTTTAGTATTCTCTTACCTGAACAATATCGCCTAAATGATTTAATCTTACTTTGATAATTCCTTCTATACCAGATAATCCTGTTCTTATCCAAGTCACATCTTTTAATTCTTTTTTTAGCTCCACATTTGTCTCAAGGTGATGTCTAAAGAAATAATCCCGGATAGTAAATTTCTGTACCCTGAATAAATGCCTGCTTATTTCAGTTTTATTATTGGGATCCATTAGATCAATTTCATCAGGATTGAAGTCTTCTGAAGGAAAAACAAACATTTCATTCTGCTTCATCGTAAACAAAAATTTCCATCCTTTTGGATGTTCCTTTTGGATAATAGGAAGGCTCTGGTTTTTGCGAATTACCGCTTCATAGAATGACACAACTTCTTCCTGCAGATTTCCCTTTTCATCCTGATAAATGGCCACATGATGATTATTTCCAGTACTTACATAATCAACCGGAATAGTATTCCCTCTATCATCTTTAATTTCATTGCCTAAATGATCTTTTGCATTGTGTAATGCCTCCGCGTTATTTATTCCTGAAATGGTAACCCTTTTTAAAGGAATTTTCTTGCCTTCATTTAACCAGACTGGATTTTCATCAAGGTTTGAGAAGGCCTCTTTAGCCTTTCCTTCAAAGTCATCTAGTCGCTTTTGAAGAATCCTTTGTACTCCTATATCCATCACTTTATCAATTTTTATATCAGGAGTTAATTCTTTTCGAATGGTATATTGATTCTCCAGTCGAACTGTTTTTACTTTTTCAGGTAATACAGCTCCGTTACCGTTAAGTGATATAGGATTTTTTGCTAAACTATTTTTTCCCGTAAAGGCTTTCTTAGGATCATTCTCAAATTCTGCCAAACGTTGTTGTAATGCTTCCCGATATTTTTTCTTAGCAACCGTAGAAATTTTATCCAGATCAAAACTTCCTCCTATTTTTTCAAATTTTGTGTCATATTTTTTGGCACTCCCGTAAATAGTTTCTTTATGTAATTGTCCCCTTGGAGTAAGTTCTGTTTTGGTCCTAAAATGGCCTTTTCCTTTAACCCTGATCTTATTCTTGTTTTTAGTAACGACTTTATTTTTTGCCTTATGAGAAATCAGTATAGATTCTAAATGTCTCTTAGCCTCTTCTCGAATAGTTTCAAAAGGCTTTACAAAACGTCTTCCTCCTTCTTTGCTCCGATAAGTATACTTTTCTTTAATGCCATAAAAGGAACCATTTTTTATACTCTCCGAATTCATATTGTTTAGATATTGAATAAATGCCGGGCGGGTAAATGCAACAGTAATTGCATCCATAGCGTGATGGCGATGGTCATTCCTTTTTGTCCATTCTGCAATACGTGTCAGTTCTTTCCCGTGACGATTTTGTATGGTATAGGTAAGCCCTAATGCTTTATATTTCTCAAAGTTCAGTTCTTTAAGAACATCAATCAATTCCCAGTCTTCCCGAAGTTTTGAGGTAATGGTTCCTGAGGTTAACGCCACATTTCTTGTGATTTCCAATAGGATTTGTGCAGATTTTCGGGCGATATAAGCTGCATTTCCCAAGTCGCGATTTAAAAACCCTTCAGGTATTTCTTTCCTGGTCATCAGAAGCTTTTTCCGATTCATATATTTAATATCACCGGCAGCATAAACCTCTTCTACTCGCTGCTTAAAACCTTCCAGCCAACCTTTGCGTTCGCAATAGTCGTAGGCGGTTTCGTTACCTTTTTCCAGATTAACATCCCGTAGTTCAAGAGTCTTATTTGAAAAGGAATCATCAAATAATAGTGCCTGTGGAATGATATGTTCCACATCAAATTTATTGGTGAAAAGTTCTTCAGGTTTTACATATGTACCTGAATACAGCGTTTTATAACCGGTTGCTTTTAATTCTTTATACAACCTGTATTTAATTAAATCTTTACGGCTTACATAAGGGAGTCCAAATTCTTTTTTAAGTAAAGTTCTTATTGCTTCATATTCCTTAGTGACTTTACTTATTTGTTTGGTCATTTCGCTGCGCTGCTGAGCTGTCTTTTTTAACTCACGCGCCAGTTCAATACGAATTTCATCAGGTCGTCCAAGATTTGAATCATTTAAGATTGCATTTACCACATTGATCATCTGGTTTAAAATCTTCTCAACTACCGGATTGCGTAGGCTATTCTTTTTAAGTATTTCTAACTCCGATTTTAATTCCCGATCAGCATTCTCAGCTTTTGTAATGGAATTGGAATGATTATATCCGGCTTTTGAGCAGGCTTCATCATACAAAGCTCCGTCCCTTAAATGAGGAAGTATTTTCCTCATTGCCCGGACACTAAGGCTTCCGTAATCTTTTTGAAAAGTTATTGAAGCCAGTAAACGAGCCTGGGCTTCCTGAAATCCAAATTTTTCCTGAAGCTTTTTTAATAAAGAATCTGTACCGGTTAGAGATTTATCATCTTCATAAGAATAGAGCAAATGCCAAAGTTCATAAGATGTCTGTTTAACAAAATCGTTTCCGCTCAGTTCACTATTAAAATCCAAAAGATGCTCATCAATTCCGATAGTTTTAAAACAGGCTTTTATATTTTGAATAATTTCTGAAGAAGGCTTTTTAAAATTAAGTTCATAACCTTCAATTTTTACGATCTTTTTATAAACTTCCAATAAGGCTGCATTGGTTCGGTTGCCTTCAAGATGTTTAAAGTTAAGTTTCCAGTCTTTTGGATTATTTTCAGAATCTTTAAAAAGCCATTTTAAAAATTGCTTATCGGTCATTTTATCGACCCAGGTCAGTTCTTCAAAAAGTAAATGCTTTGTATCTTCATCCAATTCATAAACCTGCAAGTCATTATTTTTTCTGGTCACTCGAATGGCGTTGATGTTTTGCCAAATCTTAAATCTTTGAAATACAGGAGAAGATTTGGGAGCCACACGCGGCCCGACCAGTTTTTTCTTCATTTCTCCATCAATTTTGACTATACGTTCCACTCCTTCAAATTCGCAAATATTAATTAGACCTTTTTGAGATTTTAAACGGCGTTGGAAAAAAATGGTTATGTCCCGTAATTCTTGACGTACTTTTTCAGTTAATTCGGGATTATGCTTGGCCTGTTCTTTCCAGATAGCATCAAATTCATCCATATAATCCTGGCGATAGAATACCAGATTTTTTAAAGAAGCGTGCGGGTTTTCTTTAAGTTGATGATATAAATATTGTCCAACGGTAAGATCATTAAAGAAGAGTTCCTTACTGCGGTCACTTATCGCACCAAGGTAGCCGCTGGACTGATTGATTTGGTTATTAATTTCAGTGAGAATAAATGCTATTTCTGTAATGTCGATTTGTTCTGAAACGGCTTTAGTTCGCCATTCGTAATGCTGAAGCTTTTTATCAGATCCGTTATTTTCAGCTCTTGCAATTCCCAGGACCTTTTCAAAATAATTTGAAGTAGCATTTTTATTTTTTCCTTTTATTTCTTCCTTGTGTTTATCTGTTAAAATTTCATTATAAAACTGTTTTTGAAATTTCCAGATTTTGTCAAACTCATCCTGTAGGTCTGAACGATAATAATCAGGTAAAATCTTTTTGCCTTCTTTTAAAAGCAGAAAAGAATATTGTCCTGGAGTTAAGTTTTGATGATAAAGTGTTTTGGCAACCGCCATTCCATCAATTAACTGCCCTTCTTCTTCATTGTTAGCTTTTCTACTGCTTTTGTATCCTCTTTTTTTGTTTATCATTAATAGGACACGGGCAAAGTCTTCTTTAGAAATTTTTTCTTTCGGAGCTTTTGCCCTGGCTTCGTAGGTCGAAAAAGTAGAATTATTTTCTGTTTCGGCAAGGGGCGTATCTTCTGTGATGAAATTGATCCTCTTTAATATTTCGATAACGGCTGCTCGACGCATTTTATACCGGTGAAGGTTTCTGCGCATTCCTCTTTTTAAGGTACGATCGGCATTAATGGTAATGCTTTGTCCTTTTTCGAAGCTTTGTTGTTCATCTGTAGAAAGTGGAACGACACGAACGCCAGTTTTAATAATTGAAGATTTCTCTTGATCGTTTTCAGCCTCATTGATTAACGCCCATCCTATGGAGGTGGTTCCAAGGTCCAAACCTAAAATTCTTTTCATTTAAAAAATTTTGTTATATTCGTTTTACAATTCTGAAGCAATTCACAATAAGGATTATTCCGTTGTGAAAACATTCAAAGCGGCCTTAACGGGTCGCTTTTTTCATCATCATCTTTTCGGCAATTTAAATTTTCCCCGGAGTGTAGGGCTGCAGAGGTATATACATAGATAATAAAAAAAAATCATTCTTCCTATCAAATATCCATTTAGCAACTCTAAACCGGCAGAAAATTTTAAGAAAAATAGCAATAATTAATTCTTGAGAAATTTTTTAAGTGTTTAATTGCATATGTTTATTATAGCTATCATTTACCGTTCGCAAATTTTAGACAACTTATGGAACCTATCCCCTATTATTACGAATCGATCAACCGCAATGCAATTCTTGTAAAGCCCAGAAAACCTTTCTTTAAGTGGCTTAATGAAGTTTTTAAAGACGAGGCCCCTGTTACTTCGATGGAAGAAAATAATCTCTACCTGGTACGGGAAATGGCCAGTAATGAAGATGTGGAAAAATGGGTCTCCAAAAATTTCGAATCTATTTTCACCAATGAATTAAATGACTGGTGTACAAACGAAGATGAATGGCCCGCACAAAGGACTTATAAATTATTTAAAGAATGGTTCAACATCGAAATCCATTCTATGATCCTGGATTTGGAAGAGGAGCCGGTTTTAAAAGAATAAGGCTGAACTTTTAAGGAACAACATCATTCAAGTTTAGATTTCAATATAAAAGCTGGCAAGTTCTGGAAGAGGAATTGCTACAACGCTATATTTAAACCCTAAAAATTATAAACGTCTCCTAAATCCTATACCTATTGATAAAACTTCCGGTTTGAAATCAGATTCTTCAAACATTTTAGTTATAGCTCTATTATAGTTAAAGAGGACCTGAATTGATGCATTAGAATTAAAATTATAATCTAATCCTACACCTGTTTTTCCCAGGATCACATATTTTTTTTCTGTAATTTCATTTTTGATGGCAAACTGGTTTATTAGTCCCAAATCTATAAAGGGACGAAAATTATTTCGGAAAAAATAGTATTTAAGACTTAACGGAATTTCTAAAAATTGAAATTTTATTTCTTCAGGTTCAGGAGGTAAGCTAAAATCACAAACCTGACAAAAATATGTTCCGGTGAAATCTCGGTTAGAATAATTGAGACCGGAATTCAATGTTATCTTATTATTTAAATATCTTTCAACCTGTAGGCCAATTTGAAAGTTGGTTTTATCATAATCTGCAAAATATCCCACATTTTCTCCAGTTTGAATTCTTTCGGAGCTGATAGTATTTTCCAAAAAAAGATCTAATCCTAATCTTGTTTTTGTATTCGATTCTTGAGCATAATTATTGTAAAACACAAAATATAGCAGGAAAAGAAATATTAGTTTTTTCATTTTTTTAGAATTTTCCTATTTCCTATAAGATGTAGTTTTTTGCAAAAGGTTGCGTATAAATGGTGCTAACGGCTGCGTATAACAGACAAATTTCACGGAGTAGGGGCCAAATTTGTAGGCTTGACTGTTTTCTAATGGGTTTTTTAAAATTACAATTTTTATTCAATACCCCATTATTTGCGATGAACCGCTGGGGTGAGTAGTTTTCTACGATAATATATAGTAATGGCAATAATGGTAATTATCATTGAAATGATAGATAATATGGAACCTTCAAATCCAAAAGCTCCTCCATTTAAGAGACTTTCATTATCAATACTAAGTTTTATTACAGAATAAGTATTCTGGCCGCTTACATTGAAACCTAAAATTGTCTGAAAAAAATTCCAGCTTAAATGAAGCGCAATTGGAAACCATAGGTTTTTGTATGTATATAGGTAATTCCTAATAATATGCCTGCTAGAAATATATTTGAAAACCCCATGAAATCAATATTCGGATTTAATGCGTGCATTAATGAGAATAAAATTGCTGATATAATTAGTGCAACATACTTGTTAAATGAGTACATAAGATTTCTTAATATATAACCTCGAAATAATATTTCTTCTGTAAGGGATACCAGAATAAATACAAAAAATGAAATCAAAATTTGATTAAAATCGAAATTGATATTTTGAATTTTTATTTCACCTAAAACTTCTAACAATCCGAATCCAAAAAGCATAATTATAGCTCCAATTAAAAAACCTGCCCAGAACCTTTTGAAGTTATTTTTAACTCTAAATCCAATGTCGATAAACTTTTCTTTATCTATAAATTTTAAGAATATCCATACAATCGAACTTGTTCCCAAAAATGAAAAAAGTTGTATAATTAATCTTTGAAAGGGTGTTTTATCAATTTCTAAATCAGTATATGAGAAACCAACTAAAGTTCCTCCAACCATTTGGAAAATTCCAACTATAAAAATATATGGAAAAATTAAAAACAGGATTCTTAACCATCCCGGGTAGGTAGATTGTTCACTCATAATAAAAAATTATTCACTACATAATGGGCATCGCAATTGCGGGAGCAGAGACGCAGATTTGTTGCTTAACGGTTTTGTTCTTTGTGGCCCAATCTAATTCTTTTTTGAAAAACCTGGCATTTGAGATAGCATTCTTGTTGCAAATTTTACTGTACTGCATATTCAATAGAAATACTTTGACCAATTTCTAATTTGGGAATTAGAGCATGATAGGTAACATTGGGAGCTTCTGCAGTTTCATTTTGATTAAACGCGATTTTTAATATCAGATTTTTTGTTTGACAATTTTCAACGAGATCATAATCAATAGAATTATTGCCAGTTGTGAGTTGATATTTACCAATTATGAGATCATATTTAGAAAAATCAATTTCAGGATCACAATTCCCAAAATTAAGTGCTTCAAATTCCGTCTGGTTTCTAATAATCTTATAACCTTCTGAAATTTCTATGTCTGAATTTTTAGTATTTGTACAACCATATTCATTTTCTAAACTGGTTATATTCAATTCTCTGTTTGTACAATTCTCACCTTCGCTACAGGCCAAAATTAAAAACGATAAAGAAATTGCTATAAGTCTAATTTTCATAATTTCCTATTTTCAATAATTAATTGGATATTCCAGTAACTTTGGCAACGGTTATGGTTCGTATTCACACTTCTTACTTTTTTGAAAAAAAGAATTTCTTGTACTCCAAAAAGAATAAACAATATACTGAATAGAAAAGTAATAGTTATCATAGCAAAGGTTGAGTTCATCAACTCTTAAAATAAAAGGTAAAAAATCCCAACACTATATAATATTGAAAAGCATCGAAATCCATTCTATGATCCTGGATTTGGAAGAGGAGCCGGTTTTAAAAGAATAAGGCTGAACTTTTAAAGAACATCATTCCAGTTTAAATATCAAAATAAAAACTGGCAATGAATGAAACTGCATTTAAGACCATAATTTCTACCTGTCTATTTATAGATTAAGCTCATAGCTAGTGCTCCTTCCTCCTCCTTTTTTTATGAATGCACCCATATCCAAGAGGTCCTGAAGATCACGGGTAGCAGTAGATTTGGAGGTTTTATTAAGGGAAATATATTTTCTGGCATTCATCCCCCCTTCAAAACCCTGGTGTCCTTCTTCCAGCATTCTTTTTATGGTTTTAAGCTGCCGCTCATTAAACTTACCCTCGAACCTATCGAAAAATTTAGCTTTCTTCACTGAAAAGTTGATAAGCTGTTCAGCATCCAGTTGAGCCTCAAGAGTTGTTTTTACAAAATAATTTATCCAGGGCGTGATCTCATTAGATCTTTGGGCAGTTTTCAAAGCCTGATAATAATCTTTCTTTTTTGCTTCTATTGCCTGAGATAAACTAAGTAATACCGGACGATAAAGATATTGAGATAATGCTTTCTCTGAGATTGCGCGCCCTATCCTTCCATTACCATCTTCGAAGGGGTGTATACTTTCAAAATAGAGATGTGCCAGCGCAGCACGAATTACAGGTTGCTTTATTTCTTCATTCGAACCCGGGGAAGTATTATTAAACCAATCAATAAATTGTGCCATCGCATTCGGCACCTTGGAAGAAGGTGGAGCCTCATAATGAACAATTTCTCTTCCCATAGCACCTGAAATAACCTGCATTGGTTCAGAGTGTTCTCTCCAGGCTCCCGCGTTCAAACCTGAACTACCTTTCATTAACATGGTATGCCAATTGAACAAAACCCTTTTTGATAACGGCTTTTGAAAATTTTTTTGTGCATCTACCATCATCTGGGAAATCCCCTGGACCCGCTGATCTTTCACCTGTACTCGCTTAATATTAAGTCCAAGATTATTCCGAATGGAAGACATTATATCTTTTCTACTTAAGTATTCTCCTTCTATCTCTGAGGTCTTCAAAGCCTCTGCCACTAATAAATCAACGATAGATTCAAATTGGAGCTCTTCTGGCAGAACTTCCATGGCTCCACTCAACCTACCGGCTCTTTCGGAAAAAGCATATAGGTTCTTCTCTACTTCATTGGTAGAATATTTAAAATTGGGCCAGTCTTTTTGCTGCCAATTATATTGCATGAGCCGAATAGAATAAATAATCGGCTCAAATATAATAAAAAAATGAACCGAATAGGCTCTTTATTCGGCTCATTATCTAATATGCCCATGTTGCATATGTCTTAATCTTAAAGAGATTTGCAATTTTAACGGCATGTATCATCCTAAAATCATTTATTATAGTTTCCTAACTTTTAACTGATATATGAAAGCCATTGTAAGTGACCAAATATCTTTTTGAATATCTATTTATAGAATTAATTATGTCTTCTATAATTTTCGCAGGTTTTATACTTTTCTAAGAGCCCAATAGGTCCAGTTTAAAACTCATCCAAATCTTAACCTTTAAGGCGTGTTGAAAATCCCTAACTTATTTTTTAGTCCGAAAATTTTCAAAATAGTGATTCTTCCCATTTATAATTATAAACAAAAAAGGGAAATTCGCTGTTACCTGAATTTCCCTCATTTAACCCATTCCTGGGGGGAACGGATTTTTTCTGAAGTTTAATTGAGTGTTTAGGGGTACAGTTCGGCCTTTGCATTATCGTTGGGCGATACTATGCCTTAAGTGTACTTTTATCCTCCATACCTAAATTAAATATATACCAAATCACTTTGACTCTGTGCTATAATTAATTATTATATTGTTAAAGTTTCACTCAACCCTTAAAAACCTCCTTAAGATCAGGGTCTGCAGAAAACCAATTTGTTGGTTCATACGGGGCAATAATTTTGATATTGCTATTAGAAAAGCGGTCGGTCAGAAAATACGGTTTAACTCACCTGAAGTATAAGGCGGGCGGTCCATATACCGGGTTAAATTGCCTTCCGACTGATTGAGGGATTTTTGATAGCACATTAAATTTCAATACTTTCTTAGTCTTAAAGATAAAAAGTTAACCTAAAAATAGTTTATTGAAAAAATATCGACACCTGAAAACTTCCCAGGTTTAGAAATGGAATTTCTTAAAGCTAGCTCCTTCGGGAAAGGGTAAAAAATAAGTGCGCTCAAGGCTCAATTTTTGAATCTTCTCCATTTCCCCTTTTGAATTTGTAACCTTTTGAAGGTTCATGAACTCTATTCTTTAAAGCGGCATTTTTAAACTCATTTAAATGGAACTCAACAATAAAGTAAACCACGTAGTTACACTTCTTAAATGGACCTATGGACTGGTTCCAATTATCGCAGGTCTGGATAAATTTGCTAACCTTCTCACCGAATGGCACAAGTATCTGGCTCCAGCTATAAAACAGATATTACCATTCTCAGAATACTCTTTTATGTATGGGGTGGGTATCATCGAGATAATCGCCGGAATTCTGGTACTATTAAAACCAAAAATCGGATCGCTTGTTGTAAGTCTTTGGCTTCTTGGAATTATCTTAAACCTTCTTATTTCTGGAGAATATTTTGATATCGCAGTAAGAGATCTTGTCATGTCTATAGGAGCTTTCTCTCTCTTTCTTTTGTTAAAGGGAGGGAACGAAACAGATGCCTAATTTGGTAATTTTTTAAAATGGATCAGTTGGGCCAGGTACTTGTTCAGAAATTAGATAAATCTTGTTGATTTTTTGAAAAGTTAAGGTTTTAAATCTGGAAAATTCCAAGAGTGAACTCCTTTGTGGCTAATGGGAAATCGATAATAAGCTCATATTTTTAGTTCCTGAAGTAATTTAGGTGATACCGGAACGAATTTTTTGCCAGTGTCATCACTGTTTACTGTTTAACATAATATTTGTGAGAAAATGATTTTGATTCCATAAATCAAAGAAAGCCATTTCTTAACTACAAGGTAATGGCAAGATATTATTAAAATCGGAAAATTTTCCCCATACCGTCCCATAGGATATGATCTCGCTCATTAAGCAAAAACACTTTACAAATCGGAAGACCAAAAAGAGTCTCTTTCAAATTAATATCCGGAAATTAGTATGTTCAGAAGGCCGAATAACCTTCATAAAAACCTTTTACAATTAGCCGGTAATGGCATTTATGAGTATTATTGTATATGTTCGATTTTCGCCTAAAAGTATTCAATACTGTTGCCAGAAGATTAAGTTTCACGAAAGCTGCCGAAGAGTTACATATTACGCAGCCTGCAGTGACCAAACATATCAAAGAGCTGGAAAACCAGTTTGATCTTGCACTTTTCGACAGGAGAGGAAATAAAGTACAGCTTTCTCCTGCAGGAGAGGTACTACTGAAACATACCGAAGAGATAAAAGAAATTTACAGACAGATAGAATTTGACCTAAATCAGCTCAATCAAACCTTTAAAGGTATTCTTCATATAGGATCCAGTACATCTATTACACAATATATTTTACCCCCTCTTCTTGCCCGTTTTCACAAGGTTCACCAGGAGGTAAAAGTAGAACTTCTCAGTGGAAATTCTGAGCAAATTGAGCAGGCCCTGCTTGATAAAAAAATTGAAGTTGGGGTTATTGAAGGTAAATCCAAACGCCGGGAAATTCATTATACACCATTTCTGAAAGACGAAATTGTAATGGTGTGTAGTAGTAAAAACCCTCTGGCTAAAAAAGATGAAATAATGCCTGAAGATCTTAAAAAGATTCCCCTGCTGTTGAGAGAACCAGGCTCGGGAACTTTAGAAGTAACTGCTGATGCCTTGAAACAAAAAGGAATAAGCCTGGGAGAACTTCAGGTCGAAATGCAACTGGGAAGCACTGAAGCTATTAAATCTTACCTGCAGCATTCTGATTGCATGGCCTTTGTGTCTTTACATGCCATCCTAAAAGAGCTTAAAAGTGGGCTTCTGAAAATAATTGAGATTAAAAAGTTACCGATTCATCGGGATTTCTACTTCATTACCCCGCAGGGACCAGAAGGTGGTCTCCCTTCGTTAATAATCGAATTTTTGATCAGGAACCATAATTTTTGATAATAAAGATTCATAAATAAAAACAGGATTAACAGCCTATCACTTTTCTAGAAGAATTCGAATTAAGATTATTTCCCTTTGTATTTAAGTTAGTTATACGCTCACGAGCTTTTTTCAGTCATTCAAGGCCTCCACTCCCTCATAACTTCTGGTTATCCAATATTAATAATTGCAATTGGTATTTTAGTTTCATCAAAGTTATTTTTGGACTTAATAACGAAAGCAAAAATTGTAATTTACTTTTAGTCAGGAATCGATATTAATTTTACACTGAGGAACTAAAGAAGATGAGCTTAAAATTTGGAGATGATGCATCGAATTTTAAAGCGCAAACTACGAAAGGGTAAATAGATTTTCATCAATAGCTAGTTAACAGTTGGGGCATGATTTATTTTAATCCTGCTGATTATACCGCAGGTGTACAGCTGAATTTGGCCATACAGCTCCCTTAAATTGAGATTTTACTGAGAGAGATAAAAGTACTTGCTGTTAGTGTTGATGATTATTAAACCCTGTGTAGCCCCCTACTCATACATAGAAAAGAAAAATTTGTGGCCATGGATATAAAAAACGGATTGGAAAGAGGACCCTTCAACGATAAGCAGGCGGAAAAATTAAATGAAGCGCTGTCGGGGTTAGATTCAGGACAGCTTCAGTGGCTAAGTGGATATTTTTCAGGTATTGGTCAGGTTTCTCCTGCAACAATAGCAACGGCTGATCAACAAGAACCGGCTGCGTCTAGAAATACTGCCTTTGTAAGCGAGCCTGAAAAGTTGAACATTTTATTTGGTAGTCACACGGGAAATAGTGAGGCTTTAGCATTTAACCTGGCTTCAATAGCGAAAGAGAAGGGCATAGAAACGGAAGTTTCTGATATGGCATCGTTTAAACCTCGAAACCTAAAGAAAATCACCAATCTTGCGGTTATTGTAAGCACTCACGGTTTGGGAGAACCTCCCATACAGGCTGAAGATCTTTATAATTTTCTGCACAGCAAAAAAGCACCTGATCTTTCCCATGTGCGATTTTCGGTTCTGGCCTTGGGCGACACCAGCTATGTTGATTTTTGCCAGACAGGGAAGGATTTTGATATTGCATTAGAAAAACTTGGTGCTCAACGTATTAGCTCCCGACAGGATTGTGATGTAGATTATGAAGAAGAGGCCGAAGCATGGCAACAGTCTTTTCTCCAGGCGCTTATAAAGTTTTCCGATTCAGGATCTAGTGTTAAAGTAAAGAATAATACTGCTGCCGGGGTAAAGGAACAAAAATACTCCAGAAAAAATCCATTTGAGGCAACCATTCTGGAAAAGGTAAGACTGAATGGGCGAGGATCATCTAAAGAAACCATACACTTGGAGCTGGATCTCGAGGGTTCCGGCTTGCAATATGAACCGGGTGATGCTTTGGGAGTTTTTGGAGCCAATCCGCCTTCGCTTATAGAAAAGGTTTTGAGTGTTACAAATCTTTCCGGTAATGAAATGGTGAAAAGCCATAAGGGTGAAAAAAGCCTGATGGAAGCTCTCACTTATGATTATGAGCTTACCCCACTTTCGAGGATAAACTTATCGAAATATGAGGAATTAACGGGAAGTAGAAAGCTAAAGGAGGTTCTTTCAGATAATATGAAAATTCTTGAATATCTGGCGGGACGTGATTTTCTGGATTTACTGGAAGAGGAGCCGCATAAATTTGAGCCTAACGAACTGCTTTCTGTTTTAAGAAAAAACACGCCTCGTATGTATTCCATAGCCTCCTCGCAGGATGCTGTGGAAGATGAAGTGCACCTGCTTGTATCGGTCGTGCGTTATTCTGCCTTTGGCAGGGAAAAAGAAGGACATTGTTCTGCGACCCTTGCGGACAGGCTTCAGGTGGATGATAAAGTAAAAGTTTTTGTAGATAAAAACAGTCGGTTTAAACTCCCTACCGATCCTGAGGCCCCGGTTATTATGGTCGGTCCTGGCACAGGAGTTGCCCCTTTTCGTGCTTTTATGCAACATCGCGAGGTCTCAGAGAAAAAAGGTCCGTCCTGGCTGTTTTTCGGAGATCGCAATTTCACTACCGATTTTCTTTATCAAACCGAATGGCAGCAATATCTTAAAGAAGGTGTGCTAACAAAAGCAGATGTGGCTTTTTCCCGGGATCAGGAGCAAAGATATTATGTGCAGCACAGGATGATGGAAAAGGGGAAAGAGCTTTATGAGTGGCTGGAAAATGGAGCTCATTTTTACGTTTGTGGCGATGCTAAAAAAATGGCCAAGGACGTGGATATAGCTTTAAAGCAAATTATCCAGCAACAGGGAGGAGTAACACCTGAAAAAGCGGAAGAATATATAAAGTATCTTCAAATATCAAAACGCTATCAGTCAGATGTTTATTAGACAGCTTTCATTTAGCCTAACCAGAAAGTCTGCACTGCTATTTACAACAGAAGTTTTTTCCGGTTGATAATTCCCACAGGGTTGAATTCGGTTAATAATAATCAAACCTGATTTGCACTTACAGAAGAAAACTTATTTAACAGAAAAGAATTGAGTAATTATGGAAGAGCGATTGAATAATCCGGATTTATCAGAAGATGAATTCATAAAAGATAAAAGTGATTTCTTAAGGGGTACCATCAGGGAAAGCTTACAAAATCCCCTGACGGGAGCCCTCGAGCCCGATGATATAAAGCTAATTAAATACCATGGATCCTATCAGCAATATGACCGGGATCTTGAAAGTGAGCGTAAACACCAGAAATTGGAACCTCTATATCAATTTATGGTTAGAGTGAGGGCTGCGGGAGGAATTACCACTTCCGAACAATGGCTTGCTTTGGATGAACTTTCAGAAAAGTATGGTAATGGCACCATGAAACTTACCACAAGACAGTCGTTTCAGTTCCATGGAATCTTAAAACGCAGTCTTAAACCAACAATTAAGGTTATAAACGAAGCCTTGTTAACCACTATTGCGACCTGCGGTGATGTTAACAGGAACGTTATGTGTAACCCTAATCCCTATCAATCGCCCATCCATGAGGAAGTTTATGAAATGGCTGGTCAAATTAGCGAAGCCTTTCTGCCTAAAACTTCCGCTTATCATGAAATCTGGCTGGATAAGGAAAAAGTGGCTGGAAGACCTGATAGGGAGCCTTTATATCATAAACATTACCTACCCCGGAAGTTTAAAATTGCCATAGCTATTCCGCCCAATAATGATATTGATGTATTTGCCAATGATTTAGGATTTATTGCCATTGAAGAAAATAACGAGCTAAAGGGATTTAATGTTTGTGTAGGCGGTGGACTTGGAAGCACTTTTGGTGAAAAAACTACATATCCGCGGCTGGCAGATGTAATAGGTTTTGTCCAAAAAGATAAAATTATTGAAGTTGCCGAAACAATCATTACCATCCAGAGAGATTTTGGTAACCGGGAGGACAGGAAAAATGCCAGGTTCAAATATACTATCGATAAAAGGGGGTTGAACTGGTTGGTAAACGAATTGCATAGCCGCCTAGGTTGGGAAATTGAAAGCCCACGGAGCTTTAAATTTATCACCAATGGGGATAAATACGGATGGGTTAAAGGAACAAATGGCAAATGGTTTTACACCTTATTTGTAGAACATGGCAGGATCAAAGATGAGGAAGGTTACCAGCTCAAAAAAGCATTGAGAGAAATAGCCCAAATACTGAAAGGAGATTTTCGACTTACCGGAAACCAGAACCTGATTATAGCTAATGTAGAAGATAAAGATAAAAAATCCATTGAAGCCATTCTAGTTGAACGAGGGGTTTTCAATAATCCAAAGCTAACCGGGCTGCGCAAAAATTCCATGGCCTGTGTCGCCTTAAATACCTGTGGATTAGCTTTCGCCGAAGCTGAACGTTATTTGCCTTCCTTAATTGATAAGCTGGATGAAATTATGAGGAAAAATGGTCTGGAAGAGAATGAAATCAATATTCGAATGACCGGCTGCCCTAATAATTGTGCCAGATCCTCTTTGGGAGAAATAGCCTTTATAGGTCGTGCAGTTGGTAGATATAACATGTACTTGGGAGCAAGCCATAACGGTGATCGTTTAAATACTTTGTACAAAGAAATGCTTTCTGAAGAGGACATATTGCAAGAACTGGAACCTATCATTGCAGCATACGCAAGGGAGCGGAATCAAAAAGAGCACTTTGGAGATTTTGTGATTAGGAAAAGAATAGTGGAAGTAACTGAGCGACCTATAAAATTTTTATCTTAATCTTAAACCTCTCTTGATGAATAATTTTAAACAAATTACCCTTTAAGAATAAGATTCCTCTTTTAATGTATCCCAGGCATTTATAATGTCTGATGCCTACTGGCGAAGATTATGCGATATATTTTTATCCCTAATAATTTATTCTAAGTTTGAATAATAAGGCTCTATCAAGATATTCATCTCTCGCCAGGTGCATAGAGAAATAGAATCCAGGAAATCCTGCGGGTCATTTGGTTACCCATCTATTGGTAAATATTCGGAGTGGTTGGAGATTCGGGTGACCTCAGTTTCCAATAGGGGCCTGAAAGCATTTGTCCTCCTTATGGAATGCGGCTAAGAATGTACTGGATATAATGAAATTCACTCATCGGTATCTTACATTATTAATCAATTCAATCCCTGTACCTTTCTGATTTTGAATGCAAAGTCAGTTAAACTGCTCATCTCAAAAAAATATTTTCTTACATTGTACCAATTAAAATATTACTACGTCTAAAGGCAAGCTACAACTGAATAAAATGAAACGAAAAATTATAAATCCCGTAATAAAAGACACAGCCACATTTTTGCAGACATCTGAAGAATCAGAGGGGAAAGTTAGTGACATGGAATTCACTTTGATGCCGGGTGGAGGAACTCCACTTCACTACCACAAGAGCTATGCTGAAACCTTTACTGCCATTGATGGGGATCTTGGGTTAAAATTAGGGAAAAACGAAACTAAAATTTTAAAACCAGGAGAGACTCATACCGTTCAACCCAAATCCCTCCATAGTTTCTTTAATCCTAATGGACAAGAAATTAAATTCAACGTAAAAATTAAACCCGGCCATACAGGCTTTGAGAATTCACTAAGAATACTATATGGATTAGCGGAAGACGGACATACCAACAAAAAGGGAATTCCTAAAAGTATAAAACATACAGCTATTGTTGTATGTATGAGCGATATGAATATACCCGGCTTTTTATCGCTTATTTTTCCTGTTTTAAAGCGTATAGCCATCAAAGCAAAAGCCAACGGCGAAGAAAAAAAACTCCTTAATAAATACTGTAAATAGAGAACTTAGGGAATTTAAAACGAAAGATTTAAAAAATGCCAGATACCTTTATACTCAATTTACTTTACCAGAATTTTGTCCTTATTACCTGAAAAATTCTCTTTTCATCCATTTGAAGTAGTCCATGAATTTCTCATAATCTATAACTTCAAAGTAATTAAAATATCCACATAATTAATACAGAGAATCGTTCAGGTCAAGAAGTCCTCCCAAATGTCCATTTACTTTCTTTAGTTTACTATAGCGTAATACCGCTAGTAATTAAAAGCCATTAAAGAACACTTTTTTGGAAGTACAAAGATTATCCCAACTTCCCTAAATACCGTCTTCTTTTTTAAAATGGCTTTGGTTTTCTTATGGAGTAGTATATGGCTGTAAGTTGCGAAAATAGATGTCACATTAGAGTGGTCCTTCAAATTAAAATCAATGTCAAATAATTAAAAAAATAGAAGATGTTTGCTAGCAGAGGAGAAAATCCCGCTAATCAAAAACCTTTAAACAAGTTGTTAAAAATTAAAGGCCATTTGCACCAAAAACACGTATTTAACAAATGTTTATTTATTTTTAAGGCATTAAAAATGTTTTTAAACGTATATTTGACTATTAATCTGTATGTATAACCCTACAAAAAATGTGTTTATTTTCGTCTTCAGATGCAAAACACTTTAAAAATGGTATTTCCCTGGAAGAACTATTCCAAAAGTATGACCTTTATATGGTTCAAAAACTAGTTAAACACAATCTAATTTACATCGATAACATCAACCGGGTTTTTTTAACCGATAAAGGTAAAATCGCAAGACAATTCGGATTCGAGAAATTCATCGAATTAGAACTCCTGGAAAAGAAATTTTTAAAAAGGAATTACTTTCTATGGAATTTAAAAAATAGTGTATTATACCTTTCTTTAATCAGTTTAATTATTCTTCTTGGATTTATAACTATTCATGAGCTATAAACACCCCCCGCGCTATAAGTTTTTCTTTAAGAGGATATTCCCTGATCATTAACTTCCTTATCAATCAACTGCTTGTAAACAACATTCTGCAATTCCAATTTATCCGAAGATAAAACTCTTTTTAAATCTCTTTTACAAAAAAATTAGTGTTCTATATCCAATTTGCGCTGAAGCAATTCCATATCCTGGCTGATCTTTTGATCCAGTACACGCGCATATATTTGAGTGGTCGCCAACCTGGTATGTCCTAAAATTTTCGACACGGTTTCTATTGGGACTCCATTTGTAAGAGTAACTGTAGTAGCGAAGGTATGTCTCGCCATATGAAATGTCAGGTGCTTATTAATCTTACATTTATCTGCAAGTTCTTTTAAATAACTATTCAGCTTCTGATTTGATAAGCGAGGCAGCAAATTATCCTCACCTCTTCTGGGATGGTCCCGATATTTTTCCAGGATGTCAACAGGGGCTTTTAATAAAGGAAGCCGAACGGCAGTATCAGTTTTAGCTCGTTTTGTGAGGATCCATTTTTTATCATCAATAGTTGCAAGATGTGAATTATTTAATACTATTAAATCACAATAAGAAAGGCCTGTATAACAGCTAAAAACAAAAAGGTCTTTTACTATTTCAAGCCGTTCCACAGATGTTGCATAATTTTCAATGGATGCCAATTCAGGTGCAGTTAAAAATTCGCGTTCTTTTTTTTCCATTTTTATTTTATACCCTTTAAGGGGATTATTGGAGATCCACCCCAGGTTTAGAGCAATCCTGATCATTTTTCGGAACCTTTGAAGGTGTTTCATCGCACCGTTGTTACTCATGGTTCCGTGATAATGCTTTGGGTGGTAGGTACGCAAAAAAGTTTCAAACCCGGTGACAAAATTGAAATCGAGTTTATTTAGATGAATATCCTCCTTACCGTTGATTTTATATATGTACTCCAACAAATAGTTTTGAGTTGTTCTATAGTGACTCATTGTTGCAGCACTCAAATTATGATTGTGATGCAGGTTATGATAGTCAAAAAGATCCTGAAGAGATTTTTGATCTTCCTCTTCACCTAAAAAATGAGCTTTAACCGCTTCTGCAGTTACCTCAGCATCTGCCTTCATTAATTCTCTATAACTAGAGTAAAGCTCTGCACGAACATGTTGGATATACTCATTTATCTCCTGAGCTTCCGGGGTTCGGCCTTTGACCTTCGACCTCTTTTTATCCCAGTCGTTTGCGGGGATTTCGTGCTTTAAACTTAAATTGACTCTTTTACCATTTAAGGTAATACGGGCATAGAGCTTTGACTGCTCCAATGAGGTTCTGGAAGTGTTTATCCAGAACAGGACAGAAAATGTTGACCTAGATTTCATAGTTGTCGTCTTTAAATGAAACAAAAAAATTAGACGAAAGTCAAATTTCAACTATTTGATCTACAGAATGTTACAGCTATATCGGTCAACACTTTTTTGAAAAAAATTTTGTTGACCGAATAACAGACCATTTTAATTCAAATCATATCAAATTAAATGAAGGTCAAAAAACCACAAAACCTTGCAAATCAATAAGATAGGCAAGGTTTTGTATTAATTCAATCTCTAAAAAGTGGGCGCGAAGGGATTCGAACCCCTGACCCCTTGGGTGTAAACCAAGTGCTCTGAACCAACTGAGCTACGCGCCCTTTCATGATTGCGGATGCAAATATAGATTAGATTTTCAATTACGCAAAACAAATCTGAGAAAAATATTCATTAATTTTTTTGCTTTTTGCCTGGCGTAATTTGGAAAAAATAATACTTCTCATGAAAGTTTTTTCAACTGGTTCAAAGACACTAAACTGGGATCAGTTTTTCTGTAGTTCCGGAATACTTCGATAGATATAATCGGCATGTTTACCGGTAAAAAGTTTTCCCAATTCCTTGTCAAAAGCCTCTCTTTTTGCTTCATCTGGCCAGGCCTGCGCCATAAGTTCTCCTTCTTCAGCAAATGCATCTTCAATATCACCCAATTTATCAAATACAAAAACCTCAACCAGATCACGGCTATTGGATCCCCAGCGATGACGCATGGTATAATATCCTTTCAACTTTGAATTTTTGCTGGTAACTTTATCGTAGTACTCCTTAAAATTCTCTGGATTTCCTTCAGGATTCATTGATAGATCGCTTTTCTTCATATAATAAATCATAGGCTTATCCGATTTTGAAGCAGGCATATAATAGGGAAGCGAAACATAAATTTCATCACTATGCTGTGGGCTATAATAGCTACCTTGTTTCTTTAAAAATGCCTGTCTTGCCTTCTCATCTGGCCACGCCTCTTTTAATAGTCGGTTATTTTCTTCCTGAGCCTTTTCAATATCATCCCAACTACGATAAACATTTACCCGCATCAGCTCCGAGTTATCTGGCGTAAAATAATGGGTATAAAGTCCAGAATCTAAAATAAGATCATTCTTACTGGTAACCTTCTCAAAATACTCCTTCTCGGTTTTCAACCAGTCTGAAAAATCAGTTTCAGGATCGGGATTCCAGTGCATGGTAGTCATGGTAACAAATACAGGTCCGTCATCGGTTGCAGCCTGGTCCTGGGCAAAGGTGTTTACATTTATCCACAGCGTGAGCGCCAGGGCAATCAAAAGTTTTTCAA
Organism: Christiangramia fulva; assembly: GCF_003024155.1. NCBI lineage: Bacteria > Pseudomonadati > Bacteroidota > Flavobacteriia > Flavobacteriales > Flavobacteriaceae > Christiangramia > Christiangramia fulva. The sequence continues at coordinate 563,872 of NZ_CP028136.1, forward strand.
TTGTTTTCATTTTTAGTTGATATTTTTAGTTAATAATACATAGCTAAAAAGTCAACTCATGAAGTTTTGGGAAGCCTGGCAAGAGTAGGAAAGAAATAGATAAGGGGAAATTGGCGCGTATTCCTGTTAAATTTAAATTTATTTTTTGAATTTACACCACTTCAGCTACAGTAAAATTACTTCCGCCAACAAAAATTATATCCTCATCCAGTGCCTCTTCTTCAGCTGCAAAGAAAGCCAATTGAACAGATTTATAAATTTTTCCCGACAATTCATATTTTTCAGCTTCCTTTTTGAGAATATCGGCATCCAATCCCCGCGGCACCTCAGGTTTACAAAAGTAATAATTTGCATCTTTAGGAAAAAGAGGTAAGACTTTGGAAAGATCCTTATCATTAACTACCCCCAAAACTATATGCAGATGTTGAAATTCTTCCTTTCGGAGCTGTTTCATGACAAGTTTTAAGCCTTCAGCGTTATGTGCAGTATCACAAATGACTTTTGGTTTTTCCCTGATGATGTCCCACCTTCCCTGGAACCCGGTATGAAGTTTTACATTATTAAGGCCATTTATTACCGCTTCTTCCGGAAGATCCCATCCTTTTTCTCTCATAAGTTTTATAGCTGCCATTACAGTTTTCAGATTCATTCGCTGGTAGCCTCCTTTCAGATCGGTATGATAGGTTGGAGTTTTTGTTTTAGAAGCAAAAATGATTTCTGATTCCATATCTTCCGCCTTTTTTCTGAAAACCGGCGTGGTTTCCTCCTGTTCTTCCCCTATGATCACCGGAACATTCTTTTTTATTATCCCGGCTTTTTCCGAAGCAATTTCAGCCAGCGTTTCGCCCAGGTAGGCCGTATGATCCAGGCCAATATTCGTAATGACTGATAGTTCGGGATGAATTATATTTGTGGAATCCAGCCTGCCTCCCATTCCTACTTCAATAATAGCCATATCTACTTTTTCTTTGGAAAAGTACTGAAATGCCATCCCTACTGTCATTTCGAAAAAACTCAGGCGGTTAAAGGCGAGGAAATTTTGGTTTTCGTCAATAAATTGGATCACTTCTTTCTGCGGTACCACCATCCCGTTGATCTTTATTCGTTCGCGGAAATCCTTCAAATGCGGAGAGGTATAAAGTCCGGTTTTATAGCCTGCAGCCTGAAAGATCGAAGCCAGCATATGACTTACCGAACCTTTACCGTTGGTTCCAGCCACATGAATGCTTTTAAACCCGGTTTCCGGATGCTCCAGAAAATCGGCAAGTTTTAAAGTATTGGAAAGGTCTTTTTTAAAAGCCTGTTTTCCCACGCGCTGGAACATGGGTAACTGCTGAAACATCCATTCAACAGTTTCTTTATAAGTTTTCACTTATTCGGTGAGTTTAAAATTGTAGATAATAGTTCCTACCTGCCTGGATGGAGCATTCGCGTCACTATTGAAGCGAGTGACAAGTGCAGCTCTTTTCGCAGGATCGGTTAAACAGGGGGCATTATTTGTGGTTCCTTTTACTCCGGGAATGGCCGAAATAACCTGTCCCTGGCGGTTCACTTCTATACGCACCACCACAATTCCCGATTCATTACAATCCTGCACAAATTTTTCTTTATTCAGCGCTTTTCTTCCTCCAAGCCTGTAATTGCCGTCACCATCAAGACCGGCTCCCTGACCGTAATAGGAGCTGGCATTGGGATCACCATCAGGACTTCCTTTATCTCCCGCCTGGTTATCATTTCCTTCACCTCCTGTTGCTTTACCGTCTTTTTCCGGACCGTTTAAAATACTGCTAAGAGCGTCGTTGGTAGATTTATCGGGTGTGGGTTCCGGTTTTTTAACGGGTTTAGGTTCTTCTTTAGGTTTTTCGGGTTGTTTGGTTTCAACAGGTTGTTCCTTTTTCTTTTTTTCGATCACTGGAGCTTCCTCTTTATCCTGAGTAACCACTTCCTTTTCGATCACCGGTTCAGATTTTACCGGCTGTGCGGCATTTTGTTTTGGAGCAGATTTTACCGGCTCTTTTGGCTGCTCTGTTCCCGAGCCCACTTCAGAAGTTCCAAAATTCACCGCGATCCCACTTTCGGGTGGCGGGTCGAGATAAGTAAGGCCGAAAAAAATCAAAAGAAGGATCAGGATCACGTGCAGGATAACGGTGATCGTGAATGATTTCTTCTCATGTTTAGTTTCCAGCATTGCCATTTATTCAGGTTTTACTGCGAGTACGATTTTATAACTATTTCTATTCGCGATATCCATAACGCGCACGGCCTTTTCTATAGGCACTCCTTCTTCAACCCTCAGGATAATGGTGGGGTTTTCTTTTCCGGCCAGCCTTTGCTTCAATTCTCCTTCCAGTGAACTATTACTCACCCGGTCGCTGTTTATATACACCTGCAGGTCTTTGGTAATGCTCACCGAAAGCGTTTGCTTATTGGTGGTTTTACCCTTTGCCTTCGGAAGGATAAGATCCAGCGCCTCCGGGGTAATTACCGGGGAAGTCAGCATAAAGAAGATGAGAAGCAGAAAAACCACATCGGTCATCGAACTCATACTGAATTCCGGACTTATTTTATTTCTTCCTCTTAGATTCATATTAAGCCGGCTCGTTTAAAAGATCAAGGAAATCAACTGCTGTTGCTTCCATTTGATGCACCACTTTATCGGTTTTAACCACCAGGTGATTATACCCAATATACGCGATAATACCTACTATCAAACCGGCAACCGTGGTAGTCATGGCGGTGTAAATTCCTTCAGCAAGTGCTCCCATTTGCGCCTGGCCGCTACTTGTTGCCAATTCATGAAAAGCAAGCACCATACCAATTACAGTACCGAGAAACCCGATCATAGGCGCGGCACCGGCAATGGTCGCCAGGATACTCACATTTTTTTCCAGCTTATAGACCTCAAGCCTTCCGGCATTTTCTATGGCTGTATTGATATCTTCCAGCGGACTCCCGATACGGGAAATTCCTTTTTCTGTAAGTCTTCCAACCGGTGAATCGCTTTGCTGGCAACGTATCTTCGCAGATTCAATATTTCCACTTAATACACTATCTTTAATCTGAAGCATGAAATTCTTATCTATTTTACTTGCAGCTTTGATGGCGAAGAGCCTTTCAAAATAAATATAGACCGCCGCAAATAACAAAATAAAAAGAATTACAATAATGATCTGGCCTCCAAGGCTTCCACTAAACATCAGGTCAAACAACGAAAGTGTTTTTTCCTCTACGACCGGCTCTGCAGCTTGTGCAGCATCAGCAAGGCCGTCCTGCTGAATAAAATATAGCATAGGTATCTCTAGGTTTTTAATTGTAACGTGAGAATTCGATTTTAATTGTAAATATAGACGAGCCTTTATTTTCTCACAACCTTAGAAGCAGGAATAAAAATTAAATTATTAACGGGATATTAAGTTAGATATATTCCAATAAAATAAAACCTATCGCACCTGAAATAAAACCTATCAATGCAAGCGGTGCAATATTTTTAAGATACCACATAAAATCTATTTTTTCCATTCCCATTGCCGCTACCCCGGCAGCAGAACCAATGATCAATAAACTTCCTCCCGTACCGGAACAGTATGCGATGAAATGCCAGATATAACTATCTAAAGGAAGATCGTACATCGCCATAGAGGCCGCAACTAACGGAACATTATCGATAACAGAAGAAAGTCCGCCAATAAGTATGATCACGGCATTCATACTTGGGATGGCCGCTGATAAACGATGCGCGGCATACAATAAAGTTCCTACTGACTGCCCATCAATAGAACCAAAAACAAGGCTTTCCAGGCCTGCAACCGCTAGTAAAATTCCGAGGAAAAACAAAATACTGGAAAACTCGATCTTTGAAAGTGCTTTATGAGTAGAATACTGGTGTTTTTCAACTTTTGTAATATTCTTGACCGGTTTCACATATTCTGATACCAGCCAAACCACACCCAGGCTGAAAAGCATCCCAATATATGGAGGAAGCCCTGTGATCCATTTAAAGACAGGAACAAATAAAATGCCGCCGAGCCCTGTTAACAACATCGTTTTACTACTTAAAATCCTTTCTGAACCCGGATCATCAATTTTTTTCTTTAAAACTGTTTCTCCTTTAAAAGCTTTTAGCTTGCTGGCAAAAGCAAAAGGCAACGCAAAACAGATGATGGAAGGAAGGATAACATATTCTGAAAGTCCTGCCGTAGTTACCTTATTATTGATCCATAACATAGTGGTGGTGACATCTCCAATTGGGGACCAGGCCCCTCCGGCATTCGCTGCGATCACAATAAGGGCAGCAAACCATACCCTGAATTTACTTTTAGGAACGAGCTTCCTAAGCAAAGTTATCAGAATTATGGTGGTGGTAAGATTATCAATAATGGCTGATAAAAGAAAAGCCAGGATGCCTAAAATCCAAAGCAGTCTGACTTTATTTGTGGTAGTAATTCTTTTTTTAATGATGGCGAATCCACGATGAAGGTCAATAATTTCAACAATTGTCATTGCCCCTATTAAAAAAAACAAAATCTCACTGATCTTGCTAAAATGATGCATCAGGTTCCTATTGAAACCTTCCTGCTGCACCTCTAAATTCCCCTTGGCGATATTAAAAATTTCTCCGTGAGTATCGATAATGGAAAACCATCCCTGGTTAAAACCATAAGAGAGCATGGCCCACATAAGGGTGGCCATAAGTAAGGCTGAAACAGATTTGTCCAGCCTTAACGGATGTTCCAGGGTAATCAACAAATATCCAAGAACAAAAAGAATTATTATAAAGCTTATCATTGCTTATCATTTATATCAGCTGTTTTAAGGCTATTTCAAAAGCAGTACGGCTTATGTCTGTTCTTGAAGGGTTGTTATTATAGGTATTTTGAATGGCTTCTTTGATAATAGAAGAAGTATCATTAAAGATAGCTTCATCGGTCATTTGCACTCTTCTTTCCATAAAGTAGGCAAATACACGGGCCATCCCACAGTTGGAAATAAAATCTGGGATCAGGCTAACTTTTTCATCGGTATATTCCATTATCGGGCCGAAGAAGATCTCTTTATCGGCAAAAGGAACATTGGCACCACAGGAGATCACCTCCAGTTTTCTTTCAATAAGGCTGGAAATCTGGTCTTTGGAAATCAGCCTTGAAGCCGCGCAGGGAGCAAATATTTCTGCATCCAGCTTCCATATCTTTTCGTTGATCTCTTCAAAAGGAATTAAATTATCATGATTGAGGGTATTTCCTTTTTTATTCAGAAACAATTCCCTGATTTCCTCAAAACTGAAGCCCTCTTCTTTGATAAGGCCTCCAACCCTGTCTATTATTCCAATTACTTTTACTCCAAGCTGAGCCAGGTAATAGGCCGCGGCAGAACCAACATTTCCAAAGCCCTGAACAATCGCTCTCTTTCCTTTTATATCACCTCCATAAATGGAATAATAATGATGTGCCGCTTCAGCAACTCCATAGCCGGTGATCATATCAGCCACGGTATATTTTCTCCTGATATCTGGGGAATAGTTCGTGTTTTCAAGAACTTTGATCACTCCCTGGCGCAATTGTCCAATTCTATTGATCTTATCAGCTTCAGTTGGTTTAAAATGTCCCGTAAAAACCCCTTCCTGAGGATGCCAAACACCACAATCTTCAGTAATTGGGATCACTTCATTTATTTCATCAATATTAAGATCGCCGCCGGTTCCGTAATAGCTTTTCAAAAGTGGAGAAACAGCTTTATACCAGCGTTCCAGAACGCCTTTTTTTCGAGGATCGGAAGGATCAAAATTAATTCCCGATTTGGCACCACCAATAGGCGGACCGGAAACGGTAAATTTCACTTCCATGGTTTTGGCCAAAGAAAGAACTTCGTTCATATCAAGGCCTTTTCGCATACGGGTACCACCGCCGGCAGCACCGCCGCGAAGGGAATTTATTACCGTCCAGCCTTCGGCTTCGGTTTCAGAATCTTTCCAGTTAAATACGATTTCAGGTTCTTTATTTTCATATATCGTAAGTAAGTCTTTCATGTAAATTAATTTTGGTGCAAAGATAAAAAATCGGTCAGGGGTAAAATTCTAAATTCTCAATATTTTCAGGGCTTAAAAATGCGACCGGATGAATGGTCAATACGGGCTCCGGTGACCGATCTCAGAATATTTATTTCGCCCCTCAATTTCAAAGCACCCAAAAGTGCAAAAATCAGTGCTTCTTTAAATTCAACCAGCTGGTTTCCGGGAACCACAAAATCACAGGCAGAAAATTTACGTAGCTCCTCAATTAAATATGAATTGTAAACTCCTCCCCCGGTTAGAAGTACAGCAGATTCGCTGTTATCATCGAGTACATTGGCTATTTGTATAGCCACATGAACGGTGTAGGTTTTTAAAATTGAAAAATTATCGAGCCCTGAATTTTCCAGCATGGGAAGAATTTCGGCATTCACCCATTCTATTCCCAGGGATTTGGGAGGTTGAAGACTGTAAAATTTAAGCGCATTCAGTTTTTCGAGTAGATCAGCATCCAGTTTTCCCATTCTCGCCATCTGCCCGTTTTTATCGAATTGCTTACCCTCTTTTCTGCTAAAATAATTGAGAACGGTATTTACCGGGCAGATATCATAAGCTTTTCGATTTTCCTCATCTTCTTGTGAAACATTCGCAAATCCGCCAAGATTGATACAGTATTTGTATTCGCCAAATAAAAGCCGATCCCCCATAGGCACCAAAGGAGCGCCCTGGCCGCCAAGCTCCACATCCTGAACCCGAAAATCACATACCACCGGGATCCCGGTTAGTCTGGCAAGTTTCGGCAAATTTCCAATTTGAAAGGTAATTCCCTTTTTTGGCAAATGTTTTACCGTATGCCCGTGGCTACAAACAGCATCGATAAGATCAAGCTGATTTTGATCAATAAATTTTTTAATGATTTCTGCCAGGTAAGCAGTGTATTCATTATCAAGTTCATTAAGCGCCGCCTGGTCAAGATGAATGGCATCATTGAGCCTGGAAACCCATTCTTCCGGATATGGAAAAGTCTGCGCTAATTTTATTTCATAGTCTACGCTATCTAAAAAACTTATCTCGGTAAAAACCATATCCACACCGTCAAGGGAAGTACCCGACATGACGCCTATTAATCTATAGGTAGTTTTTTTCATATTCGTAAAATTAATCAATATCAATTGAAAAATAGGTATCAAAAGGCTATCTTTGGCGTCCAAAAATCATTTTTTTATAAATTTCTTTCGCATGGATTTTACACTTACCGAAGAACATATAATGATAAGAGACGCAGCCCGTGATTTTGCAAAGACAGAGTTGCTTCCCGGCGTCATCGAACGAGATGAAAAGCAAAAGTTTCCTGCCGAACAGGTGAAGAAAATGGGAGAACTGGGCTTTTTAGGAATGATGGCTTCTCCTGAGTACGGCGGTGGCGGAATGGATACGATCTCTTACGTTCTGGCCATGGAAGAAATTTCAAAAATTGATGCTTCGGCCTCAGTGATCATGTCGGTCAATAACTCCCTGGTATGTTGGGGTCTGGATACTTTTGGAACTGAAGAACAAAAGAAAAAATATCTCTCCAAGCTAACTACGGGTGAGAAACTGGGTGCTTTTTGTCTTTCGGAACCTGAAGCCGGAAGTGACGCTACTTCCCAAAAAACCACCGCAATCGATAAAGGTGACCACTATCTATTAAACGGAACAAAAAACTGGATAACCAATGGGAATTCTGCCGATTTCTACCTGGTTATCGCACAAACACATAAAGAAAAAAAACACAAAGGGATCAATGCCTTTATTGTTGAAAAAGAATGGGACGGATTTGAAATAGGACCAAAAGAACAGAAGCTCGGCATTCGAGGAAGCGATACGCATTCCCTCAATTTCAATGATGTAAAAGTGCCAAAAGAAAACAGGATTGGTGAAGATGGTTTCGGATTTAAATTCGCGATGAAAACACTTTCCGGCGGAAGAATAGGGATCGCCGCTCAGGCGCTTGGAATCGCTTCCGGGGCTTATGAACTTGCCAAAGAATATTCAAAACAGCGAAAAGCTTTCGGGACAGAAATTTGTAACCACCAGGCCATCGCCTTTAAACTTGCCGACATGCATACTCAAATCGAAGCCGCACGGCACCTGGTAATGAAAGCCGCCTGGGATAAAGACCAGGGCAACAGCTATGACCTTTCAGGCGCGATGGCAAAACTACACGCTTCACAAACCGCGATGGATGTGACTGTAGAAGCAGTCCAGGTTCACGGCGGAAATGGTTACGTAAAAGAATACCATGTGGAAAGGTTAATGAGAGATGCCAAGATCACGCAGATCTACGAAGGAACTTCTGAAATACAAAAGATCGTGATTTCCAGAAGTATTCTTAAAGATTAATATTTCAGAGAAAATTATAAAAAAAGAGCAGCCAAATTTGGCTGCTCTTCTCATTTTTGGTTGGTTAATAACTATTTCGCTATGACCTGTGCCGAATAAACTTCACGGTCTGTGGTCATTCGTAAAATGAACTGCTGACCAGTGAATGTTCTAAAGGTAACATTGAAAGTGGACATACTATCTGAATTCACCGCTTTATCGCGATAAGTTTTCAATAGCCTACCATTCATATCAAATACCTCAATAGTAACATCAGAAGTATAATCGAAAATGTATCCGATATTCAACTGGTCACTAAATGGTACCGGTGCAACTTTGAATATTGGCTCTGAAGTTTCGGTTAATGATTGAGTACTAGTTGAGCTTAGAGTTAGCTGAGCAGAAGTTTTAGAATTTCTTCCATTTGTTCCTGTAACATCGCAACTAGCCATTTCAGCTTGTCTGCCATTATAAGTGGTACTTCCAGTTCCATCATCAGCGGCTCTTAACTCCTCAATATAACCTTGAGTCTCGCTGGTACATACATCAATATGAGCAATCAAATAATATGTATCTTGAGTGATTTCAATTCCCTTTATAGAATAAGTTTTTCTATAACCAATATCACCCTTAGCATTAAAATTATATTGGCCTGGTGCTACCGTGTATTCATATTGTCCTTTCTGTTTCTTACTTGGATAAGGATCACAACCCACATATAAATGAACTGAACTCATAATATGGTTATCGTTAACGGTAAAAGTTACATCAATAAGATCTCCATTTGGAATTACTTCAACCTGTCCAACCTTCCTATCTGTTGTTGCATCACAATGATCTGCACCTTCATAAAGATTCAAGGTATAACTTTGACCTTTTTCATAAAGATTGGTCCAACCCCATCTTTCGCTATTTAATACTGGATCATCTAAAAAGCAGTTAGATAAATATTCATCTTTTGCGAATGCGGTTTCACAGGTTAGACACTGAGGAACTTCGAGAGTAACAAGATCATTACCCGGACATCCAAAGGTGCTCACAGCACTCACAAAATAATTTCCAGGTGTTAATCCTGTGAATCCATTTGTAGGATAATCTACATCTTGATAAGGTTGAACGATTTCACTATTTTCAGTATCAATTATTCTATAAAGGGTGAATTTAACCCCTGTTAAATCACTTATATTATCAACTATAATACTTCCAGTGCCTGTAGAACAGTCTACTGTTGTCCCGTGAGTAGTTACAGTAAGCTCAGCATCTTGAGGGATACCGATATTTACAGGAAACTCATCACTTAAACATCCATCAACAGTATATTTAACCTGGAAGGTATATGACCCAACACCTAAAGAAATAGGATCAGAAGTTGTGGTGTACTGTAACCAACTTGTCCACTCTGCGTTCTCATCTGTAGCATCTTTATATCTATAATAGAACTCAGTAATGCTGGTATCATCATAAGACAGTTTTGTAGTTGCAATACCTCCTATACAATCAGATTGTTGGGTATTAATATTTGGTATTTTGACTTTGGCTGGTTCAGTAATAGTCTCAGGAGTACTAAATGCACTACAGGCATCAGTAGTGCCATTACCATCAGCAGCGAGTCCTTTTACTTTATATTTACCGGGCATTAAACCACTATATACACCACTACTAAAAGTGGGGGAAGAAACCTTGGTATAAGTATCTGGCTCTGTGGTTAATTTCCATAATTCCAAATTATCATAAGTGCCGCCAGTTACAGTAATGGTACCATCATTTTCTCCATTACAGCTCACGTTTGTACTGCTGGTAGTTACACTTACAGCAGCAGGCTCACTAATAGTCTCAGGAGTACTAAATGCACTACAGGCATCAGCAGTGCCATTACCATCAGCAGCGAGTCCTTTTACTTTATATTTACCGGGCATTAAACCACTATATACACCACTACTAAAAGTGGGGGAAGAAACCTTGGTATAAGTATCTGGCTCTGTGGTTAATTTCCATAATTCCAAATTATCATAAGTGCCGCCAGTTACAGTAATGGTACCATCATTTTCTCCATTACAGCTCACGTTTGTACTGCTGGTAGTTACACTTACAGCAGCAGGCTCACTAATAGTCTCAGGAGTACTAAATGCACTACAGGCATCAGCAGTGCCATTACCATCAGCAGCGAGTCCTTTTACTTTATATTTACCGGGCATTAAACCACTATATACACCACTACTAAAAGTGGGGGAAGAAACCTTGGTATAAGTATCTGGCTCTGTGGTTAATTTCCATAATTCCAAATTATCATAAGTGCCGCCAGTTACAGTAATGGTACCATCATTTTCTCCATTACAGCTCACGTTTGTACTGCTGGTAGTTACACTTACAGCAGCAGGCTCACTAATAGTCTCAGGAGTACTAAATGCACTACAGGCATCAGTAGTGCCATTACCATCAGCAGCGAGTCCTTTTACTTTATATTTACCGGGCATTAAACCACTATATACACCACTACTAAAAGTGGGGGAAGAAACCTTGGTATAAGTATCTGGCTCTGTGGTTAATTTCCATAATTCCAAATTATCATAAGTGCCGCCAGTTACAGTAATGGTACCATCATTTTCTCCATTACAGCTCACGTTTGTACTGCTGGTAGTTACACTTACAGCAGCAGGCTCACTAATAGTCTCAGGAGTACTAAATGCACTACAGGCATCAGCAGTGCCATTACCATCAGCAGCGAGTCCTTTTACTTTATATTTACCGGGCATTAAACCACTATATACACCACTACTAAAAGTGGGGGAAGAAACCTTGGTATAAGTATCTGGCTCTGTGGTTAATTTCCATAATTCCAAATTATCATAAGTGCCGCCAGTTACAGTAATGGTACCATCATTTTCTCCATTACAGCTCACGTTTGTACTGCTGGTAGTTACACTTACAGCAGCAGGCTCACTAATAGTCTCAGGAGTACTAAATGCACTACAGGCATCAGCAGTGCCATTACCATCAGCAGCGAGTCCTTTTACTTTATATTTACCGGGCATTAAACCACTATATACACCACTACTAAAAGTGGGGGAAGAAACCTTGGTATAAGTATCTGGCTCTGTGGTTAATTTCCATAATTCCAAATTATCATAAGTGCCGCCAGTTACAGTAATGGTACCATCATTTTCTCCATTACAGCTCACGTTTGTACTGCTGGTAGTTACACTTACAGCAGCAGGCTCACTAATAGTCTCAGGAGTACTAAATGCACTACAGGCATCAGCAGTGCCATTACCATCAGCAGCGAGTCCTTTTACTTTATATTTACCGGGCATTAAACCACTATATACACCACTACTAAAAGTGGGGGAAGAAACCTTGGTATAAGTATCTGGCTCTGTGGTTAATTTCCATAATTCCAAATTATCATAAGTGCCGCCAGTTACAGTAATGGCACCATCATTTTCTCCATTACAGCTCACGTTTGTACTGCTGGTAGTTACACTTACAGCTAAAGGTTCTCCGACCAAAATATCTTGTAATTGAAAGGTACAATTGTTGGCGTCTGTAATTATACAATTATAAGTACCACCGGAAAGATTGGAAAGATCTTCTGATGAGGAAGAGAAAAGAGCATCTTCTTCCATTGTCCAGGCAAATGTATAAGGGGCTTTTCCTCCGCTTGCGGTAATAGAAATACTTCCATCACCATCTCCATTACAAGTAACAGGTGTAACGCTATCTACCACTCCTCCTAGAGGGGTATCAACTTTTAGTTCGGCTACTCCTCTACATTTTGACTCAATGGACTCTGGAGTTATAGGACACTGATTATCTGGAACATCCGAAGCGGGAGTCCATGCCATGATCATATCTTTTATTTTTAATGATGTTCCACATTGATACTCCAGACTTTTATCGGGTAGGAGAACACCACTAGAATTATAAAAAGTTAAGTCGTCTACTGTGATTTCAGATATTCCTTTTCCTTCGACAGGTCCTGTACAACCTGAGATATAAAAGTTTTCAACTCCTTCTTCACCTGTAATTTCTAAGATTGCCCAAAATGCAAAGGCTGTCCTAGTAGAACCGGTTTTATTATTTAATTTAAGTGTTAAAGATGCTGGCCACACTTGCTGTGTTTGGCAATCTATACAGACGGGTAAATCACTCAAATAAGCCCCCACCGGTTCCAAATCATCGGCAACACAATTAGTTGGCAGATCAAAAGTGGTGCTCGTTTGAGCCTGTAAATTAAAAACAAGAAGAAAAGTAAAGAAGGCAATAATACCCTGTATTACTTCAGGTTTTTTCAAAATCGTAATTTTTTTCATAATTCAAAGTTTTAAGGTTCAACCAAAAACCCTAAGGAGGAAAATGAATTATGATAGAATTGGGCGTTCAGGCCGAAACCTGGTAAAACAATAAAATTATGTAGGGTAAAAAGCTGGACTACTAAATGCCAGTAAAGAGCCTAAAGGGCAAAACGGTGTTCCAGGGGGAATAAAAAAATAAAATTGGCCGATTAAAGCCTAAATCAATAGCCAGAAGTAAAGTGTGGTTGGGGGTAAAACTCAGCCGTAATAGAAATCAGTGTGAAATTTTTCTTTGATTGGTTATAATTTACTATTAATCAGCAGACTAAAATTAACACATTATTTCGTAAATATCGAGAAAATTATTGGTCCAGACCAAAATTACGGGAAAACCCGTAGTTAATTCTGCGGCCTGTTTTAACATTATGCATTTTTCAAAATAGCTGCTTTATTTTAGCATTTTCGCATAAAAAGACTTATAAATTACTAATGCCTAAAATATTGATTTAAAGCTATTTTATCTTTTTTATGTTCTTTCTCTTTTAATTACTTTTATGAGAATAATTTAGAAGGTATAATTATGAGAATGAAAGAACAGGGACTCTACTCCCCTCAATTTGAGCATGATAACTGTGGTGCAGGCTTTATTTGTAATTTAAACGGGAAAAGAACAAACCAGATTATCCATAAAGCCATCGATATTCTGGTAAGACTGGAACACCGTGGCGCGGTAAGTGCCGATGGAAAAACCGGGGACGGCGCGGGAATTTTAATTGAAGTACCGCATGATTTCTTTAAAAAAGTCTGTAATTTCGAACTGCCGGAATTCCGTTCCTACGCGGTAGGAATGGTATTTCTTCCAAAAAATAAAAACCAGGCCGAAATTTGTAAATCGGCTTTTGAAGAAGAAATTAAAAATCAGCAGCTTGAAATTTTAGGCTGGAGAAAAGTACCCGTTAACCACTCCTGCCTCGGGAAGATGGCGAGCCGTATCGAACCTGCCATTCAGCAGGTATTTGTAGGCCGGCCTGAAAAACTTGACGACAAACATTTTAACGCAAAGCTCTATACCGCCCGCAAGATCGCAGAGCATAAAATTGAAAATTCAGGGCTTTCAGAAAGCGAATATTTCTATTTTTCAAGCCTTTCTACTAATACCATAATATATAAAGGACTCTTGATGCCCCAGGATATCAATGAGTATTATAAAGATCTCAATGATCCTGATGTGATCACCAAACTGGCCCTGGTACACCAGCGGTTTTCGACCAATACCTTCCCTACCTGGGACCTGGCACAGCCTTTCCGCTATATGTGTCATAACGGTGAGATCAATACCCTGAGAGGAAACCTTAGCAGAATGCGTGCCCGAGAAGAACTTTTTGAAAGCGAGGTCTTTGGTGAGGATATTAAAAAAATTGTACCTATTACCATGGAAGGAAAATCTGATTCTGCTTCTATGGACATGGCGCTGGAGCTCTTGCTTCAGACAGGCAGATCGCTGCCCGAAGCGATTATGATGATGGTGCCGGAAGCCTGGGAAAAGAATCCGTCTATGGACGACCAGAAAAGAGCCTTTTATGAGTATAATGCCTGTATCATGGAACCCTGGGACGGCCCGGCTTCGATTCCTTTTACCGACGGTAATTATATTGGAGCATTACTGGACCGAAACGGTCTCAGGCCCTCACGTTATACTGTAACAAAAGATGGCTATGTGGTAATGTCTTCTGAAACCGGTGTTCTGGACATCGAACCTGAAAATGTTCTGAAGCACGGTAGGCTGGAACCAGGAAGGATGTTCCTGGTAGATATGATCGAAGGCCGCATCATCGAAGATGAAGAAGTGAAAGAAAAGATCGTTTCAGAAAAACCTTATCGCGAGTGGCTTGATAAAAATCTTCTTCCCCTGGCAAATGTGCCATACACTGGGAACAAAACACCCGTAGAAGACATTCCTTATATAACCCGCCTGAAACTCTTCGGTTACACCTATGAAGATATCTCTACCATTATTTCTCCTATGGCTTCCAATGGAAAAGAAGCGATTGGATCTATGGGAACCGATATTCCGCTGGCGGTACTTTCTCATAAACCGCAATTGTTGTTTAACTATTTCAAACAATTATTCGCACAGGTTACCAATCCGCCACTGGACGGTATCAGGGAAGAGATCGTGACCGACATCAGCCTTCCTGTTGGTGAAGACATCAATCTATTTGATATCGTTCCCGAACAGGCGAAAAAATTAAAAATTCAGAATCCGGTAATTTCCAATGAAGACCTGGATAAAATCAAATATATAGATCAGCCCGGGTTTAAAGCAAAATCTATTTCCATTCTATATGAAGCTGAAAAAGGAATGAATGGCCTGGAAGACCGACTGGAGGAGATGATCCATGAAATAAATGACGCCGTTGATGATGGATGTAATGTGATCATTTTGTCTGACAGGAATGTGAACCCTAAACTGGCTCCTATTCCTTCGCTCCTGGCCTGCTCTTTCGTACATCACAGGGTAAAAGACTATAATCGCCGTTCTTCTTTCGGAATAGTGATCGAATCAGCCGAACCTCGTGAACCGCACCATTTTGCAGCGCTTTTCGGCTATGGTGCCAGCGCGATCAACCCTTATATGGTGAATGAAGTAATTCGTCAGCTGGTAAAAGACAAGCAGATTCCCGTGAAAGATGCCGATGTGGCCGTGGAGAATTTCAATGTCGCCATCGGAAAGGGTATCGTGAAGATCATGAACAAAATTGGTATTTCCACCCTGCTTTCTTACCGTGGTTCGCAAATCTTCGAAATTCTTGGTCTTAATAAGAAATTCGTCGATAAATATTTCTGTAATACGCCCACAAGAATTGAAGGAATCGGCCTGTATGAAGTAGAAAAGGAAATTCAGCAGCGTTATAAACATGCTTTCTTTCCACCTGAAACGCATAGCGATCTCGATCTGGAAATGGGAGGAGATTACCGCTGGAGAAGAAACGGCGAGCGCCATGTCTTCAATCCGGCAAGTGTGGCCAAACTTCAGCAGGCGGTGAAGCAAAATAGCTATACCACTTATCAGGAATATTCAAAAATCATCAATGAGCAGAATGAGAACCTAATGACCCTCCGCGGAATGTTCAAATTCAAGGAGCTAAATCCAATTCCTATAGAAGAAGTTGAACCATGGACCGAAATTGTAAAAAGGTTTAAAACCGGGGCGATGTCTTTTGGGTCCATCAGCAAGGAAGCTCATGAAAATCTTGCTATCGCCATGAACCGAATCAAAGGAAAAAGCAATTCGGGTGAAGGTGGTGAAGATCCGGGACGTTTTCAAAAAGATATTAACGGGAACTGGCGAAATTCAGCTATTAAGCAGGTCGCTTCAGGACGTTTTGGCGTGAGCATTGATTATTTATCTAATGCCCGGGAAATACAGATAAAAATGGCACAGGGAGCCAAGCCCGGTGAAGGCGGACAACTTCCAGGCCCAAAAGTAAATCCGGATATTGCCAAAACAAGAAATTCCACTCCTTATGTGGGACTGATTTCACCACCTCCACATCATGATATTTATTCTATTGAAGATCTCGCTCAGCTAATTTTCGATTTGAAAAATGCCAATCGCGAGGCCCGCATTAACGTAAAACTGGTTTCTAAAGTGGGCGTTGGAACTATTGCCGCGGGAGTTGCCAAAGCAAAGGCCGATGTGGTGCTGATTTCGGGTTATGACGGCGGTACGGGAGCTTCTCCTTTAACCTCATTACGTCACGCCGGGCTTCCCTGGGAACTTGGTATTGCCGAAGTACAGCAAACGCTTTTACTCAATAATCTTAGAAGCCGAATTGTTGTGGAGTGTGACGGACAATTAAAAACCGGACGGGATGTTGCAATTGCTGCACTCCTTGGTGCTGAAGAATTCGGTTTTTCCACAGCTCCGCTTGTAGCTTCGGGTTGTATCATGATGCGTGCCTGCCACCTGAACACCTGCCCCGTGGGAATCGCAACTCAGGATCCTGAACTTCGTAAGAATTTCAAAGGAACACCTGAAAATGTGATCAATTTTATGTATTTCATCGCACAGGAACTACGGGAGATCATGGCGCAGCTGGGCTTCCGAAGCCTTAGCGAAATGGTGGGACAAAGCCAGAAACTTGACATGAACCGGGCAATTAAACATTATAAAGCCAATGGAATTGATCTTTCGAACATCCTTTATAAACCTAATATTAAAGAAGGGGTTCCAATGATCAATACCGAGAAACAGCTGCATAACCTGGAAGGAGTGCTTGATTTTGAAATTTTAAGACAGGCGCATCCAGCGATCTACAGGAAAGAGCCCGTTACGCTGGAATTCCCTATCAGTAACACGAACCGAACTACCGGCGCGATCATCAGTAACGAAATTTCGAAGATCCACGGTGCAAAAGGACTTCCTCCAAATACGCTTACGCTGAATTTCCATGGTTCGGCAGGACAAAGTTTCGGAGCTTTTTCGGCTTTTGGACTGAATCTGAACATCGAAGGAAATTCTAACGATTACTTCGGAAAAGGACTTTCAGGAGCGGTGCTTTCCATAAGAAAACCAAGAAACGCCACCTTCAAATCTAATGAGAATATCATTATAGGAAATGTGGCGCTATATGGTGCGACGGCTGGTGAAGCCTACATCAACGGAATTGGAGGCGAACGTTTTTGTGTAAGAAATTCGGGGGCGAAAGCTGTCATTGAAGGAATTGGCGATCACGGTTGCGAATATATGACCGGTGGAATTGCCGTAATCCTGGGAAAAATAGGAAGGAATTTCGCTGCTGGAATGAGTGGTGGAGTAGCTTATATCTACAATCCGGAAAATACCCTGGACAAGAATAATTTCAATATGGAAATGATCGATTTAGAAATGCCTTCTTCCGAAGATCTGGAAGAATTGCTGGGCCTTATCGAAAACCATTATCGCTACACTCAAAGCGAAGTGGCAGCGTCTATTCTTGAGAATTGGGAAAAGAATACAAAAGCTTTCATAAAAGTAATGCCTGTTGAGTATAAGAAAGCCTTACAAAAACTGGAAGAAGAAAGAAAGAAAAAAGAACAGGTAGATTTAAAAACAGCATAATAAAATGGGTGAATTAAGAGGATTTTTAGCATACGAACGCGCGGAAGAACCCAAAGAAAAGGTAGAAGAACGCGTAAAGAATTATAAGGAATTTACCAAAGAACTTGATACCGATGAATTGAAACGGCAGGGAGGCCGGTGTATGGATTGCGGAATTCCGTTTTGCCATAGCGGCTGCCCCGTGGGAAATTTAATTCCCGATTTTAATGATGCCATTTACCGAAATGAATGGCAAAAGGCACTTAAAATACTTCAAGCCACCAATAATTTTCCGGAGTTTACCGGCAGATTGTGCCCCGCTCCATGTGAATCGGCCTGTGTTTTAGGAATTATAGAACCTCCCGTTTCAATTGAAATGATCGAGAAATATATCGTGGAAAGAGGTTTTAAAGAAGGCTGGATCCAACCTGACCCGCCTGAACATAGAACCGGTAAAAAAGTTGCAGTAATAGGTTCAGGTCCCGCAGGACTAGCCGCAGCCCAGCAATTAAATCGTGCTGGTCACTCGGTGACCGTTTTTGAAAGGGATGCAAAAATTGGAGGTTTGCTTCGCTATGGAATTCCCGATTTTAAAATGGA
The DNA here is from genome assembly GCF_003024155.1 of Christiangramia fulva. Classification (NCBI taxonomy): domain Bacteria; kingdom Pseudomonadati; phylum Bacteroidota; class Flavobacteriia; order Flavobacteriales; family Flavobacteriaceae; genus Christiangramia; species Christiangramia fulva. The sequence continues at coordinate 582,212 of NZ_CP028136.1, forward strand.
GAAAAAGGTCATTGACCGCCGGCTGGAAATAATGAAAGCCGAAGGAATTGAATTTGAGACGAATGTGGAAGTGGGAAAAAATTACACAGTGAAAAAACTGGAAAAATTCGATGCAGTTGTTCTTTGCGGTGGAGCTACAAAAAGACGCGATTTGCCAATTCCCGGCTCAGATGCCGAAGGAGTGGTTCAGGCAATGGAATTTTTAAAGCATAATAATGAAGTGGTGGACGGCCTGCACGAAAGGGAAGAAAGATTAAGTGCAAAAGGCAAGAATGTGATCGTAATAGGTGGTGGTGATACTGGTTCAGATTGTGTGGGAACTTCAAATAGAGAAGGTGCCAAATCGGTTACCAATTTTGAGATCCTTCCCGTTCCACCTAAAGACAGAACTGCTGAAAATCCCTGGCCATACTGGCCCTTTACATTAAAAACAACTTCTTCTCACGAGGAAGGGGTGAATCGTAACTGGAGTATCCAAACCAAAGAATTTGTTAAGGATGAAAATGGCAATTTAAAAGGATTAAAGACCGTCGAGATAGAATGGATTAGAAGGCCAGGCCAGAGACCGGAAATAAAAGAAATTGAGGGATCTGAAAAAGAATGGCCCTGTGAGCTGGTTTTGTTGTCCCTTGGTTTTACAGGTCCGGAAAAAACCCTTAGTGAACAATTGGGTTTGGAATTGGACCCTAGAACTAACATCAAAGGAGGTTCAAATTACCAAACGAATGTCCGCAATATATTTGTAGCCGGCGATATGAGAAGAGGACAATCTCTTATTGTATGGGCTATTTCTGAAGGGCGGGAAGCTGCTCATCATGTGGATAAATTCTTAATGGGATCTTCCAAATTACCCGTAAAAGGACCGGGTGATCTTCCCAGTGCATAAAAAAAGAAAGAGGCTGTCTAAAAAAAACAGCCTCTTTTTTATTTCCAATTTTAATACTTATAATCCTAATAATCCGGTAAAAGAAATTTCCAGGTTCACTTCAGAACCGGCAGTAACCGTAAATCCGGAAAGATCAAGGCTGCTTGCCGTACTGGCAGAAACCATTCCCTTAAATTCTAAATTGCCATCAGAATCTGAATCGGAATAGGAAGCAAAATGTAATTCATAATCGCCTTCTTCCAGAAAATGAATTTCGAAATTACCCGATGATTCAGATACTACAGCACTACTTGCAGCATTCGAAAAACGAATGCCGTCGCCGTTCGCATCTTTTTCAGAACTATTGAATTCACCTTTTTTATAAGCATAGGCCACCACTACATCGCCATTGGCTTCAGAGGTATTGTCTACCTGCCCTTTAACAGCTCCGGCGTTCAGGGTATTTACCGCGCTAATGTTATTCTCGAGCTTGCTTTCAGACACTAAAGAATAATCACCATTATTGGCTTTTAAACTTTTACGCAGGTCAAAATCCAGTACGATCTCATTTTCGGTATCCTGAATAACTGCAGCATTATCATTTAAATTAATTTCCATGTCTCCAGCAATCTCTTCTTTGGAACCACCATTAAGGACCACATAATTACCCAGAGAATTTCCGGAAGCATCGCTTCCTGATAGAACCAGAGTGATATCGTTTGTCATTCCGGCATCCAGGTTTAATTGGCCTAACAGCTCAGTTTTACCATTGGTTAAACTACTAATTTCAAGAGTGGTTTTCTCAAAATTATCTACTGCCTTACCGTTGACCTTAACTTCAGAAACGGTAATAAAAACCGCTTCTACATTAGCATCGTCCACGGGGGCATCGGTAAGATAAACTGCCGTTGAATTTCCTGTTGCATTATCGGGATTATCTACTGAATCATCTTCCTTTGAACATGAAGATAACAGGACCACCACCGATAAAAAACAAATTTTAAAAAGATTCTTTACTACCATACTTAATTACTTTTAATGTAAAAATTAGTTACTATTTTAAATTAATAATGGAGTTAGGATTGGAAAGAATTTAGATTTCGGTACAAGTATAACGAAAGAACGGGGGATGGTGTTCTTAAAGAAATATTAAAAAATGCAGAAATTACTCACAAATATTCATGATACCGCCCAAAAATTGATCTGAAGCGCTCTTTCACCGCATAAAAAAACCCTTCAACGTTGAAGGGTTTCCTTGATTAATATGAAAAGTATTTGTCTGAAATTTAATTATTTATCAGCAGCTTTTTTGACATCCTCAAAATACTTCTTTTGAAGCTCCAGGGTTGTAGTATCTTCTTTTATAGCTTTTAAAGCGGTGGCTATTGAATTAACAGCATGATCGGTAACTAATTTACCCAGTTCTTTCGTTCCTGTCTCGCCCCTTCCCGCATAATGATTCGGAAAAGAAGCGTACCACCAAATACCTCTATAGACATCAGGTATCTCTTTTAAACGTTTTTGATCTGCTCCAGACTCGCTGGTTGCGCGGTCTAACTGTACCAGCTCAGGCCTCAGATACAATAGCTCAGAAGTTTCCCTTTCTCCAGCATGCATATCCTGGGAAGCGTCAGATTTTCTTAGCTCAGCAAGTTTCTTTTCATATTCAGGATCTGCTCCCGGATCGAAAAAATAAACTGCATAATCCCGCTGACTTTCCATTTGATTTTGTACAAAATACCTGAGCATGGAAGGATTTCCACCATGGGTATTAACTATAAGGATCTTATTAAATCCGTTTCTTGCGATTTCCTTACAGGTTGCTTCTAAAAGTTCCATAGTAAGGTCGCTTGGTAGTGAAAAGGTACCCTGAATATGTTTTGCCTCATTAACCTGGCCGTAAAAATAATCTGGGAAAATGACCGCATATTCAATTTCGGCAGCTCGTTTGGCCCATTGCCTGGCCCTTATCAAATCTGACCCTATTGGGGCATGCGGCCCATGCTTTTCCAATATTCCTATAGGAAGAATAATAGTTCGGTTTGATTTTTCAAGCGCCTTAGGCCAGTCGCTGGCTGTTAATTCATCCCAGCGCGTTGGAATATTTTGAGCGAACAATCCCGTACTGAAAAGCAAAAGAAAGATAATTTTTTTCATAAATATGTATGTTAAGTAATTTTTTATAAAAAGTATTAGCTCAAGATACAATTTTTTATTTTACCCTAATTCTTAATAGATGATTTTTTTATCATTAATTGAAGATTTCAGTCTTCGACCCCGAGCTGTCCACTGGGGAGGCAGGGATACACTGGCGCGATCAATATCAGCGAAGGCGTTGTAGGTCTGGAAGTAATTTTTAAGCATAAAAAAACCCTTCACCGTTTAAGATGAAGGGTTTCAAGAACAAGGCGGCGACCTACTCTCCCACAAGAAGCAGTACCATCGGCGCTAACGGGCTTAACTTCTCTGTTCGGAATGGGAAGAGGTGAGCCCCGTTGCTATAGCCACCTTAAATTTTGAGTTAGAAAGTTTCAAAGGTTCTAAAGTTGTAAAGAAAAGCTCTTTTAACTTATTCACTCTTTCACTTTTTAACTGTCCGCTTTGCGGACCAATATCTTGACATACTTAAAGAAACAAAAAACACTTAAAACACAGCAGCTTTACATGCTAAAAGCATTACCGGCCCCTCCTTTAGAAGGGGCCTTGCGCATCAAGCTTTACGGAGTATTAGTACCACTCGGCTACAAACATTACTGCTCTTACACCTGTGGCCTATCAACGTGGTAGTCTCCCACGGTCCTTTAAAGAAATCTCATCTTGTGGTGGGTTTCGCGCTTATATGCTTTCAGCGCTTATCCCTTCCCAACGTAGCTACCCAGCAGTGCTCCTGGCGGAACAACTGGTACACCAGAGGTTGGTCCAACTCGGTCCTCTCGTACTAGAGTCAGGTCCACTCAAATTTCTAACGCCCACTACAGATAGAGACCGAACTGTCTCACGACGTTCTGAACCCAGCTCGCGTGCCACTTTAATGGGCGAACAGCCCAACCCTTGGGACCTTCTCCAGCCCCAGGATGTGACGAGCCGACATCGAGGTGCCAAACCCCCCCGTCGATGTGAGCTCTTGGGGGAGATCAGCCTGTTATCCCCGGCGTACCTTTTATCCTTTGAGCGATGGCCCTTCCATGCGGTGCCACCGGATCACTATGCTCTACTTTCGTACCTGATCGACCTGTATGTCTCTCAGTCAAGCTCCCTTTTGCCATTGCACTCTACGCACGGTTACCAAGCGTGCTGAGGGAACCTTTAGAAGCCTCCGTTACTCTTTTGGAGGCGACCACCCCAGTCAAACTACCCACCAAGCACTGTCCCCCAAGTTCTCGGGGTTAGGCTCTAAACAAGTAAAGGGTAGTATTTCAACAACGACTCCACAACCCCTGGCGAGGCTGCTTCAAAGTCTCCTACCTATCCTACACATCACTTGTTCAAAGTCAATACTAAGCTATAGTAAAGGTGCACGGGGTCTTTTCGTCCCGTAGCGGGTAATCGGCATCTTCACCGATACTACAATTTCACCGAGCTCATGGCTGAGACAGTATCCAGATCGTTGCACCATTCGTGCAGGTCGGAACTTACCCGACAAGGAATTTCGCTACCTTAGGACCGTTATAGTTACGGCCGCCGTTTACTGGGGCTTCAGTTGAACGCTTCTCCGCCAATGGCGGATGACGTCTCCCCTTAACCTTCCAGCACCGGGCAGGTGTCAGGCCCTATACGTCATCTTTCGATTTAGCAGAGCCCTGTGTTTTTGATAAACAGTCGCCTGGATCTTTTCACTGCGGCCCCGATTGCTCGGGGCGACCCTTCTCCCGAAGTTACGGGCCAATTTTGCCTAGTTCCTTAGCCATGAATCTCTCGAGCACCTTAGAATTCTCTTCCCAACTACCTGTGTCGGTTTACGGTACGGGTTGCCTCCACTCGCTTTTCTTGGAAGTCGCGCCGCTGGATTATCACCGCCGCCGTAGCTTTGGTGTACTATCGCCGTGTTACCACTGGCTTCAACGTACTATTCCGTCAGTACGCACCAACTTTACGCCTCCGTCCGCTTTTAACGTGGGGCAAGTAGCAGAATATTAACTGCTTGTCCATCGACTACCCCCTTCGGGTTCGCCTTAGGACCCGACTAACCCTCAGCTGATTAGCATAGCTGAGGAAACCTTGGTCTTTCGGTGTGCAGGTTTCTCGCCTGCATTATCGTTACTTATGCCTACATTTTCTTTTGTAATTAGTCCAGCAAACCTCGCAGTTCACCTTCAACCCCATTACAATGCTCCCCTACCACTCCATACCTTTGTATGAAATCCATAGCTTCGGTAGTATGTTTATGCCCGATTATTATCCATGCCGAACCGCTCGACTAGTGAGCTGTTACGCACTCTTTAAATGAATGGCTGCTTCCAAGCCAACATCCTAGCTGTCTGGGCAGTTCAACCGCGTTTCTTCAACTTAACATACATTTGGGGACCTTAGCTGATGGTCTGGGTTCTTTCCCTCTCGGACATGGACCTTAGCACCCATGCCCTCACTGATATGCATCATTTTATAGCATTCGGAGTTTGTCAGGAATTGGTAGGCGGTGAAGCCCCCGCATCCAATCAGTAGCTCTACCTCTATAAAACTAACTATATCGCTGCACCTAAATGCATTTCGGGGAGTACGAGCTATTTCCGAGTTTGATTGGCCTTTCACCCCTACCCTCAGGTCATCCCAAGACTTTTCAACGTCAACGGGTTCGGTCCTCCACTATGTGTTACCACAGCTTCAACCTGCCCAAGGGTAGATCACACGGTTTCGCGTCTAACACTACCAACTAAGCGCACAAGTGCGCTTTCATCCCCTAAGGATGAATCTCGCCCTATTCAGACTCGCTTTCGCTACGGCTCCACACCTTAAGTGCTTAACCTTGCTGGAAACGTTAACTCGTAGGCTCATTATGCAAAAGGCACGCCGTCATCCGCCATTGGCGGACTCCGACCGCTTGTAAGCGTATGGTTTCAGGTTCTTTTTCACTCCCTTGTTCAGGGTTCTTTTCACCTTTCCCTCACGGTACTGGTTCACTATCGGTCTCTCAGGAGTATTTAGCCTTAGCGGATGGTCCCGCCAGATTCATACAGGGTTTCTCGTGCCCCGCACTACTCAGGATACTGCTAAGATTGTATCAAGTTCTCTATACCGGGCTGTCACCGTCTATGGCTCATCTTTCCAGATGATTCTAGTTCCTTATACAACCCATATCGCAGTCCTACTACCCCAATAAGTCCGTAAACTCATTGGTTTGGGCTTTTGCGCGTTCGCTCGCCGCTACTAGCGCAATCACTGTTGTTTTCTCTTCCTCCGGGTACTTAGATGTTTCAGTTCCCCGGGTTTGCCCCCGACAAGTCGGGTACTATACCTTCAGTATAGTGGGTTGCCCCATTCGGATATTCGCGGATCAATTTGTATGTGCCAATCCCCACGACTTTTCGCAGCTTATCACGTCCTTCTTCGCCTCTGAGAGCCTAGGCATCCCCCATACGCCCTTATCTAGCTTGTATGCGTTTTGCTTCTAATGCTCGTCCCGGACCAATGGCTCGCGCCTATAGCCCGGAATTTTTAATGTATTACTTACTTAAAATAGTTCTATCTATTTGTGTTCTCGTATTCTTTGTTTCTTCAATATGTCAATGAACGTTTACTCGATAGATCGCTCTATGCGAGGCTCGCCTTCGTAACCTTCTGTGGACCTTAGTCCACCGAAGCTCACTTCGGTGAGCGTAGGTGGAGAATATCGGAGTCGAACCGATGACCTCCTGCGTGCAAGGCAGGCGCTCTAGCCAGCTGAGCTAATCCCCCATTTGAATTCCGAATTTAGAATTCAGAATTTAGAATTAGAATTCTTAGCTTCTAGAATTTCCTTTCAATACTTTTTTATGAACTTAGTTGCCTTTGAGCAAAAACTCTGAACTCAGAACTTTTAACTCATAACTATCGCGCTGTGCGCGATTAGTAGTCTCAGGCAGACTCCCTTCGACTTCGCTCAGGGTAAACTTCCCGCTCCCTGCGCCTACTCTACGAGTAGTCTCAGGCAGACTCCCTTCGACTTCGCTCAGGGTAAACTTCTCGCTCCCTGCGCCTACTCTACGAGTAGTCTCAGGCAGACTCGAACTGCCGACCTCTACATTATCAGTGTAGCGCTCTAACCAGCTGAGCTATGAGACTGTCCTTAACAGCTTTAAGCGTTAAGCTCTCAGCCCTAAGCCTCTTTTGGCTTATAGCTTACTGCTTTTGGCTTATCGCTATTTTTAATCAAATTGACAGATAAGAATCAAGACCAAAGAGGCCTTCTTTACACTTCCTTTGTTTCCAGTAATTGCGCTAGCACGTATAAGCGTGCGTTGCTCTAGAAAGGAGGTGTTCCAGCCGCACCTTCCGGTACGGCTACCTTGTTACGACTTAGCCCCAGTTACCAGTCTTACCCTAGGCGGCTCCTTGCGGTGACCGACTTCAGGTACCCCCGGCTTCCATGGCTTGACGGGCGGTGTGTACAAGGCCCGGGAACGTATTCACCGCACCATGGCTGATGTGCGATTACTAGCGATTCCAGCTTCACGCAGTCGAGTTGCAGACTGCGATCCGAACTGTGATAGGGTTTCAAGATTCGCATCCCCTCACGGGGTAGCTGCCCTCTGTCCCTACCATTGTAGCACGTGTGTGGCCCAGGACGTAAGGGCCGTGATGATTTGACGTCATCCCCACCTTCCTCTCGGTTTGCACCGGCAGTCTCGTTAGAGTTCCCGACTTCACTCGCTGGCAACTAACGAAAGGGGTTGCGCTCGTTATAGGACTTAACCTGACACCTCACGGCACGAGCTGACGACAACCATGCAGCACCTTGCAATCTGTCCGAAGAAAAATCTGTTTCCAGACCTGTCAGACTGCATTTAAGCCCTGGTAAGGTTCCTCGCGTATCATCGAATTAAACCACATGCTCCACCGCTTGTGCGGGCCCCCGTCAATTCCTTTGAGTTTCATTCTTGCGAACGTACTCCCCAGGTGGGTCACTTATCACTTTCGCTTGGCCACCCAGCCCTCAATTAGGCCGGACAGCTAGTGACCATCGTTTACGGCGTAGACTACCAGGGTATCTAATCCTGTTCGCTACCTACGCTTTCGTCCATCAGCGTCAGTTGGTTATTAGTGATCTGCCTTCGCAATAGGTGTTCTGTGTAATATCTATGCATTTCACCGCTACACTACACATTCCAACCACTTCATAACAACTCAAGAACAACAGTATCAATGGCAATTCTCCCGTTAAGCGGAAGACTTTCACCACTGACTTATTGTCCCGCCTACGGACCCTTTAAACCCAATGATTCCGGATAACGCTTGGATCCTCCGTATTACCGCGGCTGCTGGCACGGAGTTAGCCGATCCTTATTCATACGGTACCGTCATGCCCTCAACACGTGAGAGTGATTCTTCCCGTATAAAAGCAGTTTACAACCCATAGGGCAGTCTTCCTGCACGCGGCATGGCTGGATCAGAGTTGCCTCCATTGTCCAATATTCCTCACTGCTGCCTCCCGTAGGAGTCTGGTCCGTGTCTCAGTACCAGTGTGGGGGATCTCCCTCTCAGGACCCCTACCTATCGTCGCCATGGTAAGCCGTTACCTTACCATCTAGCTAATAGGACGCATACTCATCTTCAAACCATAAATGTTTAATTACCAGTCCAGGTGAACCGATAATACCATGGGGTATTAATCCACGTTTCCATGGGCTATCCCCCGTTTGAAGGTAGATTGTATACGCGTTACGCACCCGTGCGCCACTCGTCAGCAAATTAGCTAGGCTAATCCCTGTTACCGTTCGACTTGCATGTGTTAGGCCTGCCGCTAGCGTTCATCCTGAGCCAGGATCAAACTCTTCATCGTTAATTCTTATATCTCTTAACAACTACTAGTAGAAATTGCTCAGTTGACGTCTTTTTGTCTTAATTCTTATATACTTGATTACATCTTTATAATGTAATCCCTGTCAATTCAATATGTCAATGAACCAATTATCAATTAACAGTTAACAATTATCACAACTTCTCATTGCTTATTGATCATTGTTAATTGATCACTGTCTTGCCAAAACCCGAGGACTCGAACCCCTTCTCCCCCCATCCGGGTGGTTTTTGTTTTCTTTATCTCTCTTTTAGAACGTCGCTTGTTTTTCAAAGCGGGTGCAAATATACAACGACTTTTCTTTTCCAACCAAAACTTTTTAAACTTTATTTTTTAAAAAAATCTTAGCACCTTTTTACCTTATGAAAAATCGCTAACTTTCCCCGCTTCTATAATCAAACTACCCCTTCAATGAACTAAGCTTCCCTGAGAAAGCGGGTGCAAATATACACCCGATTTTAGATTGTACAATAGGCAAACATCTTTTTTCAGATTTTTATCTTAATTCTATATTTTTCAGTAAAACTTTGAAGAAAAACAATAAAACAGAATGTCCGGATAATGCTTTAATAGCATATCAAGCTAAAAAGGAGAAATTTCAGCAATTTAAATGATGATTTTCTAAAGAAAAAAGTCCCATACTAACCCAAAACGAATCAGAAAATCGGTATACGGGTAACCTGGAGCGGTAAAATTATTATTACCCTGGATGAGATCATTTAAATGCTGCAGCTTGAAAAATATTCTCGCCTGATCAATTTTTGCATTGAAAAAGAAGTCAACAACGGGGTAACCTCCAAGCTCCTGTTCATTTTGCACATAAAATTCTGCTAAAACAGGATTATAAGCATCCATTTGATATTTACTAAAATACTTGAATGTAAAACCTGTTTGTAAATAAAGGGCCTTATTGAACCAGTAATCTTTATAATAAATGGAATTACGCGTAACGATCTCCGGAAGATTCAAAACATCAGTCCCCTGCAGCACATTCTGATACATAAGCGTATTATAAATCCCAAAAACGCCAAAATCGAGGCCTTTTTCAGCTTTTATTTTAAGATAACGAACCTGCCCGTCAGCCTGAAAAGGTTTTACATTTCCCAGGTCATTTTCGGTAAAATAGGTATAATTCTGAATTTGAGATAAACTACCGAAAAGATTTCCGAATTTTTCAGAATGGAAATCCCCAAAAAGGCGCTGAGCGATCTCATTATTAAAACTATTTTGCCAGTTATAGTTGATATAATCACTCTGATAAAGAAGGAAATTAAAATTGGGTTTTCGACTATTTTGATTAATTCCAAACCTCAAATAATTATTTCGGTCATATTCGTAAAAAGCCGAAGCTTCCAGAAAATTTCCCGGAAAATCCCCAGTTACATGAAGTTGTGCACTCGCTTCAAGACCAAAACCGCCAATTTGTTTTTTGAAATTACCGCCAATGTGTATAATATCTCCTGTAAGTTTATTTCCTATAGTGTCTCCCGGCTTGATATAAACCGAATTATAACCATATTTATAGCCGGTATACCCCGCCATAAACGACAATTTTCCCAGTGTTCGATTGGAATAATTAAGGCTAAGTTCATTCAGCAGCTTTTCCATTCGAGTTTTATCATTGAGATTGCTCGATTCAAAAGACTCGCCAAAAATTCCTTTTTCTGCGGCACTCTGGGTAAAAACGAACTTTTCATAATTATAGTTCAGAATATGCCCAATGCTAAGCCGGTTGATGGAGTCTAAAGGATTATTCAGCACGAACTCATGGTCAATGTAAAATCTTTTGCCAAAAAGGGTACTTTCAGCATTTTCAAAATTCACTGCCAGTACTGAACGATCTTCAAATTCAGGTTCTTTATTAATATATTGCTGAATAGCCTGTTCGGTGAGCCCTCCATTTTCCTCATTTAGAAGGTCCTGAGAAACAAAATGAGCCTTGGCATAATACCTGTTACTATCTGAACTATAATTAATGGTCATTCGTAAATTCCCTGTACTGGTTAGAATATGCTGATATTTCCCGAGAGCACGAGTTCCTTTATAAGCAATACTGAAATTAAGGTTTGGAGTGGTATTTACGGTAAAAAAAGCATCCAGTTGCTGTCCCTGTTCAGGCACCGTTTTGAAGTATAGCTCGGTAAAGGGGGTAGGGACATAATAATAATTTATATCTTCAGCCTCCATGAAATTAAAATGCCGGGCCCTGGCGCCAAATTTGGGAAAAGTCTCTTCGTAATCTTTTTGATAACTAAGGCTATTATAGGTTTGTCCAGTATTTGAAAAGGGTAATAATTCGAAATTGTCTTTTCTAAGGTAGTTAAATTTATAGTCCTTAAGGATGGTTAAGGTCGTATCAACATAAGTGGTATCATTCTCAGAGGTGATGATCTTGTAGAGATTGATGGGGGCCTTTTTTTCCTTTGCCGTATCCATCTTACGAAGACTTTCAGGACGCTCCTTCTGGCCAGTACGTTGAGACCAAAGCATGGCCGTCATTAAAAAGAAGAAAACAAATAAAATCTTTTTCATCAAAATATGCTCTTCGGCAAAAATAGAATAATTAGTTCAAGATAAAGGAAGTTTCTAAAAAACAAAAAGCCACCCGCGTTGACGGGTGGCTTTCTATTTCAGAATTATTATAATTAATAACCAGGGTTTTGGTCTTCAATTGAAATTGCCGAATTTCTTTCAATCTCTTGCTGCGGAATCGGCCAAAGATTATTTCTTTCAGGAATAAAAGTATTATTATCCTTAGAGGAAATTTCCTCATCTGCAATCCCCAGTCTAGTTAAGGTAAACAAACGATCTGTATCCTCTCCATAAAATTCAACAAATCTCTCATGTGCTATTAGATCAATAAAATTGCTAGAATCTAAATTTACATCCCCCAATCCAGCACGATTTCTTACCATATTTATATAATCAGATGCTGTCGCATCACCTTTGCGTGCTAATAATTCGGCTTGCATTAACAAAACATGTGAATATCTAAAAATATAAACATCATCACTCCCACTCCCAGGATCTTTGAATTTGAAGATCTGCGGATCTTCCCCGATGATTTGACTTGTCCTATTATCTCCCTCTTCAAAAGCCGCCAAAAGATCTCCACTTGGAGCTACCTCATAACGTCCTCCCGATTCCAAGTAGTAGAAGGCGTATGAATTTCCATCAAAGTCAGCAAAATTAATAGCAAAGATACCTTCTTGAGTATTTGCATTACCCCCAAAAAGATCGGCGTAACTATTTGCAAGTGTGTATTCTCCAATCACCGGCGCTAAAGTAGCCTCAGCTTCCGGATATTTTTCCAGCTCCATTTCTACCAAAGCTTTTAAAACCCTCACAGAGTTTTCATTGAAAAAGTAAAGACTTCCGCTTGGTCGAATATCTGCCAATGCATCACTAAGGTCCTGCATAATTTGGTCGTACACCTCAGATTCTGAGGATCTAGCAAGTGGATTTTTGTCAATATCTGTTGCAGAAAGATTTCCTGTCAAAGCTAATGGAACTCCACCGTACACTTTTACTAGTCTATAGTACATAAAAGCTCTCACAGCTTTTGCCTGTGCAGTTAATTCTGCCGAAACCTCACTGTCAATATCGACTTCTTGCAATTTATCAATAATTATATTTGCTGCATTGATAGTTTCAAAATGGTCTGTCCAATATCTAGTATTTTCAATATTATTCAAATCTATATCATTACTTGCAAATTCTGCTAATGAAGGAAATGATCCGACATGAGAAAGTTCATCTGCGAAAAGCCCTGTCAAAAAGGCATTATAACCACCGGTCACATAAGTTTGCTGTAAACGGTCATACAAGCCATTTACAGCACCTCGCGCTGAAGGAATATCAGTAATAAGAGCTTCCGGGCTTACAGCCGTAGTAGGTTCAGTTTCTATAAAATTATCTGCACATGAGCTAAGACCTATAGCTATTGCAAAGAGTAAAATAATATTTTTTATTTTTTTCATCTTTTTTCGTTTAAAATTTAAGATTGACACCAACTTTATACACTTTGTTCAAACCTTGCGTAAAGAAGTCAGTCCCTCTCGCTGCATTATCACTACCAAAGGCATTAACTTCAGGATCAAGGCCGGTATAATCAGTCTCCGTCCAAAGATTATCTCCTCCTATATAAATTCGTAATGAGATAGGAGTACCGTTGATTTCAGGATTCAGAGTATAACCCAAAACAACTTCTTTCAAACGCACGTAAGAAGCATCTTCAATGAACCTATCAGAATCCTGGTTATTATAGGATTGTCTACTTCCGTAGCGAGGTGCGGGTAATGTCGCATCTTGATTATCTTCAGTATAATAATCTAATTGAGAAGCGAATTTATTAAATAGGTATGAACCTGAAGCACCAGCAAAACCTAAACTGTTGTTATATATATCCTTGTCATACTCAAACTGAAGGTTTGCAGACAGATCAAAATTGTTCCATCTAAATGTATTTCTAAAATTTCCAGTCCATTTAGGAAGAGCATTACCAATAAAGGTTCTGTCGTTAGCGTTAATGTTGCCATCACCATTGATATCAATATACTTGACATCCCCAGGGCCAATACCTCTTGCAGCCAAAGCTTCTGGTATATCATCGCCTTCTCTATAAATACCATCAGCCTGTAAACCATAAAATGCACTTAGAGATTGACCTACGGCAAGCCTTGTAGCAAATCCTCTGTCGATTGGAATGAATTCCCCGGCAGCATCTTTCTCTAAAGAAAGAATTTCGTTCTTATTATATGCCGCCTGAAACTGAGTGGTCCAATTAAAATCACCTTGAAAAATTCGCGCATTTAAAGATATCTCATGACCTCTGTTTTCCACTTTACCAACATTAGCTGCTACTGACGTAAATCCAGAGGAGTTTCTCAAAGGACGGCTTAAAAGTAGGTCATCAGTTGTCTTTACATAATAATCGTAGGTAAGATCTATCCTATCAAATAAGGTGATATCTGTTCCCACATTCACCTGCGTAGTAGTTTCCCATGAAAGATCAGGAGCTGCCAATTGTCCAACACCAAGCCCAGGATTACCCTCATAAGATCGTACATAGGCCAAACCTCTTGATCCATAATTACCTAAACCGGTAGAGTTTCCGGTTTGTCCCCAAGAAGCACGTAGTTTCCAATTTGTTAAAGTTTTATTCTTGAAGAAATCTTCATCGGAAATGATATACGCTCCAGAAACAGCCGGGAAATATCCTATTTGCTGACCGGCACCAAAAACTGAAGAGGCATCTGCTCTTAAGGTTCCTTCAAAAAATATTTTGTCTAAATAAGACACGCCTGCTCGTCCAAAGTAAGAAAACAATTTATTTTCATCGATGGCATTATAGGCTGTGGTAGGCACAGCGGCATTACCTGGAAGCTCTAAACCAGCAGGAATTTGATTCCCATCCACCTGTGTAGTTTCTGTATTAGTTCCTTCGAATGAAAAACCTAATAACCCGGTGAAATCAAAGTTCCCAACATCTTTACTATAATTCAAAGTATTAGTGACATTCCAGCGGTTTATTTGATATACCCCTTTGTATGAATAGCCATTAGATCCTTGGCCTCTCCTGGTAGTAGCAGGATTAAAAACTAATTCATTATAGTCAAGACGCTCTAAGGAGGCCTTAGAATAGAAACTTAAATCCTTGTAAATTTCATAGCGTAACCCTAAATTAGAGAAGATCCTCAAGTTTTCAGAGGTTGATTTATCTACCAAGGCATTTTGTAAAGGATTGGAAAATATAAACGAACTAGTATTATAGGTTCCATCTTCATTAAAAAGATCCTCACCTGGCCTCTCAAGCACCGCCGTAGAAAGAACTCCATAAATGTTATTATCGCCGTTCACCCTTCTATTGAAAGATTGGGTAATACTAACTCCGGCATCCAAATCTAATTTTTCATTGGCCTTGAAGTTAGCATTAAAAGACAATGACCTTCTTTTGAACAATTGCGATTTTATGGCACCCTCCTGATTAAAATCTGTGAAGTTGGTATAGAAACGCGCTCTATCAGATCCTCCGCTTATTGTAACATCGGTCTGTCTCACCAAAACTGCACTATTACGGTAAACTGCGTCAATATAATTATCTCCAAAATCCATAGCATACAGATCTTCCAAGCTAGCAGCACCTTCTCTTTCAAGAATATTCTCTCCCAGAATCATACCTTTAGAAAGCATACCTGGTACACCAAAAGCACTTTCAAAAGCTCTGTCTCCAAACTCGTAATACTGCCCGGCAGTGAAAAGTTCATACTTGTTGATAGGCTCCTGGAAACCTGCATAGGAATTAATCTCTACAGAGGTCTTTCCAGCTTTTCCTCTTTTGGTGGTAATCAGAACCACCCCATTAGCACCTCTAGCACCATAAATGGCAGCAGAAGAAGCATCTTTTAAAACCTGGATCGATTCAATATCCGAGAAATTGATGTTTGCCAGAACATCGTTGTTTTGACCTCCAAAAAAGTCATTTTCTCCAATACTACCTGACAAAATCGGCACTCCATCTACAACATAAAGCGGCTCATTAGATCCACTTATAGAACTAGCTCCCCGAACACGTACTGAAAAACCTCCACCTGGTGCTCCAGAGTTTTGATTTACCTGCAAACCATTTGCTGAACCCTGCAAAGCACCGGATATTGTTGGAGTAGCGATACTTTTTATTTGTTCACCATCTACTTTAGCTACTGCAGTAGTTAGTGATTTTCTTGTTTGTTCACCGTATCCTACTACAATAACTTCTTGAAGAGATTGTGCATCCGGAACCATGGTAACATTAATGATATTTTCAGCCCCAACGGTTTTTTCAGTTCTTTCCATTCCAATAAAAGAAAAAACCAAAACATCTCCTTGGGAAGCTTCAATTTTGTACATTCCATCAAAATCCGTCTGCGTACCAACCTCCGTACCTTTAACTAAAACATTCACTCCAAGTAATGGGAGACCATTTTCTCCAACTACCGTCCCGGTGATTGTTCTTTCCTGTGCAAACGCAATTTGCACCACCAACACTAATAAAAGTGTTAGAAATCCATTTAATCTTTTTTTCATTATTCGTTAAATTTGAATTAGCCAGCGCCAAAAATCATAATAATTTCTTAATAATCCAAACAGAAGCTTTTTTTAACTTATGTTCTATGAGCAATATCGACACAAGAATTGAAGGTATTACACAATTCTGGTTTTCCGAGTCTAAAAATTTTATTAAAATTGCACCCAATGTTGCAATCTTACAATTTAAAATTAACAATCGCCGGAACCGATGAAGCCGGTCGCGGCTGTCTCGCCGGGCCTGTAACGGCTGCGGCCATAATTTTACCTAATTCCTTTAAAAATGAAATACTTAATGATTCCAAACAGGTAAATTCTGCTAACCGTAAACTGCTAAAAAAGATTATTGAAAAAGAGGCCGTATGCTTTGCGGTGGCTCATGTTTTCATGGAGGAAATTGATAAGATAAATATTCTCAATGCTTCTATACTGGCGATGCATAAAGCTCTGGAGCAAATTAGCATAAATCCAGATTGTATCATTGTTGATGGCAACAGGTTCAAACCTTTCCGAAAGATCCCGCATGAGTGCATCATAAAAGGTGACGGAAAATTCAAGGAAATCGCAGCAGCTTCTATCTTGGCAAAAACATATCGCGATGAGTACATGCAAAGAATCCATGACGAATTCCCCATGTACAACTGGAAGAAAAACAAAGGATATCCTACAGCCGAACATCGCAGGGCTATTCGGGAATATGGTCCCTGCCCCTACCATAGAAAGAGTTTCAGGCTTTTACCTGAACAGCTGATAATGGACTTTTAAGTTTCGTACTTTTACGGCAAATTTCCGATCAATGAAAAAGCAGCTCATCCCTCTTGTTGCATTGCTTATTTTATCATGCTCCAGGAAATCTACCGATACCTTTCGACTGGAAGAAAGAATCCCTGAAAAAGCAGAATCCATCATTATAAGTCCTGATATACTTCATTTTCAGGAACAACTTCGGAAAAATGAATTTTTATCTTCAAATGACTTTGAGTTAAAACAGGATATTCAGAAGGAGTTTTGGTTCTTAAAATTTGTGAAGCCTTCCTCCGAAAGCATTTTGAGCCTTTGGGATATTGGTAAAAAGGAAAAACCTTTTCTATTTTCAACCAAAAAGGATTCTTCTCTTTTCAAAATCGAAAAATTAAAATCCAAACAAATAGAAAGCATTTCAAAAAATGGATTTTCCTACTTAAAATATGAACTTGAAGGGCTCAATTTCTACACTAAGGAAGAGGACAACTTCATCTTTTTAAGCAATTCTCCCGCGATTCTTCAACAGGTGCTGG
The DNA here is from genome assembly GCF_003024155.1 of Christiangramia fulva. Classification (NCBI taxonomy): domain Bacteria; kingdom Pseudomonadati; phylum Bacteroidota; class Flavobacteriia; order Flavobacteriales; family Flavobacteriaceae; genus Christiangramia; species Christiangramia fulva. Next base: position 599,412 of record NZ_CP028136.1, read on the forward strand.
AAGAAAAAAGAGTATTGACCGACACTAATTTTACCAAAATAGTCCAGGCTGCAGATCCCGATAAAACTTCATTAATTTTTAAAAATTCAGCACTCGAAAGTACAACCAAAGGCTTTTTGGCCCATTTTAATTATAAAATTCCCGAAAATCCGGGAGCATGGACACTTACTGATCTTGATATTAATGAGAAAACAATTAAAGCAAACGGCCTCAGCCTTAATTCTCCAACATCCGCAATTCGCGAGCTGCCTGTTCGGGATTGGGAATCTATTGGCCTGATCCCTGATGATTTTTCAAGCTTCTTTACCAGCACCTATAATAAAAAGGCTCCAAAATTTGATATTTTTAATGTTACCAGCGCTATTTCTGTTGTAAGCATTCCTTCAGGCAAAGCTTTAATTCTGAATACTTCAGAAGCTGAAACCGCTGCAGAAAAGATGGCAGGATTCGGAGAGCTAATAGAAAAATATCGGAATAAGGAACTGTATAAATTAAAAGACCGTGACTTTTTAAAAGAAGATTTACCCGCTTTTATTTCGGCAGAAAATGTTGATTATTATACATTCATTAACCATTTTATACTGTTTTCAGAAAAAGAAACCGTTCTAAAAGATATAATTTCAGCCTTTGAGAATTCTGCAGTATTAAGTGAAAAGAAATATTTCAAGGAATTTTCCCAGTCTCTATCCTCTCAGGGCTCGCTTTTCTTTCTGGACAACCTCTCGGCTCTCCATACTTCCAAAGAAAAGAATGAAACTGGTTCAAATTTCAGCTTTAATAAGTATTCACTGGCGGGTCTTCAGTTAATCAACGAAAAGGATTTTTCCCATATTCATGCTATCCTCTCTACTGCTGCTTCACAAAATTCTGAAGAGGGAGTGCGGCAAACGCTGAGCATAAAAACCGATAATCCACTGGCAATCCGTCCTTATTTCTTTAAAAATCACCTTACAGACCAAATGGATATTGCCGTACAGGATGATCAAAATTCGCTATACCTGTTTTCAAACCACGGAAATCTCTATTGGAAAAAGCAACTGGACAGCAGAATTAATGGAGCTATTCATCAGGTCGACCTTTTTAAGAACGGCTATCAGCAATTAGCTTTTTCCACGACATTTCAACTTGATATTTTAGACCGAAATGGAAATACGGTAAAACCTTTCCCCATAAAATTCAAAAATGAACTCACCCAACCTCTGGCTGTTTTTGATTATGATTCGAACAGAAACTACAGGTTTGCACTGGTTCAGGGTGAAAATTTATATTTGATCGGGCCAAAGGGAAAAGCTATCAGGGGCTTTGATTTTGAAAAAGCGGAAAGTGAGATCATCCTTCCTCCAAAACATATTCGTCTTGGCACTAAGGATTATATTCTGATATTGGAAAGCTTCGGAATTTTAAAAATTTTGAGCAGGCAGGGTAATGTTCGTATTCCCATAAAAGAAAAGTTTGATTTTTCAGAAAATGAATGGTACGGTCACAACCAACAGTTTATTAGTTCAGTAACTTCAGGAGATCTTGTGAAAATCGATGAAAAAGGCAATGTAAATCATCAAGCTGCCGAACAATCTGAAAACCTTCAAATGGTGGCAAATGATAACAATCTTGTTTACCTTACCGACAATCTTTTGCATATAAATGAGAAAAGCCTCGAACTTGATTACGGGCTTTATACGCGGCCCCAATTATTTTCGGTTAACGGGAAAACATATATCGCCATCACCGATACCCAAACCCAAAAAGTTTTTCTTTTTAACTCCAATGCAGAACTGCTGAAAGGTTTTCCTGTGTTTGGCACTTCTCCTGTAGACATCGCCAATGCCGATACTGACGATAATCTTGAGCTCATGGTAAAGGGGGATAAAAATGAAATAATCATCTATGATTTTTAGCAAAAAAAAAGACCGTCAAAACGACGGCCTTCTTACAAATAAATTCATCAGGAAAGATTAACTTCCATAGCCTGGATTTTGAACCAGCAGCGAATTGGCATCCATTTCCCTCAATGGAATAGGAAATGACAATCGGGGAGAATCTGCAGGAATTTCACCCACAGGACGCCCTGTTCTGGTATAATCCCAGATAAGGAAACCTTCAAACATCATTTCAAGTTGTCTTTCTTTAAGTATATCGTCAAGAGTTACTTCAGTTAGAAGATCGGCATTCGCACGGGCACGAAGCGTGTTGATGTCCTCAAGAGGAGTCGCTCCTTCTTCAGTATCCAGTCTTTGATTTGCTTCAGCTCTGATCAGATACATTTCTGCAAGCCTGATCAAAGAAATGTTAGCATATTCATTGGTATATTTTGAAGTCAGTACATCACCATAATCGCCGATATAGAAGAACTGCCCTCTGTCGTCTGAATCTCCAAACATATTCAAGTAAGCGTCATTTACGGCAATATCACCTCCACGACCGCCAAATTCAGTACTCGCGTAATGAACCACAAGTACATTATCGCCATCCTGGGAGTTCACCTGGAACGCAAATAAATCTTCACTTGAATTGGTGTCATTGTTAAAGGCGTCGGCAAAAGTATTTGTTAACGAGCGCCCGCTATATTCGATTACATCATCGGCTGCATCCCTGGCTGCTTCATAATGTCCAATATGCAGCTGCACCCTGGCAAGTAAGGCTTCAGCCGAATATTTATCGGCGCGAGCTCCATTGCTTTCAGGAAGTAGTTCAATTGCCTTCTGAAGATCTGAAATTACCTGCTGATATACCTGATCTGCAGGTGCTCTTGCTATTTCGAGGTTCTGATCAATATCAATTATCCCATCCAAAGTTAACGGCACACCCAAAGTATGATCAGGCGAAGAGAAAAACCGGTTGAGATCGAAATAATTCAAAGCACGCAGAAAATAGGCTTCTCCCTTAACGCGGTCCCTGCTATCTTCATCTACGAGATCTGCATTTTCCAGCACAAGATTTGCCTGGTTAATAGCTGCATAACCATTCAACCACAAATCTCTTACGAATGAATTATCTGTAAAAATACTTTTATTATAAATCTCTTTTGGTTCCTGGTAAGTACCGTACCAGGTTGCCTGATCGGTAAAACCATACAGGTCGGCCATGATTTGCATATACCCGCCATATGACTCTTCCTGAGAGCTTTCATCATATACCCCGGTAAGGATATTCTCAACATTTTCTCCTGTTGAGATAGCCACATCTGTAGGTATCTGCTGCCGGGGCTCTACATCTAATCTATCTGAACATGCCCCTAACAGGAGAAGGATGGCCAGAAAACACAATAAACTATATATTTTTTTCATAAAATTTCTTTTTTAGAAGTTAATATTAACGCCTAAAGACATTGTTTTTACAGCTGGAGCAGAATAGAAGGTCACTCCAGGCCCGAATCCGGCATCACTGGTTGATTCAGGATCATAACCATCATAATTAGTAAAAGTCAGAAGGTTTATTCCGGTAAAATAAACACGGAATTTTTCGATTCCCATTTGATCGGTGAAATCTTCAGGTAAGGAATAACCAAGCGTAAGGTTCCTTAGGCGAATAAAATCTGAATTCTGCAAATACCTTGTCGACGTAGCAGTACCATTTCCACCGGCTAATCTTGCTTGCGGAATATCAGTAATATCTCCTGGCTCCTGCCATCTTCTTAACTGGTCAACAGTTTGATTATCAAACCAGTCTGCATTGGCAGATTGATATACTCCACCTCCATTATAGATACTGGCTCCCCACTCTCCTACAAAAGTGAAAGTAAAATCCAATCCTGAATAATAGACAGTGTTGGTCAAACCAGCAATCCAGTCGGCGTATGGTTTACCAGCAATTACCCTACTAGCTTCATTAGGATCATTTGTGGTAGCACTACCTTTTCCATCAACGTAATAAAGTGCATCTCCATTATCAGGATCCACGCCGGCATACTCAATTAAATAAAATGCAGATAAAGGTTCTCCTTCTCTAAGGATGTTCTCCCCTGAAACTACATCTTCTCCATCAGGTAGTTCTTTAATTTCATTATGGTTTTTAGAAATATTGAAATTGGTGTTCCAGGTAAGTTTATCTGTTTGAATATTTCGTGTATTCAGGACAAATTCAAATCCCTTGTTTTCAAGAAGTCCAATATTACGGGTAACACTGGTATATCCTGAAGTTCCAGGAAGAGGTTCATTAAAGATCAGGCCATCAGACCTTTTAATATAATAATCCAGTTCTCCTGAAATCCTGCTATCCAGGAAACCATATTCAAGACCAATATCGGTTTGTTTTACGCTTTCCCAGGTTAATTCCGGATTAGGTGCCTGAACGGGAGCTATACCAGGTTTTTGGTTATAAGAAATAGCTCCAAAAAGTCCGAGAGAAGCATAATTACCAATATTGGCATTACCTGTTTCACCATAACTTGCACGGAGTTTCAGGAAAGAAAGTACATCAGAATCATTTAAGAAATCTTCTTCACTTAAAATCCATCCAGCAGAAATTGCAGGGAATGTTCCATAACGCACATCCTTTCCAAATCTTGATGATCCATCACGTCGCACACTGGCTTTAAACAGGTATTTATCCATTAGGGAATATTGCAACCTGGCAAAATAAGAAAGAAAACGATTTGAAGATTCAGCACCTGAACCTCCGGTTATCTCGGCAGCACTGCTTACTGTTTGGAAATCATCAGATGGGAATTGAACTCCTGTAACATCCTGAAAGCGCCTATTAGACTGGTTATATTCCATACCTGCAACAACTTCAACGTCATGAATATCATTCAAGACTCTTGAAAAAGTAAAATAATTACTACTTACATAAGATTCGGTTCCCACGCTTGAAGCATAAGCTGATCCGTTGGTAGACTGAAAAGGAGTCTTTTTTCCTCTAAAATTATCTTCTGTTTGATAATAAAGATCATATCCGAAATCGGTGTTAAATCTTAAAAAATCTGTAAATTGATATTCGGCAAAAGCACGACCAGTAACTCTCCTGATTATGGTTTTATAATATGCATATTTATCTTCTAAAAGGAAATTTGCATATAAGGTATTGGGGTTTGGCTCCCCATTCTCCAAATAGGCCGGAGAAATTGGTGCCTGAGCTATTGCCTGCAAAGGAGTAGTAAAGGCGTTATCATCAGCAATCCTGTCTATATCGGTTCTGGAAAAAGCCATATTCATTCCTATTTTGAACCTGTCGCTGAAATTATGGTTTACATTCACCCGTCCATTAATTCTTTCAAGATTATTCCCGCGCACAATACCTTTGGTATCGTTGTAGGCTCCGGAGAAAAAATAAGTGGTTTTTTCATTTCCCCCAGAAACAGAAAGATTTGCATCCTGAACATGTCCGTCCTGGAATGCCAGATCCTGCCAATCGGTATCAATTTCCCCGTTTCTCCAATCGGTACCAGCCGATAAGCGGTCAAATCTTCCTTCAGCATAATCAAGATAGCCGCTATTTGTAGCCGCTTCTGTAAAAAGCTCGATATATTGTTCGGCATTCAACCAGTCCCTGGTATGAGTTGGTTCACTCATTCCATAAGAATAATTCATGGAGAAAGAAGCTTTTTTGTTGGCTCCTTTCTTGGTGGTGATAATAACAACACCATTCGCACCTCTGGAACCGTAAACCGCAGCGGCCGAAGCATCTTTAAGGATATCAATAGAGGCAATCTCATTTGAACTTAGAGTCAGCAAAGGGTTTGTTGGCGCTCCATTGTTTGATTCATTATTATTGATCAATGGCACTCCATCAAGAACATATAATGGCTCAGAGCCCGCTCCAATACTGGCAATACCTCGTATTCTAATATTTACACCACCTTCAACTTTACCGTTGGTGGGAGAGATTTGCACACCGGCTGCCTTCCCGGCAATGGTGCTCTGGATACTGGGAACCGGCACTTCATCGATATCTTCCGAAGTCAGTTTCGCAACATTATCGGTAAGATTTCTTTTACTCTGCGTTCCATATCCTACAACCACAACCTCTTCCAGCTGTGAAGCATCTTCCTGTAAAATTATATTGATGGTATCATCAGCACCTACTGGAACCGTTTCTTTACTATATCCAACATAGCTAAATACAAGCACTTCACCTTCAGAAACTTCAATACTGTAATTCCCGTCGAAATCGGTTTGTGTTCCCCTGTTGGTGTTCTGCACAATAACATTTACCCCGGGAAGAGGTAAACCATCGGTATCGTTTACTGTTCCGGTTACCACTTTAGTTTGGGCAAAACCTGCCTGGGTACCAAGTAACAATAAGAGAACAAAGAGCAATTGTAATTGTTTCTTCATATTTCGAATTTTTAAATTTTTCACAAAAATCTAAAAATTCTATGAAATCAGGAGGGTATTTTGATATGAAAGATTGATTTTAACAAACAAAATTTTACTAAAATGCTATAAACCAACATTTTCCGTAATTTATTTAGCAATTGTTGAGGAAAAATTACGAATAACTACTTTTTACTTATTTCAATCTCCGCCTTAAAGAGGATTTTAAAATGTTTCAGAATTTTTTCTTCAACCTCTTTCAGATCAATTTCTTCCTTTCCCAATTCAACGTTCAATGAGGTCACCGCCTTTCCCTTTATTCCACAGGGAATGATATTATCGAAATACCCGAGATCGGTATTCACATTTAGAGCAAAACCATGCATGGTCACCCATCTGCTTGCCCGAACTCCCATCGCACAGATCTTTCGTGCAAAAGGTGTTCCCACATCCAGCCACACGCCGGTTTCACCTTCACTACGTTCAGCTTTAAATCCATATTCGGCAAGGGTTTGGATAATTGTTTCTTCCAGAAGGCGGAGGTACTTGTGAATATCCGTAAAGAAGTTATCCAGATCTAGGATAGGGTAACCTACGATCTGCCCGGGACCGTGATAGGTAATATCACCACCCCTGTTTATTTTATAAAAACTGGCATTTTTCTCTTCCAGTTCCTTTTCTGAGATCAGCAAATTTTCAATATCACCACTTTTTCCCAGGGTATACACATGCGGATGCTCCACAAAGAGAAAATAGTTTTCAGTAGGAATAGCAGAATTTTCCCGGCGATTTTTAATTTTCAGATCAAGTGTTTTTTTAAATAATTCTTCCTGATAATCCCAGGTTTCTTTATAATCTTTTTTTCCAAGATATCTCACTTCTACCTTCTTGTTCATATCAGGATTTAGGGTTGTTTAAAATGATTAATGCGGCAATTACTCCCGGCACCCATCCCAGCAAAGTTAGAATAAGAACGATCAAAACCGACCCGCAACCTTTGTCAAATACAGCCAGGGGTGGAAATAAAACGGATAAAATTACCCTCCAGATGCTCATTTTTTGTACTATTTATATGCAAAGATAAAATTAAAAATCGGGCTTTGACAGCCGTTGTTTTACAGGCCGATAGTGTTTATATTTGCACCCGCATTTTTACTGAATGCCCTAAAATTTGATTTATGCAGCAATTATCAGAACAGGAACAGATTAGACGTGAAAAGTTATCGGCGATTCGCAAAGCAGGGATCGATCCCTACCCCGCGGCACTTTTTCCGGTTGATCATACCACGAAAGATATAAAGAATAATTTTGAAGAAGATAAAAAGGTGGTTATCGCTGGAAGGCTGATGTCGCGCCGAATCCAGGGTAAGGCTTCTTTTGCTGAATTACAGGATTCTACCGGAAGGATCCAGGTTTACTTCAATCGTGATGAAATTTGTCCCGGTGACGATAAATGGAAATATAACGACGTTTATAAAAAACTGCTGGATATTGGGGATTTCATCGGAATTGAAGGCGAACTTTTCAAAACCCAGGTGGGTGAAATGACCGTAATGGTGAAAGATTTTCATCTTCTTAGCAAATCTTTGCGACCCCTTCCGCTTCCCAAAACCGATAAAGAAGGAAATGTACATGATGGATTTAACGATCCCGAACAGCGTTACCGCCAGCGGTATGCCGATCTTGCGGTAAACCCTAAAGTGAAAGAGATTTTCGTTAAACGCACAAAGCTTTTCAATGCGATGCGGGAATTCTTTAATGAAAAAGGGTATTTTGAAGTAGAAACGCCTATTCTGCAATCTATTCCCGGGGGTGCAGCGGCGAGGCCATTCATAACACATCACAACGCCCTGGATATTCCTCTATATTTGCGAATCGCCAATGAGCTTTATTTAAAAAGGCTAATTGTTGGCGGTTTCGATGGCGTTTATGAATTTTCTAAGAATTTTAGAAATGAAGGAATGGACCGCACCCATAATCCGGAGTTCACTGCCATGGAAATCTACGTGGCCTATAAAGATTACAACTGGATGATGGAGTTCACCGAAAATCTTCTGGAACATTGCGCGATTGCTGTAAACGGAACTACAAAATCTCAGTTTGGAGAGCATAGCATAGATTTCAAAACCCCTTATAAAAGGCTTACCATGACCGATGCCATCAAAAAATTTACTGGTTTTGATATAACGGGAAAATCGGAAAAAGAACTTTATAAAGCCGCTCAGGAAATGGGGATCGAAGTCGATGAAACCATGGGGAAAGGTAAGCTGATTGATGAGATCTTCGGTGAAAAATGTGAAGGTAATTTTATTCAACCTACCTTCATCACCGATTATCCAAAAGAAATGAGTCCGCTTTGCAAGGAACATCGAGAAAATCCGGAATTGACCGAGCGCTTTGAGTTGATGGTCTGCGGAAAAGAGATAGCCAACGCGTATTCAGAACTTAACGACCCGATCGATCAGAGAGAACGTTTCGAGGAACAGCTGAAGCTTTCAGAAAAAGGAGATGACGAGGCGATGTTTATAGATAATGATTTTCTTCGTGCCCTGGAATACGGAATGCCTCCCACTTCCGGATTAGGGATCGGAATGGACCGTTTGATCATGTTCCTAACCAATAAACAATCTATTCAGGAAGTACTTTTCTTCCCCCAAATGAAACCCGAGAAAAAAGCCGTTGAACTTACCGAAGAAGAAAAAGCGGTTTTCAATCAGATAAAGAACGGAGAGATCTATGACCTCGATGAAATAAAAGAAAAATCTGGTTTGAGTAACAAAAAATGGGATAAGGCCTTGAAATCACTTAGAAATAATAAAATCATTGAGGTTTTTAAGGAAGGAGATTCTATGCATATCAAAATTTCTTAAACCAATCTATATTAAAAAGGGCAGTCTGAAAAGTCTATAAAACGTCATCCTAATTTTCATTTCAGGGTTTAAAAATTAAAATCAATTAGAAGCTTAAACCTGCCTACCGCAGGCAGGCAGGTTTAAGCTTGACGAAAAAAGATCTTTTTAGACAGCCTCTTTTTTTTATTTCTTTCCGAACATTCCTCCCAGTTTTCCACCAATATCACCTAAATCATTTTTGCCTCCGTTTCCTTTCAGATAAACATCCACCTGGCTTGCCAATCCTTCAGGCATCCGGTCTTTTAAAACATTTGCGACTACCTGAACGGCAATTCTTGCCTGATCTTCAGTTATTCCTGCTTTTTTTGAAACTAATTTTACTACTTCATCCATCTTTTAACTTTTTTATTTCCTTCATATTCTGAAGAAAAGCGGAAAAACACAGTTTAAGCTTTATTAAATTCTGCATTTTTAACTTAATTTTAAACCTTTTGCGGTTTCTTTCGTCCAAAGATTTGGTAGTCTTTTTCATTTCGATAAGTACCGCCTCAAAACAATTCATATTAATTAAAAAAACTATTTATGATCAGAAAACAGAGCCTTCGGCTTCTGCTGCTGGCCCTTTCCCTATCGGTTTCGGGCTGCGCCGTTTTTAATCCCGATTCTAAAAAGACCACGGCTACAGCTTCAGCAGGTGATGATTCCAAAAAAGACAAAGATGGTCTAAAACCTTACAGTAAGGTCATCACTAAAGACGCAAAAAGCGATGAAGGCCTTTTTACGGTACACAAAGTAGATAACAAGTACTATTATGAAATTCCCGACAGCCTGTTTAATCGGGAAATGCTCACCGTAACCCGTATCGCCAAAACCGCATCGGGAATTGGCTTTGGGGGCGGTAAAGAGAATACTCAGGTCAACCGATGGCAGAAAAAAGGCGATAAGGTACTTCTTCGGGTCGTGTCTTATAATATCTATGCAGCCGATTCACTGCCAATTCATGAGGCAGTTGTAAACTCCAATTTTGAACCTATCATTCAATCTTTCGATGTTAAAACGGTAAGAAAAGATTCCATTCATTCAAATACGGTGATCGATGTGACCGATCTTTACACCAAAGACGTTCAGGCTCTTGGATTACAGGATGATAGCCGTAAAAGATATAAGATTTCAAGATTGGATGAAAGCCGTTCATACATCGATACGATTAGAAGTTACCCGCGAAATATAGAAATACGCCACGTAAAGACTTACAATGCTGGTGATCCACCATCAAACGCCAGTACTGGTTCAATTTCTTTGGAATTCAGCAATTCCATGATCCTGCTTCCAAAGGTTCCTATGGACCGCCGCTACTACGATCAGCGTGTTGGCTGGTTCACTACCGGACAAACCGATTACGGACTTGATGCTCAAAAAAGTGAAACCCTTCGCTATCTTGATCGTTGGAGACTTGAGGTGAAGCCCGAAGACATGGAGAAATTCAAAAATGGCGAACTGGTAGAGCCAAAAAAACAAATCGTATATTATATAGACAGAGCCACTCCGGAAAAATGGAGGCCTTATATCAAGCAGGGAATTGAAGACTGGCAGAAAGCCTTTGAAGCTGCAGGTTTCAAAAATGCGATTATCGCTAAAGACGCTCCTACTCCCGAGGAAGATCCGGACTGGAGCCCTGAAGATGTGCGTTATTCAGTAGTTCGTTACCTGGCTTCCCCTATTCCAAATGCCAACGGTCCCCATGTGAGCGACCCGCGTTCTGGGGAGATCCTAGAATCTGATATCAACTGGTATCATAACGTGATGACGCTTCTTAGAAACTGGTTCTTTGTGCAAACTGCGGCTATCAATGACGATGCGAAAAATGTCAAATTTAAGGATGAAGTGATGGGACGTTTAATCAGGTTTGTTTCTTCTCACGAGGTTGGACATACCCTGGGACTTCCGCATAATATGGGAAGCAGCCCGGCTTATGCCGTTGAAGACCTGCGCGATCCTGAATTCACTAAAAAATATGGAACCGCACCTTCTATCATGGATTATGCGCGTTTCAATTACATCGCCCAGCCCGAAGATGGAGACGTGGCTTTAATGCCGAATATCGGCCCATATGATAAATATGCCATTCGTTGGGGCTACCGACCAATTCCCGGAAAAACTCCTAAGGAAGAAAAGCCAATTCTTGACAAATGGATCTTAGAACATGCTGGTGATCCTGTTTACCGCTTCGGAAAACAACAAACTGGTGGTGTTATTGACCCGAGCTCTCAAACAGAAGATCTTGGTGATGACGCCATGCTTGCAAGTGAATACGGTATTAAAAACCTGAAGCGTATTGTTCCTAATCTTATCAACTGGACTTCAGAAGAAGGGAAAGATTATGAAGATCTTGATGATCTTTATGGCCAGGTTCTTTCTCAGTTCAACCGATACATGGGCCATGTTGCTGCGAACATCGGCGGAATTTATGAAAATTATAAAACCTACGACCAGGAAGGCGCCGTGTACACTCATGTTCCGAAGAAGAAACAGGAGCGTGCCATGGCATTTCTTCAGAAGCAATTATTCGATACTCCTGAATGGCTTATCAACCAGGATATTTTCAATAAAGTTGAATATGACGGAAATATCGAAAGGATCAGAAGCATGCAACAACGTGCGCTGAATAACATCATGGATTTCGGAAGAATGCAGCGTCTTATGGAAAACGAAGAGATCAACGGAAAAGAGGCTTATTCCCTCCTGGATATGATGAATGATCTTAGAAAAGGCATTTGGAGTGAAGTTTACAGCGGCAAAAAAATAGACCGTTACCGCAGAAATCTCCAGAGAGCTTATATAGATCGTATGGAATATTTGATGACTGAGGACCAGAAGGAACTTCCTCCGAGATATCGGGAATGGGGAGTTGCTCAAACCGATGTAAATGTTGCGCAAAGTGATATTCGTCCGGTTGTTCGCGGTGAACTTACCTCATTGCAAAGACAAATAAGAAACTCTCTTTATAGTTCTGGAGATACTCTTACAAGATATCATCTTCAGGATATTCTTAAAAGAATTGATCTTATCCTGAACCCTAAAGCTTAATCGCATTAAATTCAAAGAAGAAGCTGTCGCATTAATTTGAGACAGCTTTTTTTGTTTAATATCATTTCTACCCTGGAGCTTATTCCTCTGAATTTCAATACAACAAGCGTTAATTTATTCAAAATTAATTGCAATCTGTTTAAACCTTCTTAATTTTAATAAGTCAAAGGAACAAATCAGAAATTATGAAGAAGTTGTTGATTGTGTTGATGATATTTTCGGGAATCGGACTTTTTGCCCAGAACCGGGAACAAATGAGGGAGGAAAGATCATCTCAGGAAATGGCCGCTTTAATGGCTCAACGCATTTCACTGCAACTTGACCTGAAGGAAGAGCAAAAGGCAAATCTTGAAAAGCTGTATTTAAAACGCATAGAGCAGCGCAAGGAGAAGAGAGAGGAAATGCGCGATAAAATGAAAGAGGATCGCTCTGAAATGCGTGAAGACCGTATGGAGGAAAACAAAGAATTTCAGGAAGAATTAAAACAAATTCTTACCGCCGAGCAATATCAAAAATTCCAGGCATTACAGGAAAAACGAAGGATGGGAAGAAGATCTGCTGAAAAAGGAAAAGACTGGTAAATTGATAGATTGTTTGTTTGTAGTTGGCAAGAGGACTTTTTTTAAAGTCCTCTTTGTTTTTTCTACAGAATTTTAAAATCATTTTACACTTTTCGTCAGTTTCGCTCCGCGTAACCTCAGCGCGTTACTTATTACCGAAACCGAGCTGAAGCTCATGGCCAGTGCCGCGATCATCGGTGAAAGCAGGATTCCGAAAAATGGATAAAGCACCCCCGCAGCTACGGGTACACCAATAGTGTTATATACCAGCGCAAAGAAAAGGTTCTCCTTAATGTTTTTCATCACCTTTTCACTGAGTTTTCTGGCTTTTAGAACTCCTTTTAAATCGCCTTTTACAAGCGTGATTTCTGCGCTTTCTATGGCTACATCGGTTCCGGTTCCCATGGCGATCCCAATATCGGCCTGTGCCAGCGCGGGAGCATCATTGATCCCATCACCGGCGACCGCTACCTTTCTTCCTTCCTTTTGAAGTTTTTTAACCTCTTCCATCTTATCTTCGGGCACCATTCCTGCTTTGAAATCGGATAGATTTAATTCTTTGGCCACTGCCGCCGCGGTCCTCTCATTATCACCGGTAAGCATGATCACTTTTACTCCGTCTTCCTGAAGTTCTTTTAGTGCTTCCCGACTCGTTTTTTTGATCGCATCGGTAATGGTTAAAAAACCGACAATTTTCCCGTCGACCGCCAGATAAGAAACTGTTTTTCCTTTTTTCTGTTCTTCTATCACCCTATTTTTCAGGTCTTCGGAAATTACGACCTTTTCTTTCTCCATAAGACCCTCATTCCCCAGGGCTAATTTCTTTCCATCAAGACTGGCTTCCACGCCTTTTCCGGTTATCGAGTTAAAATTGGAAGCCTCTTCATAACTAATATTTTTGTCTTTTGCATAATTAACGGTGGCTACCGCCAGCGGATGCTCACTTTGCGCATTTACAGAGGCTAAAAAAGCCGTTAGTTCTTCTTCTGAAAAATCGCCAACCGCAACTACTTTTTCTACGGAAGGTTTGCCTTCAGTGATGGTTCCGGTTTTATCGATAATGAGCGTATCTATTTTATTCATCTGTTCCAATGCGCGGGCATTCTTGATCAAAACACCATTCTTTGCTCCCTTACCTACTCCTACCATAACCGACATTGGAGTGGCGAGTCCAAGAGCGCAGGGACAGGCGATAATCAAAACCGCAATGGCATTCACCAGCGCATATACATAGGCGGGTTCAGGGCCATAAATCGCCCAGACAAAAAAGGTGATAACCGAAATGAGGACCACGACAGGTACAAAATAAGCCGAAATCCGGTCGGCAAGTTTCTGAATGGGAGCCCGGGAACGACTGGCCTCATTTACCATTTTGATGATCTGTGAAAGCAGGGTTTCATTTCCCACCTTTTCTGCGGTCATGGTAAAACTCTGATTTCCGTTGATGGTTCCAGAACTCACCTTATCTCCTTCGGCTTTATCGACGGGAATGGGTTCTCCCGTGATCATAGATTCATCTATGCTCGATTTACCTGTTTTGATAGTTCCGTCTACCGGGATCTTTTCACCGGGTTTTACCCTTAAAATATCCCCCTCCTCTATTTTATCAATAGAAATAGTTTCTTCTTTTCCATCCTTCACCCTTACGGCAGTATTCGGAGCTAATTTTAGCAACTCCTTAATTGCTGAACTGGTTCTGGAATGGGCACGCGCCTCCAGCACCTGTCCCAGTAAAACCAGGGTTAAAATCACCGTTGCCGCTTCAAAATAAACATGTACGGTTCCTGCTTCGGTCTTGAACTGAGCGGGGAAAAAATCAGGAAAAAGGAGTCCGAAAACACTAAAAACCCAGGCCACTCCCGAACCGATACCGATAAGGGTAAACATGTTCAGGTTCCATGTTTTCACCGAGCGCCAGGCTCGTTCAAAGAACATCCAGGTAGCGTAAAAAACGACGGGCAATGATAAAACAAATTGTATCCAGTTCCAGGTTTGCAGACTCGCAACCTCATAAATTGGATTATTGGGAAGCATATCAGACATCGCGATCAGGAAGATCGGAAGCGTAAAAGCCACCGCAATCCAGAACTTTTTCAGTAGTTTCTTATAGGATTTATTTTCCGAGGAGACTTCAGGTTCTTTGGGTACCAGATCCATTCCACAAATAGGGCAGCTTCCCGGTTCATCCTTAACAACTTCGGGATGCATGGGGCAGGTGTACTGAGTCGCTTTTGGTGCAGCACTCACTTCTTCCACAAGATCCATTCCGCAGACGGGACAATCGCCTGGCTGATCATAAGTTTTATCACCCTCGCAATGCATAGGGCAATACCACACCCCGGTTCCCTGACCTTTTGCTTTCTTTTTCTTGTTTTCTGAAGAATGGTGTTTGTGTGCTTTTCCCGGAAGATGGATCTGGTAATGGCCATCCATATCTTCCAGCACTTTCTGAAACTCCTCAATATTAATATGCCGCTTCATGCTGATTACAGCTTTGGCCTTTTCAAGATTCACTCTTGCCTCGATCACACCATCAACGGCGTTTAATTCTTTTTCAATATTAGACTGGCAACCCAGGCAGGTCATCCCCACAATTTCGTAGGTATGGGTCATGGGTTTTTCTTCTTTAGAATGATCTTCCGGCATCATAATATGATAATTACCACCACTTTCCTGAAGCGCTTTTTCGAAGGTTTCCAACTCAATATGATGATCCATTATAATCTCAGCTTCCCCTTTTTCAAGATTTACAGAAGCTTGGATAACACCTTTAACTCCACTCAATGCTTTTTCAACGTGAGACCGACAGCCATTGCAGGTCATTCCTTCCACCCGGTAGGTGTGGGTCATTTTATCTCCTTTCGGACTTTTTTCAGGTAAATGAATTTGATAATTACCACCGTCCTGGGCAAGGGCATCCTGGAATTCTGAAATTTTGATGTGTTTCTTCATTTCAATTACAGCCTCAGCTTTTTTGAGATCAACATGCGCCTTTTCAACTCCTTTGACTTTATTCAGGGTTTCTTCCACATGCGAGCGACAGCCATTACAGGTCATCCCGGTGATTTTATAAGTATGTTTCATTTTTAATGCCTTTTATTGACTTAACAAAGTTACAGGAAGACATTCCGAAAGAATTACAGGATCTTTGAAAAAGCTTTCAATTTTTATTTTACATATTTATCCCAGAGGCCATATTTTTCTTTGATAACCCCTCGTGGAAATGCAAGCAAAATAACTACCAGGCCAATTCCAACCCCGATGATGTTCAGCGTGATTTCAGAAGCGGAAGTAAACCAGGGAGCGACCGCTAAACCGAGGCCCAGAAGAATATTGATGTACCTGCCCAAACGCACAATTTCGCCCATGCTTATCACCGAAACTACGGTGATCAAAGCACCAGTAAGATGAAAGATATGGGCCGGCATGCTTTCAATACTGATGCCGAAAGCAGCAGGCATAAACATCGCGGTTATTCCTAAAATTGTGGAGATCAGAAGCGTCCATGGTACACTCACTCCCCAAACCGACGACTTAAAAACAGCCATGGGCTTGTTGGGAAGATCCATTAAATCGGCGCTGCGGGTATCTTCATTTTCTTCAAAAGCCTTACCGCCTTTCCAGAACACGTGCCACATATTATCACCTCTTCTCCTGGCCTGCACCATATGCTGTCCCATGGCGATCACCTCGTCAAATTCCAATGGGATCATAGGCAACATAATTCCTGCTGCCAGTAAACAAAAGGTGCACCATTCACCCACAACGATTGGCTGCGAGATCACCAAAAAGATATGTACCAGTCCTAGCGGGATCACCAGAATTCCGAAGAAGGTGACCATCCAGGGCATGGTTCGCCAGCGCGTAGGACTTCCCATCCATCCCATCAGGAACTCGAAAGTGTAAGCCAAAGCTCCGAAAGCGCCGTCAGAAACAGGCAGGGAATGCGACATTTTTGAATTCAGTACTTTGATGGTGCTTTCTCCAAAAAACGGATCCCAGGCAAAACCGTTATATCCAAGCTGGAAAGATCCCAGGTATCTTGAAACTACCCAGCCCAGGAAACCAAGCACGATCATGATCCAGCGTTGAGGCCAGCTTGACGGATTGTAAGACCATCCCGGCGGCACGGAAGAACCCATTTTCATATAGGTGATCATATTTGGCATGCCGGGAATGAGGATCGTCAGCGCAATGATCAGCACTCCTACGAGTGTATCATTATTGTAAATGAAGGCATTAGGTGCCCAGAATATTACTGGGGCAAAATTCAGCCAAATCCCCACAAAACAGGCGACCCACATGCTTATTGGGCGGTTGGGAGTAAGTGAACGCCAGCCAAAGATCATCAGTAAAAATCCGCAGATAATATCATTCCAGTACATGATATTTACCCGCATGGCATCGCTTAACCAAAGGCTTCTTCCGCCGGAAGGTTGAGCGATACTATTTCCGTAATCGAAGGTCAGGGGAGCAATGACGAGCCAGAAACCAAGTAGAATGATAAGCCAGTAAACCCAAAGCGTTTGCTTATGATGCATTTTGAGCATCTGCATACGCTGTTCCTTATCCATACCTCCTTCGCCATGACCCTTGTTGTGGTCTTTAATTTCTTTTTCGGCCATTGGGCGGGTTACACCTCTACTTCCCATCCCGGGCGTTTCGGCGGATTTCTCACTATGATCTCCCATAATCTATTTAGGTTGGTTGTGTTTGCAAGCTGAAAATCTTCAACTTACCTAAATAAATTTAAAGATGTTAATAAGAAAGTTTATTAAGATTATTATAAATCTGTAGCCGGGTACGAGAGGCAACAATCTTGAATTTGAAGATTATTGGTTTTCAATATCATTCCATTTCCAGCCATCCTGGTGAACCAGCATTTTAAAAACGCGACGTATTTCTGCATCCTCCTTTGTAAGTTCAGAAAAATCCCCTTCTGAAAACATCATATTCTGTTCTTTCAAATCTAAGGTTTGAGGAAATTCCACCTGATCTTCTTTCCGGGTAAGATAGGTGACTTCAAAAATCACTTCAGTATAATTTTCAAAGGCAATTTCGAGAGGTTTAAGATCTCTGAGAGAAGGTTTCACGTCTTCCTTTAAGGCATATTTCATCAGAATTAGCGTTTCAAAAAGTTTCGCTAACTGAAGAATAATGGTATTCTTCTCTTTACTGTTGTGAAAATAATGAATAATAGGATAGGCCCTGTGATGCTGGCTGTACTGAATTAGCGAATCGGCAATGTCCATCACCTGTGAAGTAAACTGGCTAAAATCCTTTCCGTTCCAGTGATTTAAAATAATTTGCTGTGGGCTGTCACCAAGCGAGCTTAGTTTAATCCCCAATTTTCGCTGTTCGATAACTGCTGAGATCATCGGGATAAAATAGGTGACCGACATGGTGAGAAATATAATACCTGTGAACGAATAAATGTTAGTGACAATGCGCCACAGATTTGTACCGGCAATATAATCACCCACCCCAAGGGTTGAAATTGTATAACCCGCGTAATAAATCTTCTCCCAAATATCGGCTGGCATTTTGGTGGTGGAATTCAACACGGTTTCAGCCGAAAAATTCAGCAAAAGAAAAAGACTGAGCCAGAGTACCATCACCCATGTTGTAAGGATGATGACCAGCAGGAAATATCCAACATGGTCCAGAATCCTGGATCTACCGTTATTGCCTGATATCTTTAGCGCAGCTTTCCAGAAATAATGAGAGATTCGGCCAGTAAGCCAACCACCTCCCTGCATGGAAAGTGTGGTTTGAATAATGTCCATTATTATACTAAAGAAAAGAAGGCATCCCAGTATGCACCAGACAATATTCATAAGTTTTTAGTTTTTAAATGGAGTCGAGCGTGTTTCGCCCTTTTGCTTTTAAAGATTTGTATTCTGAGGGTGTATGACCAGTAAGTTTTTTGAAGGAAGTAGAAAGATATGCGGGAGTTGAAAATCCAAGAATATCTGCTATTTCGGCAATTGAAAATTCATCATATTCCAAAAGTTCCTTGGCCCTTTCTATACGAATAAGATTGTAAAAGCTCAGAATACTTTTTCCTTCCGCTTCAGAAAATAGATGAGTGATATGGCTGTAGTCGTAATGTATCTTTTCGGAAAGCAGCTCTGAAAGTTTTAAATTGGAGGGGGTATCAGCATAAACTTCTTCGATAATAATCGATTTGATGCGATTGATCAGCCTGTCCTGTTTTTCTTCGATCATCTCAAAACCTATGGCCGAAAGCTCCCTTTCCAGGACCTCATTTTCATCTTGAGAAAGTTCACGTTCCAATATGACTTCCCCTAGCCTCACTTCTTTATAAGGAACTCCCATACCTCTCAATATCGCTTCTACCGAGAGGATACAGCGCTGACAAACCATATTTTTAATCTGAACTTTCATACCTATAAAAAAGGGCCGCAAAAAACGGCCCTGAAATGTTTATTATTGAATAGTTTCTTCAGTCCGGCCACAATTCATCATTTTTTCCCCGAAGAACGGGTTGCGAATCGCTTTCCTGTTACTGTACCAGTAATCTCCTTTACCTTCAAAAGCCATTGGACAATATTGTTTGAAAATCTTTCCTGATTTGATGTTGTTCTTTAGCACCGGCTCCATGGCTGCGCTAATTTCTGAAAATATTTCACGTTGCTTATTGATATCATCGGTAGAAGCAAGCCTGGAAGCAAGCTGGCTGATTTTCGCATTTTCAGAATCTTCTGCATAAACGTCCTGAAGGTCGTTCGCCGATTCTTTTGCCGCTTCCGGATCGCTATTTACCATAGCTTCCATAATCCCGATATAGTCTTTATACGCCTGTGAAGCCTGGTCATTATTAAATTCTGCTCCAACAGTATCTTCATCAGACATGTTCAACATCTGATCTTCCACATGGGCATCTTCATCCATATTGCTGTTATTCATCTCTTCATGCATATCTCCTTCATGCATTTCATTCTGCATCGGTTCAGAAGCATCTTTATCTTCATCATTGGTTTGTCTGCAGGATACCGTTCCCAGCATTCCTAAGATCAAACCAAACATTGCTGCATTTCTAAATGTACGTCTCATAATTACTATTTAAGTTATACTTTATTTTCTCTTTTTAAAAGCTTTGATCATGGTTGGCGATGAAATAAACCATAGCACAAAACCACTAAGTACCGTAAACAAGCCTAGCACCGAAAATGATCTTAGTACCAGATTATTAATATCATCACGGCCCTGATAATCCATGGTATGCATCATCCACAGAAAATCGAACCAGCGCCAGTCACGATAGCGTACCGCCTGAAAATCACCTTCACCGGCACTTACATAGGCCTTGAGGTTTCCCGGCTGCTCATAACTGATCACATAAGCAGGTAATGAACCTCCCCTATATTCATGATGATCGCCCACTTCGCTGATCTTTTCAACCGATTTCACCTGAAGTTCATCTTTCATGTGTCTGCCGGCGATATTCAACGCGTCCGCCTCAGAAATCTCGTCTAATTTCTCACCCGTTTCGGCATTGATCAGTAATTCATGGTTTACAAAGTAGTAGGGTTCACCTGATATCTCTTTCAGGCTTACCGAATTAACTTTATAATCTGGCAATAAAGCTGAAATTCCCTTCAGGTTATTAAAACCCGCCTGTTGTGCCGGAATTTTTTTGAACTGGTCACCGTGAATCTCATCGATATCGGTCCAGCTGAAATAAAGTCCGCCCACGGTCCATAATACAAACTGAATCCCGATAAAAATCCCCAGATAGCGGTGGATTTTTCGAAGATTCATGGCGGTTTTTCTTTTTACAATCATCAGATTTTCAATTTATCGGCGCAAAAATAAAATTGTATTCAAAATTTACACCGATAAGCCTCTAATTTTTTATAAAATGTATAATCAATCCAGAAAAAACCATAAGACTGAATATATATACCACAATTCTTTTAAAACTAAAATTTTTTGACAGAATCCCATTCCAGTCACCTTCTTTTTTTCTCTTTTTTATATAGAAATATACCAGTATGATACTTAGAACAATAAAAAACAAATTAAACCAGAAGGTATAATCGATCTTAAAGGCATCACCTGCCGCCATTTTCCTGGTCGATTCAGGAATAAAACCAACCAGTTCAAAACCATAATTCAGTAACAGGGCGGTAAAAACAATGCTCACATACATAATTACCGCGATGTACAAGGCTACTTTGATACCGTAATATTTTCGGTTCATGTCTACCAGTGGTGGCACCATTAAATCTGAATAAATAAAGCCCATCACTCCGGCAAAAGCCACGCCCGAACCAGCCAGCACCGTAGCCAGTGGTATATTTCCCATAGAGCCTATAAATGTCATTGCCGCCACAAAAGGGGCCACAGCGGCATTTTCAAGACGGATCAAAAAGCTCGGGCTTTGAGCATTCTGTATAAGGTCCTGGAGGAAAATGGTTTCCCAGAAACTATTAGGCACAAAAACTGCTACGAAGCCGGCTATGGTAAAACCTATAAGAATATCTTCCCAGGCCATACCCCACTCCATAACGAACTTATTACTCACCATGTACCAGCCTTTCTTAGACTTGATCCGCTTTCTCCAGTCAAAATCTTCCTCTTCCCCTTCAGCTTCCTGCTCTACTTTTTCACGTGCCTGATTTATCCATTTTTTAGGATAAGTAAGTTTAATAAGTATGGAGCTTACAGCAATAAGAATAAGTCCACCTATGATTTCAGCCACGACATATTCCGGACCTAAAAAAATGAATATAAGGATACCCAGTTCAATAACCAGGTTCGTGGAGGCAAACATAAAAGCTACTGCGGTAATAAAGTGAGCTCCCTTAAGAAAGAGGCTCCTTGCTGTGGCCAGTGCCGCGAAAGAGCAGGAAGAACTTATGGCCCCGAAAGCGGTGGAAACCGATACACTTTTCACATTCAGTTTCCCCATATAACGGGTGAGATTAACCTTTGGAACAAAAGCCTGAATCATAGCGCTAATGCCGTACCCTAATACAAAGGCCCATCCAGATTTCCAGAAAAAGCCAATGGCCGTAAAGGAGGCTTTGCCCCATTGATCCAAAAATTCTTCCATAAAGTTCGCTCTTCAGTTTTATAATTTATATATCCTTAATGTCCCTGCTCTTCGCCTTCAACGTGAGACCCTTGAGGTCCAACACCTTCAATATATACCAGCTGGGCTCCATAATGTCCAGCCTCTGCTACCGAATAGGCAGAAAACAATAAAACAACCGCAACGGCAATCTCAAAACCACGTTTTTGTTTGACAAAAAAGACGCTTATAAGCTTAAGAACAGCTGCTGCTGCACTGGAATAAATAGTCCACTCGGCGAATTTATCATGCTGTCCCATAACTTTTTTAGCCATTTCACTAAGCTCATGAGCATGAGGATGGAATAGCTCTCCCGCTGCAAAAGCGCCAATGAATGCGCAACCCACGGCCAGAAAAATTACCCAATCCATATTCCTGTTCATTACAAAAAGCTGAATGATCTGAAGCAAAGCCGCCAGAAGCAGCAACACGATAGGGAAATGTACTACCAACGGGTGCAAATTCGGGAACTGGTCAAAAGAGGCCTGTACATCCTGATTACTACTTGAAGTATCAGCCGAACCTGAAGCAGGTTGGTCATCCTGTATGACTTTATGAATGCTTACGGGTTCAGCTGATGATTGCACACTATTCTTTTGTGCATTCAGAACAAAAATTCCAAACAAAAGAAAGCTTAGAAAAAAAAGGTTTTTTTTCATAATGAGAATAATTTTAAGTTAGTATTCAATAAGAAGAGTTTCTTCTTTTATTAGATTTCTTCGATATTCTCTACAATTTAAACAATTTTCTAAGCTTAATCATCGGCATTGACCTAGAATAGTACGGAAAGACCGCCTCCCGCTCCAAAACGGTTGTCGTAACTTCCCATCAGTTTAAAGTTCTTGCCAAGCACATATTCCAATCCTACCTGCCAGGTTGTTTCACTTTCATAATTGCTTCCGGAAGGAAGATCGTTCACCCAACCAAAGTCCATCTGGTACTCATATTCACCAAAAACCGCAATTCTCGGAAATACCATTACCTCAGCATCAAGACCAATTTGGGGCCGTAATTTACTATCGATTCGCAGGTCAGAATTAATAAGCAACGGTAATAGATAGCGAATACCAACCACACCGGTGGTCTCAATATCGTCCAGGCTGTCTTCCATCTCATTTTCAACATTCACACCTCCAAAAACCCTAAAATAATCATTCAGATAACGTTCATAGCTAATTTCGGCTTCGAGGTTTTTATTCCATCCGTATTCACCTCTTAGGGTAAACTGGTTCCTGATATTGGTTGAAGTGAGGTAAAATTCACTCATATGACTGGCTGCAGTGGCTTCACCCCAGGTAAACATCTGGTCCGTCTCTGTTGTCAGTTTGGTTAAAGGATATTCTTTTAACCTTTCATCCCGGGCACCTTTATAACTGAAGACCCTGGCCATACCACTGTTCAGGTGATACAGGATATGGCAGTGGAAGAACCAGTCTCCATACTCATTGGCATCAAATTCTATGACCGTTTTCTGCATAGGCGCGACATCCACAGTGTGCTTCAGCGGAGAATATTCTCCGTTCTTGTTCAACACCCTGAAAAAGTGCCCGTGTAGGTGCATGGGGTGGTGCATCATGGTAAGGTTATTTAAAGTGATCCTCACCTTTTCTCCCTGGTTGATCTTGATCTTATCGGTTTCAGAAAGTGGCACTCCATTGATACTCCACACATACCGGTTCATATTTCCGGTAAGGTTAAAGAGCAGTTCGCGGGTAGGCTTATTGGGGTCCAGAGTCGTTTTATGTGGCGCTCTCAGATAATCGTAATTGAATTTAGGATTTCCGGCTGTCTTCATATTATCCCCAATCACCAGCGAATCGGGAATTACATACCCCATTTTCATTTTCATGCCGTCCATTTGCATTTTCATTCCGGAAGAATCTTTTTTCATGGCCATTTTTCCTTTTTCCATGTGCATTTGCGACGAATCCTTTTTCATATTCATCTCCCCTTTCTCCATATCCATTTTATGGTCTTCTTTGCCATTCATATCCATCTGCCTATCGCCACTCATTTTCATTTCGCCCATGTCCATACCGTATTTTTTCATCACTTCTATGGAATCGTTCTTATGTGGCCTGAATTTGGAAGCCGGGGCACCCATTTTCATATCCATGGCCATCATGCGTTTCATATTTTCTATCAGATCAGGCTTCGGAACTTTTGGAGCTTCCAGAATTTCTCCGTTTCCAATATACGCCGAAGCATGGCCCGATCCATCCTGAGCAGTCGCCCTTACTTCAAGTTTCCCGCTTTCCGGAATGGTCACAATAAAATCATAAGTTTCAGCTACTGCGATAAGGGTCTTGTTCTTTTTCACCGGAACCACATTCTGCCCATCGGCAGACACCAGCATCGGGTCTTCCCCACCAAAAGTCAGCCAGAAATAGGTAGCGGCAGAAGCGTTGACAAAACGAAGCCTTACTTTTTCACCCGGTTTAAAATCGGGATAATCCTTTTTGTTTTTTCCGTTGATAAGGAACATATCATACATGTTATCTGAAATGGCCATATCGGGCATTCGCTGCCATGACATTTTAAGCTTTGCCCCCAGAGCATGCTTCTTCAAAACTTTGTTAAGACTTTGCACCTGACCTTTTTTGATCAGGTACCACTCATTACCGCGCTTCAAATTTCGCAGCTGCTGTCGGGGATTTTCATCCATCCAGTCTGATAAAACTAAAACCAGGTCTTTATCATAATCAAAACTTTTTTCCTTAGGATTGATCTGAATCGATCCATAAACCCCTTTTTGTTCCTGAAGACCAGTATGAGAATGATACCAGTAGGTTCCAGCCTGTTTTAGCGCAAACTCGTAGGTAAAGGTTTCCCCGGGTTCAATGGGTGGCGTGCTTAAATACGGCACTCCATCATAAAAGTTTGGAAGCAACAGCCCGTGCCAGTGAACCGAAGTTTCCACATCCATTTTATTGGTCACATGAATTTTTGCGTATTCACCTTCGGTAAATTCGAGCGTGGGACCGGGAATCTGGCCATTTATGGTCATCGCTTCCACATCTTTGCCGGTGAAGTTCACCGTTTCTTTATCGATCACCAGGTTGTATTCGTGAATGGGTAAATTGTCCACGTTCCCTTCTACCGAAGCGGGCCTCTGTGCAAAAGCCACTGCTCCACTTAATATTATAACCAGTAATAGTATTCTTCTAAACATTATCTCTTTCATTTCTCTTTTGGTTGCATAGTTCAATATATTCCGGAAGGCTTTATATATCCTCCCTGCTTTTCTTTCCGGTCCTGACTTTATAAAGTTCAAGGACTTCAGAAATATAGATCAATCCTTCCCCCTGCTTATCTCGGCTGCCATGTTTATGAATAATCTTCACAATCTCTTCAACATCTTCCTTTCGGCATACGATCTGCAAATTGGTCATTTTGCTATGGGTAACCGGGAATTGCAGTGAAGGCATAGCTTTTTTTCCTGTAAACTTACCTGTACCCTCTGCGGGAGAGACAGTGAGGCTTCTGAAACCAGCCTTTCGTAAACCTTCAACTACCTCAACGGTTCTCTCTTCCCGAATAAATGCTTTTACTTCTCTCATTTGACTTCTGAATTAAAGTCTGTTATTTTTTATCTTAAATACAGCATGACTATCCAAAATGTGAATTCTGGTTGTTCATTTCAGAAGATTTTTTAGAAATATTACCAAAAGATACTTTCCTGAAATAAATACCAAGTCATGCATAACACAACATTAACAGTAAAACCATCAGTCAAACCGATTATTTTCCTGTTTTGAGAAAACCTTTATAGGTCTCTTCCGATTCAAAATAAGCCACCTTCCCTTGCTGATTCAACAGCACTATAAAAGCCTGGGATTTGTCTACTTTTTTTCCTGTAGCCAGATCGGTAGTCTGCCTTGCACTCTCTTTGTTATTCAAGGCTTCCACGCACATATTACAACATCCGTAATACATCTTACCATTAACTTCAACCGGGATCTGAGGTTTGCCCATATAGGCATCATTTACCATACAAACCAGCTCCGAAGACACCTGCTCCCCGACCTTAATAGTTTTGTCAGCCGGCAAGACAGTGGTTTCAGCAATCGGTTTCTTTTTTTCAGCGCTTTGATTACAGCTTGTAAACATTACAAAACTTAGCAGAAGCACTCCGAGAATTTTAATTTTGGCTTTCATAGTTTTTGTGCCTGCCGATGGGCGGAATGACCTTGGGGGAGATCATTCCACCCATAGAATGCAGGACTTTATTACTATTCAATAGTTTCCTTTACCATTCCGCAGCCGGGCATTTTAGCGCCCATGAACGGATTACGGATGTTCTTTTCATTAGAAAGCCAGTAGGCTCCTTCGCTGTTGTTCGCCATTGGGCAGAACTCCATATATACTGCGCCCATGGAGAGCTTTCCTCCTTTAATCAGTTTGCTCATTTCAAGGCTCAAATCGGCAAAGGCTTTTCGTTGAGCCTTTAGATCTCCGGCTGACTGTACTTTA